>PMIF01000077.1 GCA_003157035.1 Rhodocyclaceae bacterium
CCGCGGATCGAACGGCCGCGGGATCAGGTACTCGGGGCCGAAGCGCAGCGATTCGCCGCCATAGGCCATGGCGACGATATCCGACGTCTCCGCCTGGGCGAGTTCGGCTAGCGCCTTGACGGCGGCCAGCTTCATGCCCTCGGTGATGGTCGTCGCGCCGGCATCCAGAGCGCCGCGGAAGATGAACGGGAAGCACAAGACATTGTTGACCTGGTTTGGATAATCCGAGCGACCGGTGGCCATGATGGCGTCGCTGCGGACTTTCTTCACCTCGTCGGGGAGGATTTCCGGCGTCGGATTGGCCAGCGCCAGGATCAGCGGCTCGGCGGCCATCTTGGCCACCATTTCCGGCTTCAACACGCCGCCGGCCGAGAGGCCG
Source organism: Rhodocyclaceae bacterium (assembly GCA_003157035.1). Taxonomy (GTDB): domain Bacteria; phylum Pseudomonadota; class Gammaproteobacteria; order Burkholderiales; family Rhodocyclaceae; genus Fen-999. The sequence continues at coordinate 380 of PMIF01000077.1, forward strand.
AGAAAGATGTCGGCGCCGGCGATGGCCTCGGCCAGCGTCCGCTGCTCCGTCTTCTTGGCGTAGCGCGCCTTGATCGGGTCCATGAGCTTGGTCCGCCCCTCATAGACCAGTCCCTCGATATCGGTCACCCAGATGTTCTCGACGCGCACGCCCAGGCTGACCAGCAGGTCAAGACAGGCCAGCGCTGCGGCACCGGCGCCGGAAGTCACCAGCTTGACCTTCTCGATATGCTTGCCGACCAGGTGCAAGCCGTTGAGCACGGCGGCGCCGACGACAATGGCAGTGCCATGCTGATCGTCGTGGAAGACCGGAATTTTCATCCTCTCGCGCAGCTTCGCCTCGACGTAGAAGCATTCCGGCGCCTTGATGTCTTCCAGGTTGATGCCGCCGAAGGTCGGCTCCATGGCAGCAATGTGCTCGATCAGCTTGTCGGGATCGAGCTCATCCAGCTCGATGTCGAAGACGTCGATGCCGGCGAACTTCTTGAACAGCACACCCTTGCCTTCCATCACTGGCTTGGCCGCCAGCGGGCCGATGTTGCCCAGACCAAGGACAGCCGTACCATTGGTAACGACGCCAACCAGGTTGGCGCGCGAAGTCAGGCGCGAGGCCCAGGCGGGATCGGCGACGATGGCGTCGCAGGCTGCGGCCACGCCCGGTGAGTAGGCGAGTGCCAGGTCGCGCTGGTTGGTCAGACCCTTGGTCGGCACGACGGCGATCTTGCCCGGGGTCGGGAATTCGTGATATTCGAGCGCTGCGGCGCTCAGTTCTTTGCTCTCTGCCATGGCGAAAAACCCAGCTGGGGAAACCCTGTAGTTTACCCGTGCCGACGACCGCTGCCGTTACCCGGCGAGTGCTGTGGCAGAATCAGGCTTCTCGCATCGCAAGGACGGACCATGAAACGGGTTGTCTTCAACCAGAAGGGCGGTGTCGGCAAGAGCACGATCACCTGCAACCTGGCGGCCATTGCGGCCGCGCGCGGCCTGCGCACGCTGGTCGTCGATCTCGATCCGCAAGCCAATTCCAGCCGCTATCTGCTCGGACCGGCAGTCGATCAAATCGAGACCGGCGCCAGCGAATTCTTCGACCAGATGCTCAACTTCAAGCTGCGGCCGAAAGCGACCGAAGACTTCATCCACGCCACGCCGTTCGACAACCTGTTGCTGCTGCCTGCCGATCCGGCACTCGAGGAACTCCAGGCCAAGCTTGAATCGCGCTACAAGATCTACAAGCTGCGCGAGGCGCTTGAGGCGCTGGAAGGTTTCGACCANNCGCCGTGCGCTCTACACGCTGATGGACAACGTCGCCGAAATTCGCACCGACCACAACGCCGATCTGGTCGTCGAGGGCATCGTGGTCAACCAGTTCCAGCCGCGTGCCAGCCTGCCCCAGCAAGTGGTCAAGGAACTGCGCGACGAAGGCCTGCCCGTGCTCGACAGTCATCTGTCAGCCTCGGTGAAGATCAGGGAGTCGCATGCCCAGGCACGACCGATGATCCACCTGGACCGCAACCATAAGCTGGCCGTCGAATTCACGGCGCTCTACGACGAGTTGGAAAAGGCCGCCAAGGCACGCGGCAAGGCGGCGGCGAAGAAGCGCGCGTGAGCGGCAAGTCGCCTGTCGGCGAAGCCGGCTCCAGCTGAAATCGCGTGCTGACCATCCACCGCACCATCCTGCGTCGCCTGTTCCTGAGCTGGCTACTCATCTCCACGCTCATCGGCGGCGCCGTTTTCTATTACGGCATCGAGCAGATCGACGACCGATTGGTCGCCATGGCGACCGCCGAATCAGGCAAGCTCTCCGAGAGCAAGCTATCCTTGATCAACAGTCCAAACCACGGCCAGGGCCTCCTGCACACCGTGCTCGGCGACTTTGCCCGCGAACACTTTGTTGTCATCCAGTTCTACAACCGTGAGAAAAAAAGAATCGGCGAAGATGTCAATCCCACCTTCCCCGACATTGAGGACTATCTCAAGCAGAATCCGCACGGCTTCCCGTTTGACAACGTGCCCCACTATCAGAAGTTCGTCTTCCACGACCAGACCGTGTTGCAGGCAATGGTGCCAATCAGGGATCGGCATGGCGCGCTCGCCGGCTATTTTGAAGGCGTTTTCGCCATCGACGAGGCAACGCTGGGCGATCTGCGCAGCGAAGTATTGGTCTCTCTCGCCACCACCCTGATCGCTGTCCTGATCACCACCCTGGTGCTCTATCCGGTCATCCTGTCGCTCAATCGCAACGTCATCCGGCAGGCGCACGGTCTCTTGCTGGGCAATATCGAACTGATGGAAGTTCTGGGCAGCGCCATCGCCATGCGCGACTCCGATACCAACATCCACACCAACCGGGTATCGATCTACGCAGTCAGGCTGGCCGAGGCTTGCGGCCTCGGTGGCGAGGCGATCCGCCATCTGATCGCTGGCGCCTTCCTGCATGACGTCGGCAAGATTGGCATCGCCGACGCTATTCTGTTCAAACCCGGTTCCCTCGACGAGGCGGAGCTGAATGTCATGCGCACGCACGTCACTCTCGGCGTGGACATCATCAAGAAAGCGGCCTGGCTCGGTTCGGCACGCGACGTCGTTGAATTCCATCACGAGCGATACGACGGCAGTGGCTACCCGAAGGGGCTGCGCGGCGAGGAAATTCCCGTCAACGCCCGTATTTTCGCCATCGTGGATGTTTTCGATGCCCTAACCTCGCAACGGCCCTATAAGGCGCCGCTGCCCTTCGGCGAGGCGATGGCGCTCATCATGAAAGACGCCGGCCGCCATTTCGACCCGATTCTGCTGGCGAAATTCAGCGCCATCATCTACCCGCTTTACGGCGGGCTCAACCAGGCCAGCGATGCCGACGTCGAACGCCAATTGCGTTCGCTGATCGAGCACTACTTCTTCAATCCAGAAAGTTCGCCAGCAAGCGGTTGAACACGGCAGGTTGTTCGACGTTGCACAAGTGCGAGGCGGCGGCGATCGATTCGAAGCGGGCACCGCTGACCTGATCGGCGATACGACGGCCCATGCCGGGTGGCGTGCCGGCATCGGCAGCGCCGACGATCACCAGCGTCGGGCAACGCAGTTGTGCCAGGCGGTCCGTGGTATCGAGCCCGGCAATGGCATGACCGCTGCCGATATAGCCCTCGATCGGCGTGGCCCGGATCAAGGCGCCGATACGCGCCAGAGCGGCGGGATTCGTTTCGCGAAAAGGCGCCGTGAACCAGCGCTCCAGCGTCGGGCCGACCAGCGGCTCGATGCCGTTGGCGCGAACTGCGGCGATTCGTTCCGCCCAGAGCGCCCTGGCTTCCAGCGGATAGCCACTGGTGGTGCTGACCAGCACCAGCTTGTCGATACGCTGCGGGGCGGCGAGCGCAACGTGCTGGGCAATCATGCCGCCCAGCGAAATGCCGCAAAAGTGCGCGCGCTCGACGCCCAGGGCATCCATCAGGCCCAGCGCGTCGGCAGCCAGCACGGCGAAGTCGTAGGGCATGTCGGGTGCAGAACTGCGCCCATGACCGCGGCTATCGAAACGCAGGACGCGGCAGCGCGCCGTCAGGGCCGCCATCTGATCGTTCCACAGAGTCAGGTCGGTGGCCAGCGCGTGCGCCAGGATCAGCCAGGGGCCCTCGCCTTGCACGTCGTAATGGATGTCGATGCCATTGGCACGGATTTGGCTCATCAAACGACCTCCAGTTTGGCCATCGACAGCGCCAGCCATTTCATGCCGGCGGCGCCAAAATTGACCTGCACGCGTGCGTCCTGACCCGATCCTTCGCCATTGACGATGACGCCGTTGCCGAACTTGGCATGGCGCACGTTCTGGCCGATGCGCAAGTCGCCCGACGACCGGCTGACGGCTGGCGGCCGACTAACTGTCGACATCTCCATCGCGTAGCCGGTACGCGTTGCCTTCGGCGTCAGCCACTTGACCAGCGCTGCCGGCACTTCCTCGATGAAGCGGGATGCCAGGCCATAGCGCGTCTGGCCATGCAACATGCGCGTTTGCGCGTAAGACAGGTACAACCGTCTGCGTGCCCGGGTGACGGCGACATACATCAGACGGCGCTCTTCTTCCAGGCCGCCGGACTCTTGAATGGCATTCTCGTGCGGGAACAGGCCTTCCTCTAGACCGGAGAGGAAGACGACGTTGAATTCCAGGCCCTTCGCAGAGTGCGTGGTCATCAGTTGCAGGGCATCGTCGCCCTCGCCAGCCTGGTGTTCGCCAGCTTCGAGGGCCGCATGGGCAAGGAAAGAAATCAAGTCAGCCGACAATTCTCCTTCGGCGCCGACCACACCCTCTTCGGCGATGAAGTTGGCGGCGGCATTGACCAGTTCGTCGAGGTTGGCCAAGCGGTCCTGGCCTTCCTTCTCGTTCTGGTAGTGGGCACGCAGACCGGACAACTCGACCACGTTGTCGACCAGTTCCGGCAAAGGCAGGTGTGCCGACTCGCGCAGGCGGCCGATCAGGGCGGCAAAGCCCGCCAGCTTGGCGCCGCCGGCCCCGGCAACCGAGGCAATGGCGGCGAACAGGCTGCTGCCTGCCGCCTTGGCCGCATCCTGCAACTGTTCGACGCTGCGGGCGCCGATGCCGCGAGCGGGAAAGTTCACCACGCGGGCAAACGATGTATCGTCTTCGGCATTGGCGATCAGCCGCAGGTAGGCGAGCGCGTGCTTGATCTCCTGGCGCTCGAAGAAACGCAAGCCGCCATAGACGCGATAGGGCAGGCCGGCAGAAAACAAGGCATGCTCGAGCACCCGCGACTGGGCATTGGAGCGATAGAGCAGCGCGATCTCACTGCGGGCAAAGCCGTCGCGGGCCAGCGCCTTGATCTCGTCGACGATCCAGCGCGCCTCGTCGAGGTCGGAATGTGCCTCGAAGACCCGCAACGGCTCGCCAGCGCCGGCATCGGTCCACAGGTTCTTGCCCAAGCGGTCTTCGTTGTTCTTGATGATGGCGTTGGCGGCGTCGAGGATGTTGCCGTGCGAGCGGTAGTTCTGTTCGAGCCGGATGACGTTGGCGACCTTGAACTCGCGCTCGAAGTCGCGCATGTTGCCGACTTCGGCACCACGGAAGGCGTAGATCGACTGGTCG
>PMIF01000300.1:0-1795 GCA_003157035.1 Rhodocyclaceae bacterium
GCCAGACGTTTGCGCTTGAGCTGGATGTTGGCGGTATGGAAGCCGATGCGGCCGCCGATCTTGTCGCCATGAACGACACGGCCGGAAATGCGGTATGGGCGCCCAAGCAAGCGCGCCGCGTGCTCGAGATCCCCTTCGGCCAGCGCTTCACGAACCGCCGAACTTGAGACGCGTTCGCCGTCCAGATCGATGGTGTGCATAGCCTCGACGCCGAAGCCGTGCGCGCTGCCCGCTTGTTGCAAGGTGGCAAAGTCACCACCACGCCCGCGGCCAAAGCGAAAATCGTCGCCGACGATGAGGTGGCGTACCGCCAGTCCGTCGACCAGGATGTGCTCGACGAACTCGTCGGCGGTCAGCGTGGCGAGCTTACGGCTGAAATGAACCACATAGACTTTGTCGACGCCGCACGCTGCAAGCAAGCCGAGTTTTTCCCGCAAGCTGGTCAGACGCGCCGGGGCCTGGTCGGGCGAGAAGAGTTCGCGCGGATGCGGCTCGAAAGTCATGACCGCCGCCGGCAGCCCCATGGCTCTTGCCTTCGTCGTCAGCCGTTCCAGCAGCGCCCGATGGCCAAGATGAATGCCATCGAAGTTACCGATAGCCAGGACGGTGGCGCTCGTCGCCCGCGCGGGGATGGTGCGATAGACCAGCATGCTTCTCGGATTCAGGAAAAGAGGGGGATTATATCAATCCAGCCTGGCCAGCCTGGACTTGGCCAAGGGNNTCGACCAGGATGGACGGAATGTCCGGAGCCTTGAGCACGGCGAAGCCGGCCTGTTCGATCTTGCCCTTGTGCAGGCTATTGACCCGGCCAAGGGCGCCCAGCACGTCGTTGCCGAGCTTGATGCTGTCGTTGAGGGTCGCTGTTTGCGACAGATCGAGCAGCGTCCTGGCGAGGTGCGGATCCTTGACGCCGAGGTTGACGCCGCCGATCAGGTCGGCCGAATTCTCCCGTTGCGCCAGCCAGCGCGCCGCGGAAGACGAAGCCCCATTCTCAGACAACACGAAGACGCTCGAGCCACTGGCAGTCGGTTTGACAAAAGCGTCGGCGTGGATCGAGACGAACAGGTCCGCCTGCACCCGCCGGGCTTTCGCCACGCGCTGCTGAAGGGGCACAAAGAAGTCGGCGTCGCGGGTCAACATCGAGCGCACATTCGGTTCGGCGTCGAGCTTGGCCTTCAGACGTCGGGCAATCGACAGGGTAACGGTCTTTTCATAGCTGCCGCCACGGCCGACGGCACCCGGGTCCTCGCCGCCGTGGCCTGGATCAATGACCACGGTCACCAGGCGCGAGACGTCCGGCCGGGTGTTTTCGCTCGGCGGCGGCGTTTCGGCTTTGCCTTGCAGCAGCGCCATCAGCGGATCCGGTGGCTCGACTGGATAGAGATCCATCACCAGCCGATGGCCGTAGCCGGCGACCGGCTGCAAAGAGAACAGTTGCGGCTTGATTTCGGTCTTCAGTTCGATCACCAGTCGCACTACTCCCGGGCGATTGCGCCCGGCGCGAATCACCTTGATGTACGGATCGGTATCGGCGATCTTGCCCGGCAGGCTGGCCAAAACCGAATTGAGCTCGACATCCTCGAGGTCTACCACCAGGCGGTCCGGGTCGCGGATCAGCATCTGGCTAAAGCGGATCGCCTGTTCGTGTTCGATGGTGATCCGCGTGTAGTCGGTGGCAGGCCAGACGCGAACCGCCATCACGCTCGGCGCGGCGGCCAGGCTGCGCCCCACGGGCGTGACCAGCAGCGTCAGGCCGGCGGTGGCAAACCGGAGGAAATCCCGGCGTCTGAAGGCA
>PMIF01000300.1:1821-6485 GCA_003157035.1 Rhodocyclaceae bacterium
AGAAACTCTTCCGGTTCGTTGAATCGATAAAAATCAAAGTGATACAAGTCTAATCCAGAAATAGCATGAAGTTCAACCAAAGTATAGGTCGGACTCTTCACCGGACCCAAGTCGCCCAGGGCGCGCAGCAGCCCGCGAACCACGGTCGTCTTGCCAACGCCCAAGTCTCCCTCGAGAAAAATCACCAGCCCGGGCACGACGCAAGCAGCCATTGCCCCGCCGAGGGCTTCGGTTGCCCGCTCATCGGCAAGGTAGATTGACAAGGTCTGACTCATAATGACGTATGGACGCAGAGAATTCCCGCTCGCTGGCCGCCCACATCAAGGAATGGGGCCGCCAGCTTGGTCTGGTAGTACGCATCGCCAGCCCCGACCTGGGCGACGCTGACCAAGGTCTCGCTGCCTGGCTCGATGCCGGCTACCACGGCAAGATGGATTATATGGCCCGCCACGGCCCCACGCGGGCGCAGCCCCGACAGTTGATACCGGGCACGCGAGCGGTGGTCGTCGCCCGCCTGGACTATCTCCCGCTGGCAACCGACCCCACGTCCGTGCTGGCCGACGGCAATCTCGCCTATGTCTCCCGCTACGCCTTGGGACGCGATTACCACAAAGTATTTCGTCAACGTTTGCAAGCACTCGCAAACAGGATGATGCACGAGATCGGCGCCCTGGCTTGTCGGCCATTTGTCGATTCTGCGCCAGTGCTCGAAGTCGAGCTGGCCGCCCGCGCTGGACTGGGTTGGCGGGGCAAGCATACGCTGCTCCTTTCACGCGACGCCGGATCCTGGTTCTTCCTCGGCGAGATCTTCACCGATCTGCCACTGCCTGCCGACCAGCCAGCCAAGCCTCATTGCGGTTGCTGTCAATCCTGCATCACCGTCTGCCCGACGGGGGCCATCGTTGCGCCCTACCGGCTCGACGCGCGCCGCTGCATTTCCTATTTGACCATCGAACAGCGTGGCAGCATTCCGCAAGACCTGAGGCCGCTGATCGGCAATCGGATCTACGGTTGCGATGACTGCCAGATCGTTTGCCCCTGGAACCGCTTTGCCTCGACGGGGCGGGAATCCGCATTTGCGGTACGTCATGGCCTGGACCGGCAGACGCTGACAGAGGTCTTTTCCTGGACTGCCGACCAATTCAACGAACGCCTGGCCGGCTCACCGATCCGACGGATTGGCTACGAATGCTGGCTGCGCAATATCGCCGTCGGCCTTGGCAATGCGCAGCCGAGCGCCGCCGTAACCGCTGCACTCACGTCCAGGTTCGACGACAGGTCCGAATTGGTCCGCGAACATGTCCGCTGGGCATTGGCCCGGCACCAAGCCTAATCACCCGTCGCCGTCGGCAGGCGCGGATCTGCGCACCATTCACTCCACGAGCCAACGTAGAGCTTCGACTCGGACAAGCCAGCCAGTTCCATGGCCAGGATATTGTGACAGGCGGTGACGCCTGAACCGCACTGTTGAATCACATTCTGTGGCTGCCGGCCGCCGAGCAATTGCTCGAAATCGGCGCGCAACTCTTCTCCAGGCTTGAAGTAGATGCCGAGGTCGTCAAGGTTGTCGAAAAAGAAACGATTGCTAGCGCGTGGAATATGGCCGGCCACCGGATCGATGGTCTCCTGCTCGCCGCTATAGCGCTCCGGTGAACGCGCATCGAGAATCAGCGTCTGCGGCTCGTCAAGCCGGGAGCGCACGAAGTCTTTCGCCACCACCATATCCGGCCGTGGATTGGCCTGGAAGTGCGCCGGTTGAACCACCGGAACATCCGCCGCCAGCGGCAGCTTCAGGCGTCGCCAGGCGGCCAGACCACCGTCGAGCAGAGCAACTCGTTCGTGGCCGAGCCAGCGCAACATCCACCATAGGCGGGCGGCAAAGGCCCCCCCCTCGTTGTCATAGGCCACGACCTGGCTGTCGCTGCCGACGCCGCACGCCGCCATTCTCGCGGCAAANNNNACCCACTGGCTGTCGGTAACCACGGCGATACGCGCGAAGTCGCTGCCATGCTGGCGCGAGAACTTGATTTCTTCCCACGCCACGTCGACTGTCAGCGCGACCATCTCACGCAAATCAAACAGCAGACCGACTGGTCGATCGAATTTGACCTGCGCCAGGACGAATTCCTCGAACTCCTGGAAGTCGGTCAGGGTGAACTCGCCCAGCACGGCAATGGCAACCAGCGAGTCGCGATAGTCAGTGGTAATCATCTGTCCGTTACCTCAGTTGCTCGGCCATGACGCGCCGATAGAACTCGTGGAAGTGCTGCATGCCGTCTTCGGTCGGCGACTGGTAGGGTCCAACCTCGCTGCGGCCTTCCTTCAACAAGGCGTAGCGACCGCGGTCCATGCGCTCGCCGATGTCGTCATCCTCGATGGCGGTTTCCATGTAGGCCGCCTGCTCTGCCTCGACGAACTCGCGCTCGAACAAGGCAATATCCTCAGGGTAGTAGAACTCGACGACATTCAACGTCCGATCGACGTCCTGCGGAATCACTGTGGACACCACCAGCACGTGCGGATACCACTCGACCATGACGTTCGGGTAGTAAGTGAGCCACACCGCTCCCTGACGCGGTTTCTCTCCCTTGGCGCCGTAGTAGTCGAGCACCGACTGCTGCCAACGGCCATAGACCTTGGAGCCACTGCGGTCGAGGGCGGTAATGCCAACCCGTTGCACCGAATACCACTCGCCGAACTGCCAGCTGAGATCGTCGCAAGTGACGAAGTTGCCGAGTCCCGGGTGATAGGGAACAACGTGATAGTCCTCGAGGTAGACCTCGATGAAGGTCTTCCAGTTGTAGTTGCACTGATGCAGCTCGACGCGGTCGAGCTTGTAGCCCGAGAAGTCGAACTCGCCTGCGAGCTGCATGCCCGCCAGATCATCGGCGGCACAGCGTGGCCCCTTGAACAACAAGCCATGCCAGGACTCCAGCTTGCGCTTGTGCAGGTTCAGGCAGGGATTGGCCGGGAAGTGCGGCGCACCTATCAGGGCGCCTTCGCTGTCGTAGGTCCAGCGATGAATCGGGCAGACGATGTTGTGCGCCGTACCCGATCCCTGCAGCATGATCGCCTGCCGGTGGCGACAAATGTTCGACATGTCGTAGACGCCATCCGGCTGCCGAACCAGGATGCGCGAGTGATCCAGCCACTCCTGGGAGCGATACTGGTAGGTTTCCGCAACCATCGACTCGTGGCCGACGTAACCAGGCCCTGAGTCGAAGAGCAGCTTCTTTTCCAACGCAAACAACGCTTCATCGAAATACCAATCAACCGGGAACTGGGAGACGCCAGGCGCGAGATGCGAACGGGTGGCGATATCCGACATGTATCCAATCCTCCTGCAAGAATCCGGTCAGGAGCTGCGCCAAACGCACCTCGACCCCGACCGCTGAGTATAGCCAAATTGACCTGGAGGCGCAGCTTGGAGTATTTTTCGCCTTTTCCTGCGCAATTCTTCATGTCCAGAGCCGCTTCAACTCCCACCCCACCGCCGAGCTTCGAGGTTGCACTTCAGGAGCTCGAGAGCATAGTCCGTGGCATGGAGACCGGCGACGCCAGCCTCGAACAATCGCTAACCGCCTATGAACGGGGCGTTGGCCTGTTGAAGCACTGCCAGGAGACCCTGTCTGCCGCCGAACAAAAGCTCCAGCTGCTGGAGAGCGACGTTCTGCGCGACTTCGAGCCTGCTGATCAACGCACTGCCGAACGCTAATGACGGACTTCCGGACGTGGATGACCGCAATTCAGGGGCGGACTGAATCGGCGCTCGATCGCCTTCTGCCGTCGGCAGCAACGGCGCCCGTGCACCTGCACGAAGCGATGCGCTACGCCACGCTCGGCGGTGGCAAGCGTATCCGACCGTTGCTCTGCCATGCTGCCGGACAACTGTTTGCTGCCAATACGGATCGCCTCGACATCGCGGCCTGTGCGGTCGAGCTGATCCATGTCTATTCACTGGTACACGACGACCTGCCGTGCATGGACGACGACGACCTACGCCGCGGCAAGCCGACCTGCCACGTCGAGTACGGCGAAGCAACGGCGCTGCTGGCCGGTGATGCCCTCCAGTCGCTCGCCTTTCAGCTGCTCGCTGAGCAGGGCGGCGACACGTCAATGATGGCGATGCTGGCACAGGCGGCCGGCTCGCGCGGCATGGCTGGGGGACAGGCGATCGACCTCGCGGCCGTGGGCAAGAACCTGGCTGTGGAAGAGCTCGAGTTCATGCACATCCACAAGACCGGCGCCCTGATTCGCGCTGCGGTTCTGCTCGGAGCCCAGATGGGCAACGCGGATAGTGGCGCGCAGAAGCAGCTTGGCCGATTCGCCAGCCGTGTCGGTCTGCTTTTCCAGGTCGTCGACGACATTCTCGATGCCGAGGCCAGCACCGCGACCCTCGGCAAGACAGCCGGCAAGGACGCCGCACAGAACAAGCCAACTTATGTCAGTCTACTCGGCAGCGCGCGGGCCCGGGAACTCGCCGGTCAGTTGGCCGCCGAAGCCCAGGCCGCGCTGACTGCGTTCAACGCTGGTGGCGAGCGTTTGGCCGAGCTGACTGATTTCATTCTGGACCGTACATTCTGATGGCCTACACACTGCTTGATGCGATCAAAAGCCCGGAAGATCTGCGCTGTCTGCCGCGCGAATCGCTGGCAGGAGTCGCT
>PMIF01000043.1:0-2459 GCA_003157035.1 Rhodocyclaceae bacterium
ACACTGGCCTTCTGCAACACCCGCATCCACTGCCGCGAACTGGCCGAGGAACTGCGTGGGCAAGGAATTTCAGCGCTGGCCCTGCACGGCGAACTTGAACAGCGTGAGCGCGACGAACTGTTGGTGCAATTCGCCAACCGCAGTTGCTCGGTGCTGGTGGCCACCGATGTCGCCGCGCGCGGCCTCGACATCCGCACCGTCAGCGCCGTCATTAACGTCGATATCGCCAAGGACACTGAAATCCATATCCACCGCATCGGTCGCACCGGTCGCGGCGACGAGATTGGGCTGGCACTGAGCCTGTGCGCGCCGAGTGAGCGCAAGTGGGTCAAGCTGATCGAAGACTGGCAACGCGCCCCGGTGCGTTGGGGCAAACTCACTGAACTTGCAGCGGTCTCCAGCGAGCCGCTGCAAGCGCCGATGCAGACGCTGCGCATTCTCGCCGGACGCCGCGACAAGCTGCGCCCCGGCGACCTGCTCGGCGCGCTCACCGGCGTTGCCGGTTTGAGCAAAGACCAGGTCGGTCGCATCGACATCTTCGAAGACAACGGCTACGTCGCCCTCGATCGCCATGTCGCCGCCCGCGCGCTACGCAGCCTCGCCGACGCCGGCATCAAGGGCAAGCGCTTGCGTATGAACCTGCTGGCGCTGGCTTGAGGCACACCACGGAGTACACACCATAGCTATCCTGACCCAATTCATCGCCGCCGAAGACGACCAGATCGAGGCGATCGGCGAATCGCTCAACCCGGTAGAGGAATGGAGCGGCTTGCAAATGCGCGACGTCGACACCGCCAAGATCGCCACGTTGCACTGTCTGCTCACCGGCGACCTGTTCGACGACGCCATGGCCCACTACGAACCGGTCTACGCTTCGGCTGACGAAGGTGCAGTGGTCCTGCGCCTGGCCGACGAACTGACCGGACACCTCGCCGCGCTCGACGACGACGTCTTCGACGACGTTGCAGCAGAACTGGCCGCCACCGAGGAATTCGAATATGCGGGATGGGAGGGCGAAGTCATCGCTGCGATGCTCGCCGACCTGGCCGACCTCGCTCGTCTCGCCGAATCACAGGGGCAGGCGTTGCTGGTCTGGATGCACCCGCTGAGGACCTGACATGACCTACGAAGAATACCTCGACGAAGTCACCACGCTCATCACCGAGAAGTACGGCCTCGCCGACGAAGCCGCCATTGCCATGGTCATGCGCGCCCAGGCCGACGATTTCTTCAGCGGCCACGACGACGATCCGTCGATTTGCACCCTGGACCGCGCCCACGAAGACGCGAGGATCGTATTCAAGAGGTACAAATAGGTAGAGGCGTCAATGACCGGAACGTATTCACTGATGTCGCATCGACATTCATAAGCACAGGGTCTTCATCGGACCAGAACATTCTATGCAGTTGCGATGTCGAGAACCCGCCTGCTCGCCGGTGCCCTCGGCAGAAGGCGTTGGTGTTGGTTGCACGGCGGCACAAGTATGCCCTTGGGTCTAGCACAGCAACCCTACCATTTTGTCATTGGGGTTGAATGACAAAGCCATTTGAGGCCAAATCGTGCTGGATTGCCTGCCAACATGGCCAGATCGACGAGGCGAGGCGACGGCTGGCACATGGAGTCGCGCATTCGGCGAACAGATACAGTATTGACAAAGTGACCTGGCGCGTATGCTGAGGGTGTATTGGCAATGCAACAAATGCAACAAGTGCGGGATACCGTTTCCCCCGTAGACTCGGAGACAAGAGGAGACAAATGAAAACGCGATCCTCGGGCTGCGACGAATGAGCGGCGCCCCCCTGCTCGGAAGCTCCCCCGCCTTCGCCTTGGTGCTCCGGCTCATCGAGAAGCTGGCCAAGTTGTCCGCGCCCGTCCTGATCGAAGGGGAGACGGGCACCGGCAAGGAGTTGGCCGCGCGTGCGATCCACTATGGCGGCAACCGCTGCGACCGGCCGTTCGTGCCGATCAATTGTGGCGCGTTTCCGGACAGCCTGTTCGAAAACGAACTCTTCGGTCACGTGAAGGGCGCCTATACCGATGCCCGGGCAGATCAGCCCGGCCTCGTCGTTGCGGCGGACTCAGGGACGCTGTTTCTCGATGAGGTCGATGCGCTGACGCCCAAGGCCCAGGTTTCCATTCTCCGCTTTCTTCAGGACGGTACGTTTCGCGCGGTAGGCAGCCGGACTGAACGGCGCGCTGACGTTCGCATCGTCGCCGCCAGCAATGCGGACCTTGACAGTCTTGCCGGGTCGGGCGCTTTTCGCTCCGACCTCCTGTTCCGGCTACGTATTCTCAACCTGAGACTGCCGCCGCTACGGGAGCGGGGCGATGATGCACTGCTGCTGGCGCGAGCCTTCTTCGACACGTGCAAGCGTCAGCACGATTGCCAAGTGAGCGAGCTGGACGAGTCGAGTTGCCAGTGGTTCAGCCGCTATCGCTGGCCCGGCAACGTTCGCGA
>PMIF01000043.1:2504-3235 GCA_003157035.1 Rhodocyclaceae bacterium
TGATGAATCATGCCGGCGGCAACGTCACACATGCGGCTCGCTTCGCCGGCAAGGAAAGAAGGGCCCTCGGCAAGCTGCTGAAGAAGCATGGCCTCAACGGACGGGAGCCGGGTCGGTTGTGATGCGCCCCGGGTTGTTCCGGACCCAGTCTTCGATCATTCCGGTTCGGTGCAGTCGCGGCGCAAATCAGGCGCAGGGCGCGTACAACGCCTGTACGAGCACTAAGGTCATTGCCGCCGCCAATGGCACGAAGGTTGCGCGTGTCGGCAAGCAAGCTTCGACCAATCACTCCCGAATGACATCGACCGACAACGAGATGGTGGCAACGCTGGAACGCGCAATTCGGGCGTACCTGGCGGCGCATCCCAGCGCCGCCGACAGCGCCGTTGGAATACAACGCTGGTGGCTGCCTGATGAAATCGCCTTCGCAAGCATCACCGAATTGGTGNNGTAATCGCCACCGGGTGCAATCGGACCCGGACGGCGCGACTCGTCGTATCGCGGCGATTGCGGATCTCTTGGATCTGGAAGCATAAACGACGCTGATAGGCCTGCGGCATGGAGTTTGCGTGACGTAGCGCACAACTGGCGGCTGACCGTGTTCATCGGTCGAGCGCTCCGTGGACCCACCGAGTGAAAGAGAGGAGAGCACCATGAACATGAAACTCAAGCTCGGCAAGAAAGCAGCCACCTACGACAAGCGGGATTTCCAGTTCGCGCACTACCGCACT
>PMIF01000043.1:3291-3455 GCA_003157035.1 Rhodocyclaceae bacterium
AATGCCATCGCGGATTATTCTGCCGTTACTGGCTACAACCCGAATGACCCGAACACCGACCAAGGAACGAACGTTCGCGACGCGCTGAAATATCGAAGGAAGACCGGCCTGATCGACGCCGCCGGCAAACGGCACAAGATCGGCGCCTATCTGGCGCTCGAACC
>PMIF01000227.1 GCA_003157035.1 Rhodocyclaceae bacterium
CCGGTGTTGGAGGCCGGCAGCGAGATCGAGCGACCTGCCGCCAGGCACTCCATGAGCATGCGCCAGCCCTGGCCGGCCATCGCCGGACCGCCGATGATGAAATCGAGCGGCATGAAGACGTCCGTGCCGCGGGTCGGACCGGTGACGAAGACGGCGTTGAGCGGCAGGTGGCGGCGACCGGTATCGACGCCCGGATGGTCGTAGGGCACCAGCGCACACGTGATGCCGATATCCTTCTTGCTGCCGAGCAGGCCGTCCGGGTCGTAGAGGCGGATGGCGAGGCCGAGGATGGTGCACACCGGCGCCAGGGTGATGTAACGCTTGTCCCAGGTGACGCGCATGCCGAGCACTTCGCGGCCTTGATAGAGGCCCTTGCAGACGATGCCGACGTCGGGGATCGAGGCGGCATCCGAGCCGGCCCACGGGCTGGTCAGCGCGAAGGCTGGAATCTCCTGGCCCTTTGCCAGGCGCGGCAGGTAGTAGTTCTTCTGTTCTTCCGTGCCGTAGTGCAAGAGCAGTTCCGCCGGACCGAGCGAGTTGGGCACCATGGCCGTCACTGCCAGGGCCGATGAACGGGTGGACAGCTTCATGACTACCTGCGAGTGGGCGTAGGCGGAGAACTCGAGGCCGCCGTATTTCTTCGGGATGNNAGTAGTCTCGATGTCGAGGAAGGATTGCTCCTCGGCGTTGAGCTTTGGCGTCGGATAGGCGAGCAGCTTCTTCCAGTCCGGGCTGCCGCGAAAGAGGTCGCCTTCCCACCAGACGGTACCGGCTTCGAGTGCTTCGCGTTCGGTATCCGACATCTGCGGCAGGATGCGCTTGAAGAGCGCGAAGACATGGCGCGTGATCAACGCCCGGCGCAGCGGCCGCAAGATGAGGACCGCGGCCACCGCGGCCAGGGAGACGAGCAGGATCAGGGAAATGTTCATGATTTCTTCCTTCGCTGTGGCGGAGTCTTCCTCGATGGTTCGGGCAGCGGGGCGCGCAAGCCGCCCAGCAGGAACGACATCAGACGGGGCAGCAGTTGCTCGATGTCGTTGTCGGGCTCGCCGGTCTCCCAATCGGTGACCAGGCGCAGGGTGTCGGTGCCGGCGATGGCGTAGGAAGTGGCACCGAGCATGAAGTGGAAACGCCAGACGATCTCCTCCTTGGGCACGTCGGGCAGGGCGCGGAACAGCGCCTGCTTGTAGCGTTCGAGCACATCGGCGAATTCCTCCGCAAGAACGGTGCGGATGAATTCGCCCGGCTCGGTCTGCGTCCGGCCAATCAGGCGCAGAAAGGTCTGGCCGCCCTTGCCGTGCTTGTTGGCCATGCGCAACAGCGTGCCGAAGAAAGCGTCGACGATCTGCGAAGCTTTCAGCGGCGCACCGTTCGCCTTGATCTCGAGCTCGTCGAGGACACGCAGGCGTTCCTGGTTGAGGCCGTCGAGGCGCCGGCGCAGGACGGCATGAAAGAGGGCTTCCTTGCCACCGAAGTGGTAGTTGACGGCGGCCAGATTGACGCCAGCGTCACCAGTGATCAGGCGCATCGACGCGCCCTCATAGCCGAGAGCCATGAAGACTTCTTCGGCGGTGTCGAGAATGCGGTCGCGAGTGCTGGCGGGCTTCTCGGACTTGGCGAGAGGCATTTTCATGATGTTCTTGGACTCCGGGGGAAAAATAAAACGAACGTTTGAATGATAACGACGGCAAGGGCGGATTGCAAGCGTTGACAGCATGCGCCGGTTTTCGCCGTCGGCTCGCCGGGGACAGGCTGATATACTTTGTGCTGCCGACCCTTTACCGTTTCCTACTGGACAATTTGCGCCCTTGCCGTCATGCGTATTCTTCTGAGCAACGATGACGGCTATTTCGCGCCCGGCCTGGAAGCGCTTGCCGCTGCCCTGGCGCCCATCGCCCACCTGACTGTCGTCGCGCCCGAGCGCGACCGCAGCGGGGCCAGCAATTCCCTGACGCTCGACCGGCCGATGCGCCTGCGCCGCGCTGCCAATGGCTTCTACTTCGTCAACGGTACGCCGACCGACTGCGTGCACCTGGCGGTCACCGGTATGCTCGATGTGGTGCCAGACATGGTCGTCTCCGGCATTAACCTCGGCGCCAACATGGGTGACGACACCATCTATTCCGGGACGGTCGCTGCTGCCATGGAGGGTTACCTGCTCGGCGTGCCGTCGCTGGCGATCTCGCTGGCGAGCAAACAGGGCAACCATTTCGCCACCGCCGCGCGCATTGCCCGCGAACTGGTCGAACGCTTTCAGCGCCAGGGTTTCAGCGAACCCGTGCTGCTCAACGTCAACGTTCCGGATGTGCCCTATGAGACGCTCAAGGGTCGGCGGGTGACGCGACTGGGCCGGCGACACAAGGCTGAGCGGGCGGTGGCGCAAGTCACGCCACGCAACGAGACGGTCTATTGGATCGGCGCCGCGGGCGAGGCAGCCGATGCTGGCGAGGGCACCGATTTTTGCGCCGTCGCCGCGGACTACGTCTCGCTGACGCCTTTGCAGGCCGATCTGACCCACACCGGACAAATCCCCCAGGTCGACGCGTGGCTAGAACTCATTTCATAAATGGCGACGAATTGCGTCTTCGGCGGGAAGCGGATGATCGCAAGGCGCGCGACGAAGGTCGTGGTCGATCCCACGATGGCGAGGAGCGCAACGCCGCGAGCGCCGCTTCCCGCCAAGACCCTCTGGGCACGGGCATTTCGGGCGCATCGCTTTGTCGCTCGCCTCGTGAAGGGGAACCGCCATTCACTTCGGCTCGCTTCGCGCGCTGCATCCCGAAATGCCGCGTGCGCAACCGGCCGGCATTTATGAAATGAGTTCGAGCATGACTCTGTCGCCGAGCGGCCTCGGCATGACATCGCAACGTACCCGCGCCCGGATGGTCGAGCGCCTGCGCGAAGAAGGCATCCGCGACGAGCGCGTCCTCGCCGCCATGGCTGCCGTACCTCGGCACATCTTCGTCGGCGAGGCGCTGGCGCACCGGGCCTACGAGGACACGGCCTTGCCGCTGATTCTCGGCCAGACGATTTCGCAGCCTTTCGTTGTCGCCCGCATGATCGAGTTGTTGCTCGACGGTCGCGAATCGCTCGGCAAGACGCTCGAAGTCGGTGCCGGTTGCGGCTATCAGGCTGCCATTCTCGGCACGCTGACCAAACAGGTGTTTGCCGTCGAACGGTTGTCGCCCCTGCTTGACCGGGCACGCGCCAATCTTCGCCAGGCCAAGCTGTCGCACGTACGTCTGAAGCATGCCGATGGCACGATTGGCCTGCCGGAAGCGGCGCCGTTTGATACCATTGTCGTTGCCGCGGCGGCGGCGGCCGTGCCGGCGGCGCTCAAACAGCAGTTGGCTCCGGGGGGCCGGCTAATGTTGCCGCTGGGATTCGCCGAGCAGACGCTTTGCCTGGTTGAACGCACGGCGCAGGGATTTGTCGAAAGCCGGTTCGAGCCGGTGCGCTTTGTACCGTTGTTGTCGGGGGTTGAATGAACGTGTGGCGTCTGTTGTCGATATTTGCCGCGGCCTCGCTCGCCGCGTGCGCCAGCCGTGCACCGGCGCCAGTGGCCGAAAGCCAGAGCCCGACCGTGCTCGAAGGCAAGTCTGGCGTGGTTGCCGGCGCGCTGGCACCCGCTACCGCCGGCCAGGACGGGTTCTATGGGGTCAAGAAGGGCGATACCCTGTACCGCATTGCGCTCGACCATGGCCTCGATTACAAGGAACTGGCCGCCTGGAACAACATCGATAGCCTGGGCAGGCTGGAAATCGGCCAGCCATTGCGGCTGACGCCGCCAGAGGGCGCAGTGACGGTGAAACCCATTGCGGCGCCGGGCATCGTCACGCTGAGTCCGGACGTACCGCGTCCGTCAGCGCCGCCGGCCGCCAACTCGGATGCGGTCAAGCATGCGCCGCGGGGTGGTACCGTAGCCTACTCCGAGCAGGCGCTGGCGCAGGTCAAGGCGATGGAAGGCNNGCCGCCGGCGAGGATGCGGTGGACTGGACCTGGCCGACTGGCGGCAAGGTGCTGACACAGTTCGTCGACGGCGGCGCCGGCAAGGAGAGCAACAAGGGTATCGACATCGCCGGCCGCGCCGGTGAGCCGGTGCAGGCCGCGGCAGCAGGCAAGGTCGTCTATGCCGGCAGCGGCTTGCGCGGCTATGGCAATCTAGTCATCGTCCGGCACAACGCCACGTATTTGTCGGCGTATGCCCACAACAGCAAGATTCTGGTCAAGGAAGGCCAGACGGTGACGCGCGGCCAGAAGATTGCCGAGATTGGCAGTTCCGATGCCGATCAGCCGAAACTGCACTTCGAGA
Organism: Rhodocyclaceae bacterium; assembly: GCA_003157035.1. GTDB lineage: Bacteria > Pseudomonadota > Gammaproteobacteria > Burkholderiales > Rhodocyclaceae > Fen-999. The sequence goes on from PMIF01000227.1 coordinate 4,313, forward strand.
TCCGCTTCCAGGGCAAGCCGGTCGATCCCCTCAAGTACCTGCCGGAACGACGGTGAGCGAAGACGGCTTTCTTGACGATACTCCCGGCGACGCCGAAGATCTCAGCGGCGACGTCGGCGAAGTCGAGTTCATCGATGACGTTACCCAGCTCTACCTCAACGATATCGGCGCCAGTCCGCTGTTGACGGCGCGCGAAGAGGTGACTTTGGCGCGGGCGATCCGCCAGGGTGACTTCGCCTCACGCCAGCGCATGATCGAGGCCAACCTGCGCTTGGTCGTGAGCATCGCCAAGCACTATCAGCACCGCGGCATACCGCTCGACGATCTGATCGAAGAGGGCAACCTGGGGCTCATTCATGCGCTGGAGAAGTACGATCCCGAGCGCGGTTTCCGTTTCTCGACCTACGCGACCTGGTGGGT
>PMIF01000183.1 GCA_003157035.1 Rhodocyclaceae bacterium
TCCGCTCGAGCACATTCTGAACCGCGGCCCACTGGCGCGCCGGATCATACGCGCGCTCGGCAAAGGCTTCTCCCGCCCGCAGTTGGCGGCCGTCTACCTGCAACTCTGCGACTGTCTTGCCAACGGACACCAGTTCGAAGATTCCGACACATGATGACCGGCGTGGACCAAAGGCACCAATTCCTGGTCACATGCGAACATGGCGGCAACCGTATTCCAACCCGCTATCGCGACAGCTTTGTCGGTCACGAAGCCTTGCTGCAAGGTCATCGTGGCTTTGATTTCGGTGCCCTGGCCATGGCCCGTGAGCTGGCGCAAGCGCTCGGTGCAAAGTTGATCTTCTCGACCATCAGCCGCCTGCTGGTGGACCTTAACCGCTCNNGATACTCATTGACTACTACCTGCCGTTTCGCGCCAGCGCAGAGGCCGCAATCATGCATGCGCTGGCGAGCGGCAAGCGGGTGATTCATCTGTCCAGCCACAGTTTCACCCCCGAACTCGACGGCATCGTCCGTGCCGCTGATGTCGGACTGCTCTACGACCCGGCGCGGGCTGGCGAGGCCGCCCTGTGCAGGGAGTGGCGCGCTTGCCTCAAGTCCCGGGAACCGAGCCTGCGGGTGCGCCGCAACTATCCCTACACGGGAAAGTCAGACGGATTCGCCGCTTACCTGCGCGACCGTTTCGGAGCTGACGAATATATCGGCATCGAGCTGGAGATCAACCAACGGCTCCTCCTGATGGGCAGGAGGTCACGACAACGACTACAGACTCTGATTGTCCGGAGCCTTGCCGCGGCGCTCACTCAGGGTGGGCCGCGGGCCGGCGTAATTCCAAGGGCCGTTTGACGTCACCGAAAGCAGTCAGCCGCCAGCGCTGGCGCGGGCTTGTGCACGCCACTTGCGCCAGGTCATTGGCCGTCCAACTCTTTGCTGAGTTCCGTATGACGGCATCCTGCGCCCGAGGGACTGCCCGCGCCGATCCAAATTCGAGCCACGCTGCTCCATCATCACGGCACTTATCGTGCAATATGCTATCGGCATCTTCTACCTCACCCCGTCCTCTATGGGGAGTATTTCAACAGAATAGAGCGCGAACGGACGTTGACGTTGGTGGCGAGCCAGTTGCACGAGGTGGGCTTTCGGGGGATGAACGTCGACAACCTGAAGCCTAAGCAGGCGGCCATGAGCCGTCATTGCTAGTGCTCGAAAAATGCGCTGCCGAGCGTCGGCTCTACGTTTCAGTAGAGACATTCGGCGACACACCTCAATGACTCTCCATCGGTCGAAGTGGCAAATCAAAAGACTCGGGCGTAGTCCATCCGGGATTTTGTGCCGATATCTGCGGAGAAGCGTGCAGAATCGCGGCCCTGGCTTGACGCTCTCGTTGGCTAGGTGTTCGGCTTCGATTGCACGCAATCGCCCCAGGGCAAATGCCGGTCGGGCGCAGTACCGCAGCAGGCGTTTCAGACCTCCCTGACTTCTCCCTCGATGTGGACGCTGGCAACGAGAGAGAACCCACCACTGTGCTGCCACTCACCGATGGCCTGGGCGTAGCCCCCGTCGGGTCATTGCCCGCAGCTGGGAGATCGCCGCGTGGCATCCGGAATTTCGAAAGTGGCACTGGTGCTAAGATGGACGTCTGCAATGCGAAGGTGGCCCATGCATTCGACGACCCGATCCCCGGCGACCGGGTGGCGACAAACCGCCCCCGCTAGACTGGCGATGGTGCTGCTGGCCGGCCCGTTACTGGCCGCTTGCCAGGCGCAGGTGTTGGCGGTGGTGCCGGCGGTGATGGCAGGGCCCTCGGCGGCCTCCGCTGCCGACAAGGGTCATGAGCAGGCCGCGACGCTGCTGTCGCGCATGGGCGCCGAAATCGGCGCCGCGCGATGCGACAACGATGCCCAGTGCCGCACCGTGGCCGTCGGCGAGAAAGCCTGCGGCGGGCCCGAAGCGTGGCTGGCCTGGTCCACCACGAACAGCGACGCCGCGCGCCTGGCGGCGCTGTCGGCCGAATCGGCGGCGTGGGCGCGGCAACGCAACGCACAAAGTGACAGGGCATCCAACTGCCGCTATGACGCCGACCCGGGCGCACAGTGCGTGGCGGGCGTATGCCGCCTGCGCAGCCCGAACTTGGCAAACTGAAAGAAAGAAGCGCTGCCGGCCGGTCAGCCTGCAGCGCCTCGTGGGCATCCGGGCCAGCGCCGGGGCGGGCCCCGGGCGCAGGCCTGCTCGGATCAATTCCCCTGCGTGACCTTGCGCGAGCTGCTGTCCTGCACTTCATTGACCGGCAGGCCGCCGTTGGTCTCGACGCGCAGCACTGTAGTGGCTTGCACGGCACCAGACTGGTCCAGCCACTGCGCGGCGCCCATGTAGCGCCCACCCAGAGGCAGGCCCGACCAACTCAGGCCCACCGTGGCCGAGCCACCGGCATACACCGCGCTGGGCACCAGCGCGTTGAAGTTGCCGCCGAGGTCGGCGCGGGTGACCACCCAGCTGGACAGCTTGAAGGTCGAGGGCCCACCGGCGACCGTCGCATACGAAGTGACGCAGACCTTGTACGCACCGGCGGCCGGGCTGGCGACCTGCACTGCCTCGTTCGAGCCGTCATTGCCCGAATAGAGGATGGTCGCGCCGTCTGGGTACAGGATCATCATGTCGAAGTCGTCGCTGCCCGGGGTGCCGACGTCCTGGTCGCGCAGTGCAAAGCGCGCGACCACCGTGTTGACCGGGATGGCCACATTGAACACCTTGACGTTGGCGGTGTCGGCGCCAGCGGCGCACACCGCCTTAAGCTGCGCCGAACCGATGCTGTTGTTCGGGCTGAGGCTGACCGGTGCGGACAGGGTGACGTCCTTCAGGCCGCCCTTGGCCACGCCCATGCGCCCCGCGAAGCCGGTCTTCACGGTGAACAGGCGCGTGCCCGAAACCGTATTGCCGGTCAGGGCAGCGGTCGTGACGATGGGTTTGCCCACGCGCGCCTGCACCGGACTGAGGACGGTATGGCTGCCGTCGCTCCAGGCCAGGGCGCCGAAGGCCCAGGCATTCTCGATCGCGCCAGCCGCCGTGAGCTTCACGGTGAAGCTCTTGGTTTCGCCGGGGTTCAGCGTCAGGGTCGTCGGGGTGACCGCTGCGGTGAAGCCCGGCACGGCGATAGCCGAAGTGTAGGTGGCCGCAGCCGTGCCGACATTGGTGACCTTGCGCCGCACGGTCGTCGAACCCACCACATTACCCGCGGTGATGGACGGCAGGTTCAGGTTGTAGGTCTCGTCCAGCGTGCCATAGGTGGTGCAGTCGGCGGCGGACAACGCGGCCTTGTTCACCTTGCACTGATAGGCCACGTAGTCGGCCTTGCCGGCGCCGTACACCAGGCCAGGGTCGGTGGCGCGGTTGATGTCGACATGGCCGGCGCCCTGGGCCCAGGGCAGCAGGCCGTTTTGCTCGCCCGTCAGACCGTCGTTCAGCGTGCTGTAGGCGGTGGTCATCATCGCGGACTTGATGGCCGCGGGCGACCAGTCCGGGTGCGCTTGCTTCAGCAGCAGGGACAGGCCGGCGATGTGCGGGCTGGACATCGACGTGCCCTGATACGACGCCCAATCGGGCGGCGGCACCAGCGTGCCGGCGGCCACCTGGTCGCGTTGCGCCGGTGTCAGGTCGGGGGACACGCTGGCGATCACGTCCACGCCGGGCGCGGTGATGTCGGGCTTGAGCACATTGCTGTCGCCCTGGTTGGGGCCGCGCGACGAAAAGCCCGCCATGATAGGCGCCGAGGTCGTGCCGAGGAAGAAGGTACCCATGTCCGACGTGGCCGATGCACCGGCGCCGACGGCATAGGCCTTGATCGCCGCCCCATCGGCAGCGCTGACGTGCACCGTGGGCACCGAATGGTTCTCGGCCACCAGGCCGGCGCCATTGTCCATCATGATCATGCCAACGCCGCCGGCTTGCGCCACGGCCAGGCTCTTGTCCACGCGGGCGTTGCTGCCGCGCGTGCAGATGACCACCTTGCCGGCCACCTTGGCCGGGTCCAGCACCACCGGGTTGCTGTAGCACAGCTGCAGGTTGGTGGCGTTGGCGCCGGACAAGCCGGCGTCCTCGGCGCGGATCAGTGCCGTGGCGGGCAGAGCGTGCGTGTTGAGCGAGGCGCCGGTGTACTGCGCGGTGTTGCCCAGGCGAACGGTGCCCTTGAAGGCGCGGTCGTGTGTGGACGCAGCCACGGTGGTGATCCAGGGGCTGATGTGCGCCACCTGGTTGGCCGGGCCGCTGTTGCCGGCGGAGGCTGCGACGAACACACCGGCCAGCGAGGCGCGGTAGAAGGCCTGCTCGACCGGGTCGTTCACCGAGGTCTGGCTGCCGCTGATCGAGAAGTTGATGGCGTTGACGCCGTCGCGCACCGCCGCGTCGATGGCGGAGACCGAGTCGGACGTGAAGCAGCTATTTTGGCTGCCCGTGCCATCGGTGGCGGCGGCGTTGACGAAAGTCCAGCAGACCTTGTACGCGGCCACGCGGGCGCGCGGCGCCATACCCGAGGCCGCACCCAGCGCAGTGCCGGCAATGATGGCCGTGGCACCGTTGTTGCCCGCCGCGGTGGAGGCGGTGTGGTCACCGTGTCCACCGTGGTTCATGGCGCCGCCGACGGAATCGCGCGGCGAATAGAACTCGGACCAATGCTTGGTCAGACCCGATGCCAGGAAGCCGGCATTGAAGAACTTGGCGCCGATGAGCTTGTTGTTGCAATGCACGGCGGGAGTGAAGCCTTCGCCGGCATCGCATCCACCGGTGAACGTGGCCGGCGCGGGGCCATAGACCTGCGTGCCGGTGAAAGTGGGCACGCCGGAGGCATCTACACGATCGGCGAAAGCGGGGTTCTCGGGCCAGATGCCGCCATCGACGACACCAACCACCATGTCCTCGCCCTTGATGGAGATGCCATCCGCGGCGGTCTGCGACCACAGGCCACCGGTGGCGGTGAGGCCCAGGAACTTGGGCGTGCTGATGGTCTGCAATTGCAGCGGCAGGTCTTCGAAGACCTCCACAACATTGGCGTTAGACTTCAGCGCGATGACTTCGGCTTCGGTCAGGCGCGCGGCGAAGCCGTTGAACACTGTGTTGTAGCGGGCCAACACCGGAGCACTGCCCACCGTGGCCGCTACCGTGTCCTGCTGCTGGTCGAGATAGCCGATATAGGCCTGCACTGCGGCCGAGCCGAAGGTGAAGGTGGTGCCCGGTGCCGGTTGGGTAGCGGCCAGACCCCGCACGCCGCCTTGATATGTGGCCGCGGGCTCGCCCTTGAGCTGTACCAGGTAGGTCTCGCGGCCGTCGGCGGCGCCGAAGGCCAAGCCCGACAGCAGGGCCAACGTGGCCAGGGCCGTGACGTGAAGCTTGAGTTTGCGCATCGTCTTATCCTTTGGGGTGTGGATCGGTCAGGCCTTACGACGGCGGGTCACGCCAGCGGCGGCCAGCGCCATGGCCACCAGGGCCAAGCCGGCGGGTTCGGGCACGTTGCTGGTCAGGTTGATGTTGTCGATCGCAAACTGGCCCTGGTCAGTCTGGAAGGCCGCGCACGAACCCACCGAGTTGCACGAGAAGCCATAGACGTACATGTAGTCGAACTCGGCGTCGGCAAAGGCACCAGCGGCTTGATAGCTGAAGAAATCAAGGTTGCCCGCCTGATCGGGACCAGGCAGCTGATATGTCTGGGTGAGGGAGCCGGAGCCATCGGCCAGGTGGCCTTGCAAGCGCAACAAGCCAGCTACCGCGGGCAGTACCGCGCCCTGGGCGCCGATAAAGCTGGCGTCGAAGCCTTTGACCTTGAACGTGTGCCCGGCGATCATGCCGCCCAGCGCAAGCGCGCCGTCGTTCAGGCTGGCGAAGAAGTGCGAAGTGTTGTTACCCGGGCAGGTGATGAGGCAGGTGTTGGCTATGTCGGTGCCATCCACGAGTGCACCCACCAAGTCGCCAAACTGCGCGGCGGGGGAATTCGAGAATGGGTCGATCCAGTATTCGCCTTGGTAGAACTCGTCGCCATGTCCGAACACGGGAGAAGGCGCGTAGGTCAGAAACGGCGAACTGAGGGCTTCTTCAAAATCGATGACATTGGCTTGAGCAGCGCCGACGCAGGCCAGGGACGCGATGATCAAAGCGGATTTGCACAATAACGACTTCATTTGGGTTCCCCAAGACGTGAAGCATCAGACTAAAGAATGGTGTATCTCCGAGCTTGGCAGGCGTAGTCAATCCGGGATTTCGCACCAAGTAGCTGCAGATTAGTGACCCCACATAGCAAATATCGGGCCCCTATTTGGTCGTCGCGCACATACGTATTGACAACAATTGCTTAGCGCAGTCGATCCCATCGGCGCAAAGATCCAAGCAGTCGAGATTCGACAGAAATGTCAAGAAATCCGACACGTTTCAAGGATAGGAAATTCAACGCCACCTTCGGGGGTATCTCTGCGCCTGGCGGCCCTAGTCAAAGCGGTGCACGTAACATTGGTGGGGTCCGGCACGCCCATCGCCGCCATGCCGCCGTACTCGCCGGACGCGGCGTTATAGCCGTAGCCCTTGCCTTCGACGACCTTGTTGACGACCACGGAGGTCTCGTCGCCGACAACGATGCCTTCTTCAACGACGGCACACGTGGCGTGCAGCGCGTCTTCTACTCCGGCCTTCTATTCCTTCATCCTGAAGACCTCAATTGGATGCGAGCGAAGGGACCTGAAATGAGGCAGGCTGTGGTTTTCGAGAAGTTGGAAGGAGTGACCCGGTGGGTGAGTCGAAATTGAAGCTGGCGAAGCGCGAAGAAATGCTGTTGTCGCGTACGGGAGTGCAAACGATGGCAGGCCGGGTACGGGTGTGCGGGGAGACGGAAACGTCGTGGGAGACGCCAACCGGGGCGGTGTTTTGGATCGCGCCGGGGATGAAGTCGCCGGGCACGCTGGCATCGATGCGCGTGTAGCCGCCACTCAAGATGCACTGGGCATACCTTGACCTGAACGGCTCTTGTGGACCATGCATAGCCGAAGTTCAGACCGTCAAGTTCGGCGGCTCCAGTTGAATGGCCGGATTCGAGTAAGCCTGAAATGAACGTCGGCTATGGAGCATTTTGTCGAGCGTCCCGTCCTGGCCGATTTTGCCGATTGGACTTCTCGAATTCGATGCTGACTCGCTGCCGCTATTTGAATCTTTAGTGCCGCCGAACTTCTCGTAAAGCCTTCTTCAGCGCCTTCAAGGCGCCTGGATCAAAGAACTGGTTTCGCCCAACAACGCGGGCAGGAACCATCTTCTTGGCTTGAACATACCGGCGGAATGTTGCCACGAATACGTCAAGGTATTCGGCGGCTT
>PMIF01000014.1 GCA_003157035.1 Rhodocyclaceae bacterium
CACGGGCCACCGCCAGGTTGGCGGCCATGACATAGAAACTCTGGATGGCGGCAATCGGGTCGAGCAAGGGATTGGCTGTGGCCACCACCGTCAGGTCGCGGCCGGCGACATTGTCCGGCGCCGCGAGCAGGACGGCGGCACCACGGCGCCGCATGTCGGCCGCCAGGTCGAGCAGCCCCGCCTGCTCCGGACCGCGCGGCGCGAAAATCAGCAGCGGATAGCCGGAGTCCACCAACGCCATCGGGCCGTGGCGGACTTCGGCGCTGGAAAACGCTTCGGCCTGGATGGCGCAAGTCTCCTTGAACTTCAGGGCAGCTTCCAACGCAATCGCCAGACCAAGGCCGCGGCCGACCACCATGATCCGTTCGGCGGCGGCCAGGCGATCGATCGCTGGCGACCAGTCGCAAGCACATGCTTCATGCAGGCTTGCCGGCAACCCATACAGCGCCGACAGCAAGGCATGGTCATCGCTCCAGTGAGCGACCAGGGTCGCCGCGGCGGCAAGGGTGGCGATGTAACTCTTGGTAGCCGCCACACTTTGCTCGGGTCCGGCGTTGAGCGGGACGGACCAGCGGCAGGCGGCGGCAAGCGGCGATCCCGGCTGGTTGACCAGGGCGGCCGTTGTCGCGCCCGCCTCGGCCAGGGCCTGCATGGCGACGACGATGTCCGGGCTGCGTCCCGACTGCGAGAGCGCCAGCGCGAACTGTCCCTCACCACGAAAAGGCGACTCATGCAGACTGAAGAGGGACATCGGCAGTGAGGCAACCGGAATGCCCAGGCGCATCATGACCAGGTAAGCGAAATAGTTGGCGGCATGGTCGGAACTGCCGCGGGCAACCGTCAGTGCAACGCTCGGCGGCCGCCGGCGGAGTTCGGCCGCCAATTCGGCCAGCCGGGGCTCGGTACCGTCACGCTGGGCGGCGACGGCATCACCGGCCGCCCTGGCTTCGGCCAGCATCAAGGGCATGGAATGTTTTCTCCTTCGACATAAACCTGACGGACATGGCGGTCGGCGTCAAGCACGACGATGTCGGCATGGTGACCGACTGCCAGGGTGCCCCGATCGACGATACCCAGGAATTCGGCTGGATATCTGGACAGGCGCCAACTCGCTTCGGCCAGTTCGAGGCCAAGACCGAGCAGGTTGTGCAGTCCCTGGCCCATGGTCAGGGTGCTGCCGGCCAAGGTGCCGTCAGCCAGCCGCACGCCGCCCAGACACTTGCGCACCGGCTGCGAGCCGAGCATGTAATCACCGTCCGGCCTGCCAGTGGCCGCGGTGGCGTCGGTGACGCAATAGAGCCGCGGGATCGCCCGCAATGCCGCGTGGATGGCGCCCGGATGAACGTGCAAGAGGTCGGGGATCAGTTCGGCGAATTCGGCGTGCGCCAGGGCGGCACCGACCAGGCCGGGTTCACGATGATGCAGTTCCGACATGGCGTTGAACAGATGGGCGAATCCGGTCGCCCCGGCGGCAAGACCGGCGACGCCCTGCTCGTAAGTGGCCAGGGAATGCCCCAATTGGACATGGATTCCGGCGGCAACCAGGCACCGAATCAGCTCGAGGTTGGCCTCGAACTCGGGCGCCAGGGTGACCAGGCGCAAGGACGCCGTGGCGTGGAAATCCGCCACCTCCTCCCAGGATCCGGAGCGCGCATGCGCCGGCTGCGCACCCAGCTTTTCCGGATTGATGTAAGGGCCTTCGAGATGCACGCCAAGGATGCGCGCGCCGCCCGCCGGACGTCGGTCGATATGTGGCGCCAGGTCTCTCAGGGCAGAACGGATGTCCACCACCGGTGCCGTCATGGTCGTCGCCAGCAGCGCCGTGGTGCCGGTGCGCGCATGCAGCCGGGCGATGCGTGCGCCGGCATCGCCGCCCTGCATGATGTCGGCGCCATCGCCACCATGGACGTGGAGATCGATGAAGCCCGGCACGATTTCCAGCGGCTGGCCGCCTGCGCTCGCGGAAGCTTCGATGGCGGCAATGCGGCCGTCACCACCGATCGCCAGGCGGCCGGTGATCCAGCCGGCAGGCGTCAGGATACGACCAGCGAGGCTGGTGCCGTTGCTCACCGCCGCAGCTCCGCGACGAAGTCATAGTAGTCGTTGCGACACCAGGAGTGGGTGAGTTCGATGGCCGTGCCCGCCGGCGTGAAACCGACCCGGGTAACGTAGAGCATGGCGTCGCCGACGGCGATACCGAGCAGCGAAGCAATCTCCTCCGGCGCATTGGCGGCACGAATGTGCTGCAGCGCGCGCACCACCGGCCGACCAAGACCATCGAGATAGGCGTAGAGCGAATCGCCGATCGTCTCGGGCTGGGGCGCCAGGTCGGCCGGCAAGGTCGTGCGCTCGACGGCCATTGGCACACCGTCGGCAAAGCGCTGGCGTTTCAGGCGCAACACCGGCGCCGAAGCCGGAATACCCAGCGTCACCAGTTCCTCGTAGCTTGGCAGGCCGACATCCCGGCCGAGCAGTACCGAGGAGGGGCGAAAGCCGCGCTGGGCGATGAGCTCGGTGAAGCTGCTCAGGTGGTTGAGGGATTGTTCGGTCAAGGGCGTGATGAATGTTCCCGAGCCATGCCGCCGGCTAATGAGGCCCTGTTCGATCAGGACGTCAAGCGCCTTGCGGGCTGTTACGCGTGAAATGCCCAACTGGTCCGAGAGCACGCGCTCGGAGGGTAAGGCCTCGTTGGGCTGCCACCAGCCGGCACGGATGGCCTCGGCGAGGCGGCGTCCGAGCTGGATGTAGAGCGGCGTCGGCAGGTCCGGGTCGGGTTTCAGTTCGCTTAGCGAATCGCGCATGATTGATAGTAATACCACTTTAGGGCCACATGATCATCGCACCGGTCCAAGCGGTGCGGGCTACATGGTACTACTTCTCTTCGTTTCAGCGCTAGTGCCTCGTTGCCTGCTGGTACTGTCTTGCCGCAGGGCACAAAGACCAGTGGTACTAAATGGATTTAAAGTGGTATTGACATGGCGTCTTCAGACGTGCACCATTCCTCCTACTTTTGACAGACGTTCGGTAGCGGCGGCTTCACAGGCTCGAACTCGAACGCAGTCTGGATCAGTCCAAAACGGGGAAGACTATGAACAGGGCGAAGAGGCAACAAGGAAACGGCGGCGGCACGGGCGTGAACCAGGAGCATTATCGCCGGCGACCGCTGGCGCTGGCCATCGCGGCGGCCATCGCCTGGCCGGTAGGAGGGGCAACGGCTCAGCAAACTGAAAGTACCGATGGCACGGCCAGGGTGGTGGTGACCGGCGGCATCAGCCACAGTATCGAAACCGCCGTCAGCACCAAGAAGGACTCGGACATGATCGTCGAGGTGGTAGCGGCCGAGGATCTCGGCAAGCTGCCCGACGTCAGCATTGCCGAGTCGCTGGCACGCCTGCCCGGCGTCGCGGCCCAGCGCGTCGACGGCCGGGCACAGGTGCTGTCGATCCGCGGCATGGCGCCCAAGTTCGGCGTCACCCTGCTGAACGGCCGCGAGATGGTCAGCACCGGCGACGACCGTTCCTTCGAATACGACCAGTTCCCCTCCGAACTGGTGACGTCCGCCGCCATCTACAAGACGCCCGATGTCGCCCTGGGCACCCAGGGCCTGGCCGGTACGGTCAACATCGCGACCATTCGCCCCCTCGACTTCAAGGAGCGCCTGGTCAGTTTCAATGCGCGCGTGGAGCGCAATTCCTTCGGCGAGATCATTCCCGGCAGCGACAGCAAGGGCAACCGGGTCAGCGCCGCCTATGTCGACCAGTTCGCCAACAACACCATCGGCGTGGCGCTGGGCTTCGCCCACCTCGACAGCCCCAACCTGAAGAAGTACT
>PMIF01000213.1:0-1095 GCA_003157035.1 Rhodocyclaceae bacterium
CGGCAAGTTCGTCAAGAACTTCGTTGTCGGCAAGACCGCCACCCTCGGCGATTTGAAGAAGGCCGGCTTCTGGAAGATTTTTGTCGGCACCGGCGCCGGCCTGCCGCGCTTCATGAACGTGCCCGGCGAGCACCTGCTCAACGTCATGTCGGCCAACGAGTTTCTGACCCGCGTCAACCTGATGCAGGGCGCCGTCGAGGGCCATGAGACGCCGTTGCCCGAGTGCCGGGGCAAGAACATCATGGTCATTGGTGGCGGCAACACCGCCATGGACGCGGCGCGCACTGCGCGTCGCCTCGGCGGCAACGTCACCATCGTCTATCGCCGCACCCAGTCCGAGATGCCGGTACGGGTGGAGGAGCTTCACCACGCGCTGGAGGAAGGCATCCAGCTCAAGGTGCTGCGCGCCCCCTGCGAGTTCGTCGGCGACGACAAGACCCACTTCGTCACCGGTGCCAAGCTCGACATCATCGAACTGGGCGAACCCGACGCCTCGGGCCGTCGCAGCCCGGTCGCCAGCGGCCGCACCGAAATGATGGAGACCGACCTGGCCATCATGGCGCTGGGCAACACCGCCAACCCGATCATCAAGGACTCCGAGCCGACCCTGAAGACCACCAAGTGGGGCACCATCGACATCGTCGGCAAGGGTTCGCAGCAGACGTCGCTCGAAGGCATCTATACCGGCGGCGATGCCCAGCGCGGCGGCTCCACCGCCATCCGTGCTGCCGGCGACGGCCAGGCGGCGGCCCGCGAAATCGTCGGCGACATCAACATGACCAACGGCGAGATCCGTCGCATGGTCATGGCGGCGAAGAACTACACCCAACTCGGCGCCGCGCCTTTCACCATTCTCGAGAAGTTCGAGCTGGCCGAGAACATCGTCGAGTTCACCGTCAGCGCCCCGCTGATCGCCAGGTCCGCCCGCGCCGGCCAGTTCGTCCGTGTGCTGCCCTGGGACAAGGGCGAGCTGATCCCGCTGACGCTCGCCGACTGGGACGAGAAGGCCGGCACCATCACCATCGTCATCCAGGCCATGGGTACCAGCTCCATCGCCATCAACGCCATGAAGGTCGGCGAGGCCTTGGCCGGCAT
>PMIF01000213.1:1106-23420 GCA_003157035.1 Rhodocyclaceae bacterium
GAACGCGTCGGCCGCATGCAGGCGGAGTTCCCGGAGCACTTGGCGGTGATCTACACCAGCAACGACGGCAGCTTCGGCATCAAGGGCTTCGTCACCGATCCGCTCGCCACCCTGCTGCAACAGAACCAGAAGGGCGAGGGGCGCAAGATCGGCGAGGTGGTCACCATCGGCCCGCCGCTGATGATGCGCGCCGTCAGCGATCTGACCCGCTCCTACGGCGTCAAGACAGTGGCCAGTCTCAACTCGATCATGGTGGACGCCACCGGCATGTGCGGTGCCTGCATGGTACCGGTCAATGTCGAAGGCAAGCTGGTCAGGAAGCACGCCTGCATCGACGGCCCGGAAATCGACGCCCACAGCATCGACTGGGACAAGTTCCTGCCCCGCTTCGGCCAATTCAAGAAGCAGGAACAGGAAAGCAAGGTCAGGCGCGGCTTCGCCTAGGTCGCAGCGATCAGGCAAGACGAGAGGGCCGTCGCCCTCTCGCCTGATCGCTCCCCGCCGGAATACCGGCATCGCCAAGATGCCCGCCAATATGAAAGATGCACTAGACGATTTTCGCGCGCACGCGGTTCAACGTCTCCAACGCCTCGGGATAGAGGAAGTGTTCGACTCGCTGTTGCAATTCCAGGCCCAGGGGACCGAGTGCGGCCTTTAGCAACGCGCCTTGGGCCTCCATGAGTTCGTTGGCCTGTATGCTCGAGAGCGCAAGCATTGGTTCCAGTTCGGCCAGTATCTGGCGTACTGCTGGCCAATCCACTTCTCTCGCAACCTGAGACGTTTTCTCCGGCAGAACAGCGCGGATCGCCGTGGCAAGCCGCTGCAAATCGGTTTCGACGGCGGCCGTCAGCCGTTCGATAGTCGCCGCGTCGAGCCCGTCCCTGATCGCCACCTCCAGGGCTGCGGCCAGGGCCTGCACATCCGTCGCGCCCAGATTAGCCGACGTGCCCTTCAGAGTATGGGCAATCCGCCTGGCTCCGTCCTGATCATCTCTGGACATCCGCTGACGCAGCAGAGTCATGTCGTCGGCATGGCTGTCCGCATAAAGGCGTAACAGTCGCAGGTAAGTGCTCAGATGGCCGTTCAGCGCCTTGAGGCCCCGCTTGGTCTCCAGGCCGGCGATGGCCGCGAGTGCGGTCGGGAGCGTCCCTTCTCCCGCCGAGCCCAACGGCGACTGGATCGGCCCAGGCGGCAGCCAGCGCGTCAGCGTACCGTATAGCTGATCGGGATCGACCGGCTTGGCGATGAAGTCGTTCATTCCAGCCTCGCGACAGCGTTCACGATCCTCGTCAAAGGCATTGGCGGTCATCGCCAGAATGGGCAGCGTCGCACATGCGGGCAGTTGGCGGATGGCGCGGGTCGCCTCCAGGCCATCCATGCCTGGCATCTGCATGTCCATGAGAATCAGGTCATAGCCGCCGACCCGCGCCATCGCCAGGGCCTCGGCGCCATCGTTGGCGACCTCAACCTTCAGTCCGACCTCGGTCAGCAGTTCCACCGCGACTTCCTGGTTGATCCGGTTGTCTTCGGCCAGCAGGATGCGGGCGCCGGCCGGAATGGCTCGCAGACCCAGTTCGACGACAACCGGCGTCTCGGCCAGTTCTTCCGGCTGGATCTGGCTCTTGCCGAGCCGGGCGGTAAACCAGAAGTCGCTGCCCTGGCCGGGCACACTCTGCGCGCCGGCCTCACCGCCCATCAGGTTAGCCAGTCGCCGAGTGATGGCGAGCCCGAGGCCGGTACCGCCGTAGCGCCGCGAGATGCTGGCATCGACCTGCTCGAAGGCAGCGAAGAGCTCACCCACCTTNNGATGATTTTGCCTTGCTCGGTGAACTTGACAGCGTTCGAAAGGTAGTTGAGCAGGGCTTGCGCCAAACGGGTGGAATCGCCCACCAGTACCGGTGGCAGGTCGTCCCGATCAACGACGAGCTCCATGTGCTTCTCGCGGACTTTGGGGCCGATCATGGAAACGACGTTGTCCAGCATGCGGCCGAGGGCAAAGTCGGCGATGCTCAGACTCAGCTTGCCGGCCTCAATCTTGGAAAAATCGAGGATGTCGTTGATGACCGAGAGCAGGTGCCGGGAAGCATCGACGATCTTCTCCAGCTTCTCCCTCGGGCCGGGATCGACCAGGCCATGCCGCAACAGGTGGGTAAGCCCGATGATTGCATTCAGGGGAGTTCGTATCTCGTGGCTCATATTGGCGACGAAGGCACTCTTGGCCCGGTTCGCGTCCTCGGCGGCCGCCTTGGCTGCCTTCAGTTCGCGGGTGCGCGTCCCGACCAGATCCTCCAGGTGATGGCGGTGCTGGGTCAGTTCGTCGGCATTGCGCTTGCGCTCGGTGATGTCTTCCTTTACCGCCACGTAGTGGGTGATGCGCCCATCGGCCTGGCGGATCGGCGTGATGCTGGCGAACTCGGTGAATTCGTTGCCGTCGCGGCGGCGGTTGACGAGTTCCCCATGCCAGGTGTCGCCGCGGCTCAGGGCCTGCCACAGGGCTTGGTAGCTTTCCCGCGGTGTCTTGCCGGANNATGTGGACGAAGGCGTCGTTAACATACTCGATGGTGCCGGCCAGATCGGTGATGACGATGCTCTCCGGACTCTGCTCCACGGCCAGGGAGAGCTTGCGGACCTGCTCCTCGGTGGCCTTGCGCTGGGTGATGTCGCGAATATTGCACTGGATCACCCGGGCACTGCCGACCAGATAGACGTTGCTGACGAACTCGACGTTGATCTTTTTCCCCTGGGCGGTTTCCAGCGGCAGGTTTTCATAGCGCACATAGAGCTGCCGCTGCAATTCCAGAAACTTCTCCTTGCTGGCCGCGATATTGCGAAAAAATCCTAGATCCCATACGTGCCTGCCGAGGAATTCCTCAAGCGAGTAGCCAAGCATTTCGGCCAGGAACGGGTTCACGTCAACGATCATGCCGGTCTCGGCATCCAGGATCAGAATGCCGTCCTTGGCTGACTCGAAGAGGCGGCGATAGCGCTCCTCCGAGGCACGGGCTGCGTTGCGCTCGGTGAGGTCGCGCGCGACCATGCTGGTCAGCAAGCGACCATCCTCGCCCTGGAATACCTGGGAGAGAATTTCGGCCGGGAACCTGACGCCGCCCTTGCGGATCAAGGTCAGTTCTCCCCGGAAGTGGCCCGTTCTGGCACGCTCGGCCAAGGCCTCGGCCAGGCGGGTGTCGGCCGGCTCGACAACGCCGCCGCGGCCAATTCGCCGCAACTCCTCTTCGTCGCGTCCGAATAGGCGCTGGGCCTCGGGATTGGCGGCCAGAATGTCGCCCTCCGGCGTTGTCAGCATGACGGCATCCATGTTGTTCTCGAATAGCGCGCGATACTGCTCCTCACTGGCCCGCAGGATCTCCTCGGCTTGTTTGCGCTCGGTGATGTCGCGGGCGACGCCAATGGCGAGCCACCGGCCGTTGATGCGCAATGGAGAGAGGGAAATCTCGATGGGCAATGCGGATCCGTCCTTGTGCAGGGCCGCGAGCTCCTGGAGCCGGCCGATCAACGGCCCCTCCCCGGTGAGGGCGAAATTCGCCATGCCGCGCCGCGCCGCGCCGCGCAAGCCGGGCGGTACGAGAAACTCGTGAATGGACCGGCCGATCGCTTCGTCTTCAGCATAGCCGAAGATGGTCTCGGCACCGGGATTCCAGCCGGTGATGATGCCGCGCTCCGCGTCCAGGGTAACGATGGCGTCGCGCACGGTCTCGATAACGCGGCGAAGCTTTTCCTCGCGTTCCAGCAACGCCGACTGGACCCGCCTTTGGCTGGTAATGTCGTGAAGAAAATGCAGGGCATGGACAACGCCGCCGTGATCGTTCCAAACCGGATGACTGGTGGAGAGAAAGAGCTTCGTGCCGACGCTCACTTCCTCGTGGCTGCCGGAGCGGCCTTCCTCAGTCATGGCTTTCTTGCAGCCGGGTAGCGGCTCGCTGCCTGGCGGGAAGACCTCCCAGTAGGGCTTGCCCTGTGCTTCCGCCTCAGACATACCGGCGAAGCGGCAATAGGCCCGGTTGGCGAGCAGCAGGCGGAATTGCGCGTCGTGGACGAACGCCGGCACGTCGATGGCGTCGAAGAACTGACGCCAGAAGTCGGCGGGCATCGGCGAAGCCGCCGGCTGAGCGGTGCTGTGTTCGTTCCTGCGGACCGGCCTGGTCACGATGGCTCTCGATACTGCTGAGCAACGGCGACAAAGTCAGTGAAATCGGCGAGAAAGGCTTCCGCGACATCGGGATCGAAATGGCCGCCGCGTTCGCCGGCAATGATGTCCCGCGCTTGCTCGGCTGGCATCGCCTGCTTGTAGACCCGGCGCGAGATCAATGCATCGAAGACGTCGGCCAGGGCCATCAGCCGGGCGGATACGGGAATGGCGTCTCCCCGCAGCCCATCCGGATAGCCGCTGCCATCCCACTTTTCATGGTGGAAATGGGCGATCTCCATGGCCATGTCGAGAAAATCGACACTGCGATCGGCATTGCCCAGGGACCGTTTGATGGCCTCGGCGCCCAACAGGGCATGGGTTTTCATGACCACCCATTCCGCGGCCGTCAGCTTGTCCGGCTTGAGCAGGATGTGGTCGGGAATGCCGATCTTGCCGATGTCATGGAGGGGCGCCGACTTGACCAGCAGGTCGATGATCTTGTCGGTCAGAAGCGCCGAATAGCGAGGCTGCCCCTGCAAGCGCCGCGCCAGAATGCGGATGTATTCCTGGGTACGGCGGATGTGGTGGCCCGTCTCGTTGTCGCGGGTTTCGGCCAGTTCGCAGAGGGCGTTGATGGTAATGTCCTGAACGAGCAGGACATCCGCCATGCGCCGCGCCACCTCGGCTTCCAGGTAGGCGTTCTGGTCGCGCAGCAAGTCTCGGGCATGCTTGAGTTCAAGGTGCGTGCGGATGCGTGCCAGGACAATGGCGGGGGTGTAGGGCTTGGCGATGTAGTCGACGGCGCCCTGCTTGAGGCCTTTCGTTTCGTCCTCGCTCGAGTCCATGCCGGTGACGAAGATGACCGGCGTGTCGCGCGTGACCGGACTCTCGCGCAGGCGGGCGAGAACTTGGTAGCCGTCCATGAACGGCATCATTACGTCGAGGAGAATCAGGTCTGGCTTCAGCGTGCCGGCGGTGATGTCTAGCGCCCGCTCACCGGAAGGCGCTGCCAGAACGGCGTAATGATCGCGCAGCAGCCGCCCGAGCGCGCCCAGGTTTCCGGGGTCGTCGTCCACTATCAGGATGGTCACCTGCGGTGCACTGGATGTTGTGGAGTTGTTCATGTCATGGGCAGCACTGTCGACTGTCCTCCTTCGGCGACAATTCAGGCACCAAGATGCCCCAGTGTCATATCCTGGGCTCGGCCATGAATGCGGTCTGTTAGGTACCCCACATAGGGCAATCTCCCGAGCAGCGCTTACTTTGATGCGGCCAAAGGCTCAATACGCCGCTTCATGAGCCTCGATTGCCGACAACAACTGGCATAGATCGATGGGTTTGAATAGCACCTTCCAGCGGAAAGCTTGCATGATTGCGATTTGATCCGGCGACACGTCCCCCGTCACCAGCACTGCCTTGATCGGTGCTGCCGAGAGCCTCTGAATGGCATCGAGAAACTGCAGGCCATCGAGGCCCGGAAGACGATAGTCGCAAAGGTAATAGTCGGCACCGATAGCCTCAGCGCTGCCAAGCGCGTCTTCGGCCGAAACGAAGAGGATGACTTGCATGCCCTGTGTTTCAAGCGACAGCTTGATAGCCGCCGCAGCCATCGCATCGTCTTCGACGACCACGATACGCTTGCCAGCAAAGCGAGAAGGCGCGATGGTCCCCAAGGTTGCAGAAGCCGGTAGCGCCAAGGCGTGCATGGCCAATGCATCGGCCAGCGGCACGCTAACTTCGAATACCGAGCCTCTACCGACGCGGGAGCGACAGCGCACGCGGAGCTCAAGCAGCTTGCTCAGTCGCCTGACGATAGCCAAACCCAGCCCGACGCCCTTGGCCCGATCCCGTTCCGGGTTGTCGACCTGGAAATATTCCTCGAATATCGAGTCCATCTGCTCCGGGGCGATGCCGATGCCTGTATCCCATACCTGGATCGCTGCGCGATCTCCCCGCCGGCGGATACCCACCAGAACGCCGCCGCGCGCCGTGTATTTCACGGCGTTGCTGACGAGGTTGCGCAACAGGGTTAGGACCAAGTTGCCATCGCTGAACAATGCGAGGCTTTGCGGCGGACAACAGAGATCGAGCCTCAGGTTCTTCTCTCGGCAGACAGCATCAAACTCAGCTCCTATTGCCCCGAGCAAGTCCTCGGCCTGAATCACCACGAACTGCGGCTCAATTGCGCCGGCATCGAGCCTCGATAGATCGAGCAAATCGTTCAGAAGCTCGTTCAGAGAACTTACCGACTTCGAGAGAAAGTTGCCGATTCTCGTCTGCTGTTCGTTCAGTCCGCTCACGGCGAGGGCATCGTTGAACAGTCGGATGGCCTGAAGTGGTTGCCGCAGGTCGTGGCTGGCCGCGGCGAGGAAGTCCGTCTTGGCGCGCGTGGCGGCTTCCGCGGTCTCCTTGGCGATCGAGAGGGCGAGCGTACGATCATTGACCAGCGTCTCCAGGTGATGACGGTGTCGTTCCAGCTCGGCTTCGTTGCGCTTGCGCTCGTCGATGTCGACCATGATGCCGTGCCAGAGCACGCTGCCATCGGCTTGACGCAGCGGGATGGCGCGCAGTTCGACCCAGCGCGGGGGCGAGTCCGGAAGGCGGGCGCGGGTTTCGACACGGAACGGCGTCATCGTCCGCGCCGACTCGGCCATGGTGGCAACGAAGTGGGGCGCGTCATCCGGATGCACCAGAGCAAGCATCGGCGCCATGTCGTCCTTCACATCCGCGGACTTCAGTCCGAAGACTTTCTCAATGCCGGGGCTGACGAAGGGGAAGCTGCCGTGTCCGTCGGGCGACCGCCGGAAGGTAAAGGCGAAACCGGGCAAATTGGCGACGAATTCCGTCATCCGCCGCTCGGTATCGCGGATGGCGGTGATGTCGCGGGCGATTCCGAGCACGGTCGCCACCTCGCCATTCTCGTTCGGTTCCGGCACCAGCAGCACCTGATAGTTCCGCTGCCTACCGTCGCGGTCGGCAGAGACAGTGTCAACACAACTGGATTCGCCGCTGGCGAACACCCGGCGGATGCCTGCCGTCAGCCTGGCCGCATCGCTGGCGCCAAGCAGTTGGCCGTCGCCAGGCATCGCGCCGACCAGGGATTCGACTGGGTGTCCGCTCATCACGCTGCTCGCCGGATTGGCGTAGAGTCGGCGGCAATCACGGTCGTAGCGGAAAATGGGGTCGGGGCTGTTCTCGGCCAGGCTGCGGAACTCCCGCTCGCGGCGGCGGATTTCGAATTCCATGCGCTTGCGCTCGGTGATGTCGCGGCTGACGGCAATCGCGCCTGAAATCCGCCCGTCCACCGCCCGCTCGGCCACGATGAAACACAGGCAGGTGCGCATGTTCTCGCCCGACGGCGCCATCTGAAGCTCGAACTCGCTGCGCTCGCCCGTGGCGAGCGTGTGCTCCAGGGCACGCTGGTAGGTCTCCACCATCGCCATGCCAGTCGGATTGGCTTCCGGCAACGTCTTGCCTATCATTTGTTCGGCCGAGATGCCAAAACTCCGCTCCAGCACGGGGTTCACATAGATGCGACGGCCTTCGCGGTNNATGCTGACCAAGTGGACGGACTTTTCGATGATGGCAATGTCGAATGCCGCAGGCGAACGCACCTCACGATGATAGACGGCAAAGGTACCCAGCACTTGACCAAACGAAGAACGGATAGGCTCCGACCAGCATGCAGCCAACCCAGCCCGGGCCGCGAGATCCTTGTAGCGCTGCCAATAGGGATGCGTCATGATGTCCTCGACAATGACACGCTCCCTGGTCGCGGCAGCCGTCCCGCAACAGCCGACGCCAACGCCGATTTCCAGTCCGTCGATCGCCGCGTTGTAGAACTCAGGCAGGCTTGGCGCGATACCCTCGCCGAGACGTTTGCCCCGGCCATCCAGCAACAGGATGCTGCAGATCATCTCGGGCTTGATTTGCTCCATGCCGCGGACAATGGCTTCGAGTACGCTCCGGAGCGAAACGCCTCCAGCCAGCAACTCCAGCGTGTGGCTGCGAAATTGTTCATACCTCTCGGCCAGCTTGCGCTCGGTGACGTCGCGAAATGTCATTACAACCGCATGCGGCCCGGATTCGCCGTCCGCGAGCAGCGGCTGTGCGTTGGCGGATATCCAAACCAGCGTTCCGTCCGGTCGATGCGCGCCCATCAGCACGTCACGTTGCGCTTTCCCTGTTTGCAGGGCGAGCGTGGCGGGATGGAGTTGCCAAGGAAAGGCAGTCTCGTCTTCACGGATGAAATTGAGCGCTTGCGCGAAATCTGCCGCAGACCGACCAACCCACTCAGTGGCGGACAGCCCAAGGATATTTTCGGCAGCAGGATTGACGGCGACGATTTCTCCGCTTCCATTTCGCGACACGGCGCCTTCATCCATGGCCATGAACATCGCCTGGAACAGGTGATCGCTGATGCGACGTCTCGGTTCAGCATTTCTGCGCTCGATTGCCACTATTCCTACTCCCTGGATGACCGGTCGCGGCGCTGACGAAATGCAACTGCGACCGGCAGCAGCTGGCCGATTGGAGTCCCAGTCAGCACTTGCTCTGAGACCAATAGCCTGCCTCGCGTTGATGACGAATCGCAAGAATCAGAATAACGTCTTGCTCTTCTTCAAGACTGTAGAGGGCGACATAGCCAGTCCGGCCGCGGGAAATGACCAACTGCCGCATTTCGTGCTCGACCGGACGACCGAGCAGGGGATGGCGTTTTAGCAGCGCAATGGCCTCCTCGATCAGGGCTGCGGTTTCCGCTGCGGCTGGAGGATCGCCTGCAACCAGGAAGTCGGTCAGCCTTTCCGGATCGGCAAACGCCCGCTCCGAATAGATCAGCTTCGCCATGACTTGGCCTTCGGCTTTGTCGATTTCCTGCCAGCAATGCGGGCCTTGACATAAGCATGGACCTCGTCAGCATCGTAGCCCTTGCCGCTCGCCAACGTCTGTTCCCGCGCCACTTGTGCCTCGGCGACGAAGCTGGCTCGCCGTTCACAAGCGGTGGCCGCGTGCTCGATTGCCTGAATCATGAACGCATGGGGCGACACTCCTTGTTCCCGCGCGGCGGCAATGGCTCGCTGTTTGATCTCCTCGGGAAGCTTCAAGGATGTGGTGGACATGTTGATCGCCTCTCGTCGTTGGGTGCTACCAGGGTAGCACCCATACTCGCCTGCCTGCAAGTGTCGGGCTTCTGGGAATACGTTCAGCAGCCGCTACCTCACCTCCCCATCAACGTAGTACCAGCGTCCATTCTCCCGCACGAAACGGCTAAATTCGTGCATCCGCTGGCCGCGGCCGGCGACACGGTAGCGGGCGACGAATTCGACCACCGCCTGATCCTGGCCCATCATTTCCTGTCGTTTGACTTGCAGCCCCAGCCACTTCGGCCGCGGCTCCTCATCAAGGTCGATTCGTTCCGGTCGCGTTGACGGATGCCAGGTGGCCAGCAGGTAATCGGCGTATCCCCGCACATAGGCGCAGTACCGGGACCGCATCAGCGCCGCAGCAGTCGTGGCGACTTCGCCGCCATGCAGAGGACCGCAGCAACATTGATAGCTACGCGAACTGCCGCATGGGCAGGCGTCGGGATCGTCTTTGGCCATTGGCTGACAAGAGTTGGACCGAACATTGAATTGTGCGACCCCGCCAACCGAACGACAATCCCCTGGCATTTGACCGGACACCGCGCCTCGGTGATACTTCGCGGTCGCATCCCAGCCTACCCAAGATCCGGCCATGAATTTTCGCTCGCTTGCAGTCGTTGTCACCTGCATCACCGCCCTCGCCGCCTGCAAACCCTTCGAGTCGCCGAAGGCGGCGACGGAAGATGCACCGCTGCTGGTCTCGGCTGAAGACCTATATGCGCTGCACAGCGACAGCATCGCTGCCGGCCCGACAATCACCGGTTCGGTCCAGCCGGAGCGCCGCGCCGACCTGCGTGCCGAAGTGTCGGCCATGGTCATGCAGGTCCTGAAGGAGAACGGCGATCCGGTCAAGCGCGGCGACCTTCTAGTGCGCCTGGACGACACGGCGATTCGCGACGCCCTGTCCTCGGCCGAAGCTGCCGCGCGCGCGGCAGCGCAATCGCTCGATCAGGCGGCGCGGCAATTCGAGCGTTTGAAGACGCTGCGCCAGTCGGGCATGACCTCGATGCAATCGCTCGACGATGCCGAGAACCGGCGCAATACCGCCCAAAGTGAAGTGGAGGCCGCCAAGGCACGCGTAGTGTCGGCCCGCCAACAGCTCACGCGTACGGAGGTGCGCTCGCCCTTCGACGGCCTGGTCAGCGATCGCAAGGTGTCGGCCGGCGACACGGCCCAGATCGGCAAGGAGCTGATGAAAGTGATCGACCCTGCCAGCCTGCGTTTCGAGGGCCTGATCTCAGCCGATCATGTCGGCACAGTGAAGGCCGGGCAGTCGGTCTATTTTCACGTCAATGGCTATGGCGAGAAGGAATTCGCCGGTCGTGTCCGGCGCGTCAATCCGGCAGCCAACGCCACGACGCGGCAAGTTGAAGTCCTGGTCGACCTGACCGGCGACGACCAGCCGCGCCTCGCCGGGCTCTACGCCGAGGGACGGATTGAGGCCGAGGCGAGCCGACAGCTCTTGCTACCGTCGTCGGCATTGGTACGGGAGGGTGACAAGACCTTCGTCTGGGCGGTCAAGGCCGGTGCTGTCCATAAGACGGCAATCGCGCTCGGCGAACGCGACTCCCGCTCCGGCGGCTTCATCGTCGCCCAGGGCCTCGCCGAGGCCGACCAGGTGCTCAAGTATCCGACCGCACTCCTGAAGGACAGCCGACGGGTCCAGACAGCCAGCAACAGCGGCGCCGCGCAGGAACACTGACCGATGCTGCTTTCCAACTTCAGTATCAATCGACCGGTGTCGATGGTCGTCCTCATCATCGCCTTGATGTGCATGGGCCTGATCGCCCTGCACAAACTGCGCGTCAATCAGATCCCCGATGTCGAGATGCCGGTGATCACAGTGACGATTCCCTACCCCGGTGCGTCGCCTGAAACCGTCGAGCGCGAGATCGTCAACCGGGTCGAAAAGTCGCTGCAGAGCATTCCGCAGATCTATCAGATCCGCTCGACTGCTGCCGAGAGCCAGGCCAACATTGTCATCATCTTCGACTTCAAGAAGAACATGACGGAGGCTCCCGACGAGATTCGCAATGCCATCGCCACCGTCCGCCATAAACTGCCGGTGGAAATGCGCGAGCCGATCCTGCAACGCATCGACCCGGCGGCGCAGCCGATCATGTACCTGGCCCTGTCGTCGACCTCGCTCACGCATGGCGAGATTTCCCGCATGGCCGAAGACGTGCTCGCCGACCGCTTTCGCGCCATCAGCGGTGTCGCCGTGGTCAATGTCAACGGTGCCTTGAGCCGCGAGCTGTCGGTGCTCTTGCGCGCCGAACGGCTGCGCGAACGCAACGTCTCGGTCACCGACGTGGTCAACGCTCTGCGCCAGCAGAACATGACCGCACCGGTCGGCCGCGTCAAGGGGCCACTCGACGAGCAAAGCATTCGCCTGGTCGGCCGTATCGAGTCGCCGCGCGAGTTCGAAGACATCGTCGTCCGCCAGGTTGGCAACCAACGCGTGCGGCTCGGCGATGTGGCCGAGATCAAGGACGGCTTTGCCGAGCTTTCCGGCTTCAGCCTGCGCAACGGCCGCGCCAACGTTGGCCTGGCGGTGACCCGCGCCCGCGACGCCAGCACCGTCACCGTCGCACAAGAAGTGCGAACCCTGGCCGCAGAGATCAACAAGACGTTGCCGGAGGGCACTCGTCTGGAAGTGACGTTCGACGGCGGTGAAGATGCCGAGAACAGCCTGCACAATGTCATCGAGGCCCTGATTTTTGGTGCCCTGCTGACCGTCGGCGTTGTCTACACGTTCCTCAACTCCTGGCGGTCCACCCTGATCACGGCACTGTCGCTGCCGACGTCTGTGATCGCCGCCTTCATCGCCATCTGGGCCTCGGGATTCACCCTCAACTTCATGACCCTGCTCGCCCTCTCGTTGGCCATTGGCGTCTTGATCGACGATGCCATCGTCGTCCGGGAGAACATTGTTCGCCACATGGAGCGCGGCGCCGACCGCCGTACCGCTGCCAGCGCCGGCACGGCCGAGATCGGCTTGGCCGTCACGGCAACGACTTTCTCCATCATCGCCGTGTTCATACCGGTCGCCTTCATGGGTGGCGGCGCCGGCGAGTGGTTTCGACCCTTTGCCCTCACGGTGGCGACGTCGGTACTGGTCAGTCTGTTCGTCTCATTCACCCTCGACCCGATGCTCTCTGCCTATTGGGGCGATCCTGTTGGCTACCGCCATCAGGCCAAGACAGGATTGCGCCTGCATCTGGCACGCTTCAACGACTGGTTCGACGCCCAGGCCAACAGTTACGGCAACGTCATTGCCTGGGCTTTGCACCACCGACGAACGATGACCATCATTGCCGTGCTGTCACTGGTCAGCGCGCTGGCACTGCAAGCCACCGTCGGCGGTTCGAGCTTCCTGCCGCCCTCCGACTTCGGCACCATTGCAGTGGACGTTCGCACGCCTTCCAGCGCCAGTCTGGAGTATGCCAAACTGAAAGTCGAACGCGCCGCCGAAATCGCCCGCGAAATCCACGAGACGGTTGCCACCAACAGCAACATCCACGCCGGCGGCGGCCGCATCTACGTTGACCTCGGCAAGAGCACGCAGCGCAGTCGCTCGGCGGCAGAGATTGCCGCCGATTTGCGGCGCCGTCTGGCACGCCTGGTCGGCGCCGAATACGTCGTCCTCGATGACATCGGCAATGGCGATAGCAAACCCGTACAGATCCAGCTGTCCGGACCGGACGCCATGCGCCTGAATGCCATCGCCAACGAATATCTGGAACAGATGAAGTCGGTACGCGGCGCTGTTGATGTCGGCATTTCAGAACTGGAACCGAAGGACGAATTGCGTATCGAGATCGATCGCGGCCTGGCCAACTCATTGGGCATTTCCGTCAGCGATGCGGCCCAGGCGCTGCGGGTCGCCTTCGCCGGCATCGAAGTCGGCGACTGGGTAGACCCGACGGGCGAGGCGAGAGATGTCGCAGTCCGCTTGCACCCCGATGACCGAGTCAGCACGGCCAACATCGAGCACCTGCCGATCGGCCTCGCCGGCGGCACATTGGTACCGCTAAACCAGATCGCCACAGTCACCATGGGCAAGAGCCCGGCGCAGATCGAGCACGCTGACGGCAAGCGCACGATCACCGTCTCGGCCAACGCCGAGGGCCGCTCTCCGGGCGAAGTCACGGCCGATGCAGTCGAACTCAGCAAACACATCGATTTTCCGCCTGGCTACGGCGTCACCCTGGGCGGCTCGTCGCGCGACCAGAAGGAGGTGTTCACCGAAATGGGCACCGCGCTGGTCATGGGCATTGCCCTGATGTACCTGGTGCTGGTGATGCAGTTCGGCTCGTTCACGGCGCCGCTACCGGTGATGATCTCCCTACCCCTGAGCCTGATCGGCGTCGTCGTCGCGCTGTTGGTCACGCGCGGCACGCTCAACCTGATGAGCTTCATCGGCATCATCATGCTCATGGGCCTGGTGGCCAAGAACGCCATCTTGCTGCTCGATTGCGCGCGCAAGGAAGAAGCCCAAGGCGTGCCACGGGAAGAAGCGCTGATGCACGCCGGTCGGGTACGGCTGCGGCCAATTCTGATGACCACCTTCGCCCTGATCGCCGGCATGCTGCCGGTAGCCATCGGCCTTGGCGAAGGCGGCGAGTTCTATCGGCCGATGGCCGTCGCCATCATCGGCGGCACCATCACCTCGACGCTGCTGACGCTGCTCGTGGTACCGACGTTCTACGACTCGATCGAGATCGCGCGCGACCGGGCCATGGCAAAATTCCGCCGTCGCAGCGCCCAGCGGAACCCCCTCCTGGCCTTTCTGTTGACCTTGATGGAAGCGCTCTTCGCCCTGTTCGGAATTCGCTCGCTTTACCGCAGATTTATCGTCCAAAAGGCATGACATGAAAGCCCACGCAACGGTGGTCAACTGCCCTACTTGCGGCAAGCCCGTCGAGTGGCGGCCGGAAAATCATTTCCGCCCGTTCTGCTCCGAGCGCTGCAAGCAGATCGACCTTGGCGCTTGGGCCAATGAGGAATACCGCGTGCCGGTGCAGGAAGACCCGGCCAATACCCCGGAAAACGACGACGCTACTTGACGAGGCGCAGCGCAAAGGGATAGCGGTAAGGCTGGCCCTTGGACGCACTTACCGCAGCCAGGATGACCAGGATCAGATCGGCAATGCCGAGCAGCGCCATAAGCAGGAAACCGATCAGGACGAAAACCAGCACCCAGGCAATCAAGAAGAGAAAGAGCATGGTGATCTGAAAGTTGAGCGCCTCTTTGGCTTCGGTAGCAACGAATTCGATTTCCTTGCCCTTGGTCAGCCAGATCACCAGCGGGCCAAGAATATTGCCGAAAGGAATGAGGAAGCCGATCAGCGCCGACAGGTGCGCGAACATGGCCCAGTTGGTCGCTTCGGTACTGAGTTGTTGTTCTTCCATTTTTGCTCTCCCATTTTGTTGATGTCGGCGCCATTGTCTTCGCGCCCGGGTTCGCCGTCAATGCGCATTTACGGCGGCCAGGCGGCACGGATGGCGGCGATGCCATGCGCGCCGGCGAGCCGGGCTGAAGCGATATCCGGCCGACTCAGGCCGCCAACAGCATAGGCCGGCAGCGGACAGGTGGCCAGCAGTTTTGTCAGCCCAGCCCAGCCCAGGGTCGCTTGCCCGGGGTGGCTCGGCGTCGGCATAACCGTGCCGACGACAACGAAGTCGAGCCCGGCATCCGCCGCCCGCGCCAGATCCCTCTCGTCGTGGCAGGATGCGGCCACCAAGGGAAAACCAGGGCGAGCGCGCAGCGAGGCCAGTTGGTCACCGCTCAGGTGGACGCCATCTGCGCCCACCGCCCAGGCCAGTTGGCTATCGCCATTCACCAGTACGCGCGCTCCATGAGCGCGACACATGGCCACGGCCGCCGCCGCGAACGGTTCCCGACGATCGGCTGCCAGCGCCGGTTCGCGCAACTGCAGCAGCCGCAAACCCGCCTTCAAGGCTCGCTCGAGTCGGGTCAATTGGACATCGATGCCGATTTCTCCGGCATGCGTGATGCCGTAGAAGTCGGGCAGCGCCAGCGCCGCCAACACCGGCGCATTGGCCGGCAGCATTGGCGCTACTGTCGTCGCACCCGGCCGCTGCCATTCGAGTGCCGCATGGACGTGATCCTTGATCTCGCCGCGCCATTCGCGAACGCGAAAGAAATGCAGCCTGACGTGCGCGTGCTCGTAGACATGTTCGCGGACGATCCACGGCGTTGCGCTCAGCACCTCGATTTCGAGTTCTTCGTCGAGTTCGCGCAGCAGAGCGTCGTGTGGCGTTTCACCGGCCTCGAGCTTGCCACCCGGAAACTCCCAATAGCCTGGATAAAAGGTGTCCGCCGCCCGCTGGCCAAGCAGGAAGCTGCCGTCTGGCCGCTCGATGACCGCCGCTGCCACGTCGGTGATTTTCACTTGTCCAGCTGTCTGCCAGCGTAATCGCGGGCGAACTGCCAGGCGACGCGGCCACTGCGCGCGCCACGCGTCAGCGACCATAGCAAGGCTTCGCCTCTGGCCGTCGCGACCTGCTGCGCCGAAAGGCCAAACGCCTTCAGCCAGTGCCCACAGACCGCCAGATAGGCATCCTGATCGAAAGGATAGAACGATAACCAAAGACCGAAACGTTCGGAGAGCGATACCTTCTCTTCCGTCGTCTCCCCCGGATGGATTTCGCCGTCGTCGGCGCGCGTGGTCTGGAGATTTTCCGCCATCGACTCCGGCATCAAGTGGCGGCGGTTCGACGTCGCGTAGATGAGCAAATTCTCGGGCATGCCGGCGATCGAACCGTCGAGCACCGACTTCAAGGCCACATAGCCGGGCTCCGACGCCTCGAACGACAAGTCGTCGCAGAAGACGATGAACCGTTCCGGTCGGCCGACGATCAAATCGACCACCTCAGGCAGATCCGCCAGATCATGCTTGTCCATTTCGATCAGGCGCAGGCCCTTGGCGGCGAACTGGTGTAGCACCGCCTTGACCAGCGATGACTTGCCGGTGCCACGGGCGCCGGTGAGCAGAACGTTATTGGCCGTGCGACCGGCAACGAACTGGCGCGTATTCTGTTCGATGCGCGCCTTCTGGTCGTCGATACAGTACAGGTCTTTCAGGCGGATACGATGCGGATGGCGCACCGCCTCGAGGGCACCGCGCCCCTGACGGCGGCGCCAGCGGAACGCCACTGCTGTCCAGTCCGGCGGCGGTGGTGGCGACGGCAAGATCGCGGCGATGCGATCGAACAAGGATTCGGCTCGGGCTAGGAAGTCGGTCAGTTCCACGTTGGTCAACAACCTTGATTTGGCACCTTAGACTGTAGCAGAAGACGCGGCCATTCCGCCCGCCGACAATTCATGCCCTGGCTGGCAACAGAAACTGTTCGAACGCCGCCAGATCCAGCGGCCAGCTGAACAGATAACCCTGACACGTGGGGCAGCCGTGCTGGATGAGGAAGTCCCGTTGTGCCTCGGTTTCCACTCCTTCGGCGATGACCGACAAGCCAAGGCTACTGGCCAGCGTAATGATCGACTGAGTCACGACCGCATCATTGGTGTTACCGGGCAAGTTGCGGACAAAGGAACGATCGATCTTCAACTGGTCGAGCGGCAAGCGTGTCAGATACGCCAGCGACGAATAGCCGGTACCGAAATCGTCNNAGTCAGCAGCTGTAAGGAAAACTGTCAAGAAACCTTCTGCGCCTAAGAAGGTTGAGAAGAAGCAAGTTAAACAAGAAATCGTCCGTGATAGCTTTACCATGCCCGAAAACGAGTACCGAATTCTTTCTGAACTTAAGAAGAAATGTCTCGCAAGTGGGATTGATGTAAAGAAAAGCGAGTTATTGCGTGCTGGTTTGCAGTCGTTGGCTGGAATGAGCCAAGCAGTGCTTAAGAAGCAGCTATCGAAATTAGCCGAAATCAAAATTGGCAGGCCGGCAAAGCCGTCAAAAGGGAAATAGTTATCTGGACTATTGTCTTCTTGTTGAGGCTTGAGTAACGCAAATGCCATAAAAGAATTGTACAGTTTGCCGTAATCAAGCCTCTAAACTTAAGATTATGCGTACTTTGTAAGTGTGCAGTCCGTATGCGGGTCTGAACATGAAAACAACCATGTGGCGCCAAACCGCCATATTTTAATTTGCTTATCAATACCAGATGGAGGATGCAAGAATCATCGTGGCCAGCGAACCTACCCATCAATTTTCTGCCCCTGCTGAAAAATTGTGGGCATGCTTATCTGATGCCAACAAAAAGGAACTGCTATCAAATGTTTGGTGTGGAAAATGTCGTCACGGCGTTACGATCACCAATTATTCCGGTACAGTCACTGCTGGGAACTTGTTGCTAGTCGGCTTGTGTTCGGAATGTCATGGTGACGTCGCAAAATTAATTGCGGGAGCTTAACCGCAGTCAGATTAGCGCTACTTGCGATGAAGAATGTTTCAAAAGAGAAGTATCTCGAGAAAGCTGCTTTATTAAGCAGAGATGAGGCCGAGCAGTTTTTCTCCAGAATGGACAAGAAACTTGTTCGTAAGCTTGATGAGCATAAACTCATTCCGGTAGAGGTTTTAGCTATCCAGCTTGAGATTGAAGATGAAAAGCTCAAAGAGTGGCGCGAGAGATTTGCCGAGATCAAGGCCCGTTCTAAGAAGGCGTAGTTATGTTATGGCCCGGCAGATCCGCTTCCAGCGGGACCAGCTTTTGGATCAAGGCATTCTTGGGGATGGGGGGGTGGTATAGATATCCCTGCATTACTTTGCAACCGGCGCGTTCCAGATAGCGTGCCTGAACTTCCGTCTCGACCCCTTCGGCCACTACTTTAAGTCCCAATCCTCTCGCAACGGAGATGATGGCGAGAATGATGGGGGAGTGGGTGCTTTCCCAATAAATTTCCTTTACGAACGACTGATCGATCTTGAGGGTATGGATAGCGAACCGTTGCAGGTACGCGAGCGAAGAATAGCCGGTACCGAAATCGTCGATCGAGAAGCCAACGCCGAGCCTCCTGAGGGCATGCATCTTGTCGATGGTATCGCCGACGTCGTCGAGCACCAGCGACTCTGTCAGCTCCAGCTTCAGGCGTTCCGCTGGAGCGGCGGAATTCTGCAGCGCATAACGTACCTGATCGACGAAGTCGGCTTGCCGAAACTGGCGGGCGCTGACATTGACGGCAAGATCGAGATGGCGGAAGTTGGCATCCAGCGCCCAATCCCTGAGGCGCGCGCAAGCTGTCTCCAGGACCCACTGGCCGATCGACAGGATAAGTCCGGTTTCCTCGGCAAGCGGTATGAACTGTGCCGGGGCGACGATGCCGCGCTCGGGATGCTGCCAGCGCACCAGGGCCTCGGCGCCAATGACACCGCGGCGGTCGTCCACCTGCGGCTGGTAGTAAAGCACCAGTTGGCGCTCCAGAACGGCCAACCGCAGTGCCGCCTCCATTACTGTGCGGGCTGCAAGCGCAGCCTGCATTTCGGGGTCGAAGAAACGCAGCATATTGCGGCCAGCAGCCTTGGCCTGATACATCGCGATGTCGGCCTGCTTGAGCAGCTCGTCCACAGACTCATCGGCCTCGATGAACAGGGTCACGCCGACGCTGGGCGTGCTGTGATGTGTGCGGCCGGCAATCGAGTAAGCCTGACTCAATACGGACAGGATCTTCTCGCCGACGGCCTTGGCTTGTGCCGCCGCTTCCTGTGCGTTTTCGCTCAGGTCCTCGAGGACGACGATGAATTCGTCACCACCAAAACGGGCGATGGTGTCGTCGTCGCGAACGCATGTCGTCAGGCGATGGGCGACCTCGATCAACAGGCGGTCGCCGACGTCATGACCGCTGGTGTCGTTGAGGGTCTTGAAATTGTCCAGATCGATGAACAGCAAGGCGCCCTTGCGCCGGCTGCGCGCACTGCTGGCCAAGGCCTGATGCAGCCGGTCGACCAGCAGACGCCGGTTCGGCAACTTGGTCAGGGAATCGTAGAACGCCAGCTGCTCGATCTCCTGCTCGGCCAGCTTGCGCTCGGTGATGTCGCTCCAGATGGTCAGCGCGCTGACAACCTGGCCTTCGGCATCGAATTCCGGAACAACGCGGACAAACCAGCATATCGGCTTGCCCTGGTCGCTCCAGGTCAAATCGATTTTGGCGACAGTGCGCGAAGCCATTGCCGCCATAAGCCTTTCCGTGAACAGTGCCGCCAGCGGCTTGAGGCGGGTCGACAACTCTGCCGGTGTCTTGCCGAGTACGTCCTTCGCCAGGATGTGATTGACGCGTTCGAACTGAGGGTTCACGTAGATCCGGCGCCCTTCCCGGTCATAGCGGACGATGACGTCCGGCGAGTTCTCAACCAGGCCGCGGAATTCTTGCTGGGATTCGCGCAGTGCTTCTTCTGTCTCGGCACGCACGATACGGGCGCGCAGCACGGCAATGCCAAACGCCAGATCACGGGCCAGTTCATCGAGAAGGCGAACTTCGTCGCTGGTGAAAACGTTCGCCTCTGCCGAATAGATGGTCAAGGCGCCGAAGGTCGTGTTGCCCTCGCTCAGCGGCAGGGAAAGGCACGACCGGTAGCCGCGTTTCAGCGCCACACCCTGCCAGGAGGCCAGAGCAGGATCGTCGGCCAGATCCTGGATGCATGCCCTGGCGCCCGATCGAATGGCGACTACCGCCAAACCGAAACCGAGTTCACCGCCGGTAGGGTCTGATGTCGCCGGATCGAATCGGCCATCGACGGCGCCGCTCCAGGCGACTGGACGCATGGTCTCGACTTGACCGGCTTCGGCGTAAGCAACCCACACCATGCGATAGCCGGCCTCCTGGCAAACGAGTTGGCAAACCGTATTGAGTAGGGACTGCTCGTTCTCGGCGCGCATCATCGTTTGGTGGCAACTGCTGATGGCCCGCAGTTCCCGATTCAGGCGAAAGAGCGTCGCCCGGGAACGCCGCAGGCGAAGCAGGAAGTAGCTGGTGCCCAGCAAAGCGATGGTAATGCCACCGAGAGCGGACCACAGCCAGCCCCGCTGCTGCGATCCGACAGGGTCTGCGTTACTGCCGTGAGATTCGGCGCCGGATTGTGCTCGGCCAAGGAGCGAATAGCCAACCAGCAACGTGCATATCACCGCTGCCGTTGCCCTTTGCCAACCGAAGGACTTCGCTGGTCTCATGCGATCCGAGTGGCCGTGCCAGACTACTGACGCGAGAATTGCGCCAGCAAGTCGTGATCGGCCAACCTCCCTTGCCTGTCTCATTGTGAACGATACTGCGTTGGCAGCCAATAGGCCGTGTCAAACGTATGAAGAGCAAATTATTTGTTCGTTCCCCAACCGATCCAGGCAGCCAAACAGCATCTGCGATAATGCGCTGTCGTCGGACTTGGCAGCCCATCTCATGCACCGTCTAATCGTCGTTTTGACCCTTGTTCTTCTCGCTGGCTGCGCCACTCAGCCACCGCCGGGCGAACCTTGCCCGGCAAGCCAACCCAGCCCTGCCTGTTCGGCCTGTCCTGCCTGCCCGCAGCTGGAGCCGCCAAAACCAGAGGCCAAGCCGCTGCAAGCCGCGACCTGGAGCGATGTCAGCGGTTGGACCGACGAGGATCTGTCACCGGCCTTCGACGCCTTTCGCAGTTCCTGTGCGCTGATCGGCAAGCAGGCACGCTGGCGATCCGTCTGCGAGCAAGCGTCGGCGCTGATACCGACGCCCGATGCAAATGCGCTGCGGGCCTGGTTCGAGTCGCAGTTCCAGCCTTGGGCGCTGACCAACGCCGACGGCTCCAGAAGCGGGCTCATCACCGGCTACTACGAGCCGGTGATCAGGGGCAGCCGGACGCGCCAGGGGTCCTACCGCCACCCGTTGTTCGGCCCGCCCGACGACTTGATCGACGTTGATCTCGCGCAACTCTATCCTGAACTGAAACACCTGCGTCTGCGCGGACGCATCGAGGGTCGCCGATTGATACCGTATTTCACGCGTGCCGAGTGGGCCGGCGAGGAAGAGTCGCGTGCCGCCGCGGCACTGTTCTGGATCGATGATCCGCTCGACTTGTTCTTCATGGAAATCCAGGGGTCGGGGCAGATCGCGCTCGACGACGGCAGTCGCACCCGCGTCAGCTATGCCGACCAGAATGGCCATCCCTTCCGCTCGATCGGCCGGTGGCTGCTCAACCAGGGCGAACTCAAGCTTGAAGAGGCTTCTCTGCAAGGCATCAAGAATTGGGCACGGGCCCATCCGCAGCGACTGCGCGAACTCCTCGACGCCAACCCGAGCCTGGTGTTCTTCCGCGAACTGCCAGTCGAAGGTAGCGGCCCACCCGGCGCACTCGGCCTGCCGCTGACGCCTGAACGCAGCGTCGCCATCGATCCTCGCCACGTCCCGCTCGGCGCACCCATATTCCTGGCCACTACCTGGCCGAACAGCGACAAGCCGCTCAACCGGCTGATGCTGGCACAGGATACCGGCGGCGCCATCCGTGGCGTCGTGCGCGCCGATTTCTATTGGGGCAGTGGCACCGAGGCCGGCCGCCTGGCGGGTCGCATGCGGCAGAAGGGCGCCATGTGGATACTGCTGCCGATCGGCGATGCACCACAATGAAGTATCACAGCGCTTCAGTCTGAGAAACTGGCACCGCAACGGTGCCGCAATCGCCCCATTAGCACCAGCCTGGTGCTCCCCATTTTTCACACCAGCGCTAAGCACCTGTTAGTACAGGACTCCATCGATCGGCACCGTTCTTGCTCCCGCGCACGGGATTCGTGCCTTTTTATCTCTGGAGCCCCAAAATGGAGAATTTGAAGACTTCCGCCGACGTATTGTTCATCCTGCTCGGTGCCATCATGATCCTGGCCATGCACGCCGGCTTCGCCTTTCTCGAACTCGGCACCGTACGCAGAAAGAACCAGGTGAATGCACTGGTCAAGATACTGGTCGACTTCTGCATGTCGACGCTTGCCTACTTCTTCATCGGCTACTCCATCGCCTACGGCGTTGATTTCTTTTCCGGCGCCGAGAAGCTGTCCGAGATGAGCGGCTACGGCTTGACCAA
>PMIF01000213.1:23465-47083 GCA_003157035.1 Rhodocyclaceae bacterium
CGAAGAATTCCACGATTTCGCCGGCTCGGTCGTCGTCCATGCCGTCGGCGGCTGGGTCGGCCTTGGTGCCGTGCTGATGCTCGGCGCCCGCAATGGCCGCTATCACAAGGATGGCGGCATCGCCGGCGGCCACCCGCCGTCCAGCATCCCCTTCCTGGCGCTGGGGGCGTGGATTCTGACCGTCGGCTGGTTCGGCTTCAACGTCATGAGCGCGCAGACCATCGACAAGGTCTCCGGACTGGTGGCCATGAACTCGCTGATGGCGATGGTCGGCGGCACCCTGGTCGCGCTCTGGGCCGGCAAGAACGACCCGGGCTTCGTGCATAACGGCCCCTTGGCCGGACTGGTGGCCATCTGCGCCGGTTCAGATCTCATGCATCCGATCGGTGCGTTGGTCACCGGTGGCATTGCCGGCGGCTTGTTCGTCGTCATGTTCACCATCACCCAGAATCGCTGGCGCATCGATGACGTACTCGGCGTCTGGCCGCTGCATGGCCTCTGCGGCGCCTGGGGCGGCATCGCGGCAGGTATCTTCGGCGTCAAGGCGCTCGGCGGCATGGGCGGCGTCAGTTTCATGTCGCAATTGATCGGCACGCTCATGGGCATCGCCATCGCCTTCGTCGGCGGCCTCGTGGTCTACGGCCTGTTGAAGAAGACCGTCGGCATTCGCCTCAGCGCCGAGGAAGAATTCAACGGCGCCGACATCACCATCCACAAGATCGGGGCCGGTCCCGAGCGCGAAACGCTCTGGTGACGCCCGTTGATTGTTACGGCGCAATAGATTCTTGAAGGCCGACCCAATATCTTGAAAACCCCAAGGGGCGAAACAATAGAATCTTGAAACGCCGCTGAACCGGGGCCAGCCTAGCTTCCAAAGGGCCGTGCCGGCAGGTTCTGCGGCGTATTGGGCCCGACCGGGAACTCACCGGGCATGTTAGTATTGCGCCTGTCATTCGCTGGGCCGCGGGGGAACGGTTTGGCACGCGAACAGGAACAACAAGGATCAAAGCCGACCCACCGGCCGCCATTGGCGGCCGGTCGCTTTTGCAATGCCGGATCGCCATGTCCCGCCGCGCATGAATAAGAAGGCCCTCACCGAAGCGGATATCCGCAGCGCGCGTCGGTCAGGACGGCGGCAAATGGGATCTGATGACCCAGCTTCGTGAGGAGGTCTACTTCACCAAGGGCCGCGTCATCGTTCGCGGCAAGACGGTCAAGCGCGGCGTGAGATTGTTACCCAGCGCCTCGCAGATGCGCACATATCACCGCTGTGGTACCCCGAGAGAGAGCACGAGCACGTCGAACTGATTCTTGAGCTTCTTATCGACTAGCCAAGGAGACCGTACTTATGCCCATCCAACACGCGATCTGGAAGGTCGGCACCAAGCCCGAACCGCTATCCGCCACCCGGCTCCCCAGCGAGCAGACGCTGGAAGAGATGATCGTTCGCGAACCATCCATCCTTTCCAGCGAATGGATGCTGATAGGGCGCCAGGAAGTGACCAGCCACGGCGGCCGTATCGACTTGCTGGCGATCGCTCCGGACGGCTCACTTGTTCTGATTGAACTCAAGCGGGATCGCACGCCGCGCGAGATCATTGCCCAGGCGCTCGATTACGCCTGCTGGGTCGAACAGTTGACGGCAGATCGAATCGCGCAGACTTACCAGCGCTTTCCCAACGGCGGCAATCTAGACGAGGCTTTCAGGCAGCGCTTCGGGGTCGATCTGGACGAAGAAACGCTGAAGATGCTGTCACCCGGCGATCGCGTATGGGTAAAGATCCCCAAGACAGGCTATGTCGGTGTCGGCCGCGTTACCGAAACTGTGGTCCCCATTGGTGACTTCGTTCTGCAAACACCAGGGGGCGAGCGCCCCGCCTTGGAGGTGCTGAAGAACGCAGAGCTCTACAGGCATAACGCGGACGATCCCGACAAGGTCGAGTGCTATGTCCGGGTCGAATGGCTAGATACGGTGCCAGAAGCGAAGGCAATCAACGAAGTCGGCCTTTTCGGCAACCAGAACACCGTCTGCCAACCGCTGACACCCAAATGGCGGCATACGGTTGAGCGGTTGAAAACCTACTTTCCGCAATGGGACCAGCCTACGGGTTGATTGAAGCCGCCCCAGTCCTTATCGCTTCAGGCCCTCCAGACTTTCCGGCTTCATTGGTCGTACCTCTTGCATTGTCATTGGCATAACGCCATCATGGCGACTGATGCAATAGTCATTTCACCCGGGGTCGCTATGGATCTGATTGTCGCCGACGATGGTCTTCCTGCCGAAGAGGTCGGAGTCTGGGCAAAAGAGAAGCATTCGTACTTGTGTCGTTACCTTGATATTTCCCGTGCTACGCGGAAGAAATACATCGGCGACCGCAAAGGCGGCGCCGTGTATTTCGACCTATTCTGCGGCACAGGACGGGCCCGCATCCGGGATACCGAGGAGTGGATTGATGGCGGCGCGGTAGCGGCCTGGAAGACCAGTAGCGCCGGTGGTGCGCCGTTCAGCGATCTCTACATCTCGGACATTGACGAAGCGAAGCTAAACGCGTGTGCGGAACGCCTACGCCGGCTCAACGCGCCGGTGCATCCGGTCCATGCAAGCGCTGTGGATGCAGTACGCGAGATGATTGCCGCCGTTTCCGGGCATGCGCTCCATTTCGCGTTCATCGATCCATACAACCTGGAGTCCCTGGACTTTCGCGTGATCAGCGCGTTGGCGCCACTGAAGCGAATCGACCTGCTCATTCATCTGAGTGCGATGGACTTACAGCGAAACCTGTCAATCAACTTGACTGACGGTGATTCGGCATTCGATGCCTTTGCGCCGGGTTGGAGAGAAAACGTCGACGTCGCGGGGACCCAATCCGAAGTGCGGCGACGCGTCGTGGAATATTGGGTCAAGAAGGTGGGCGAACTTGGCGTCTGGCCCTCAACTGACTGGCGGCTGATCACCGCGGATCGAAATCAGCCGCTGTACTGGCTACTATTGGCCGCCAAGCATCCTCTGCCGCATAGCTTTTGGNNCCCCAGCCGCCCCACTGCTTGAAGAAGAAGGCTGAGCCGGCGGCGTCGGCCTGCTGCTTCACGCCTTCTATCCATTCGGGCCTCATCGGCCGTGCCTTGGGTCCGGACTCACCACCGACGATGACCCAATGGATTCCAGTCAGATCCAGCTCGCCGACATCTTCCAGCAACGGCTCGACCGAAAGAAAACGGATGTGCGCATCGACCCGGCGCAGATGGTCGATGCGAGGCACGCCGTAGCGCCGATCCTCCACGGATACGCCGAGCCAAACGTTCTTCGGACAGCTGCGATTGCGGAAGTAGTTCGGCAGGCGTTCGGCCCGCTTGGTCAGGATTTGATAGGTGTGCTGGGGCGTATCGCGAATCACAGCAAAGACCTGGTCGAGGAACTGATCGGGGATGTCCTCGTGGAACAAGTCGCTCATCGAGTTCACGAAATAGACCGTGGCCTTCTTACGCTGCCGGGGCTGAGCGAGCCGCTCGGGCAATATGGCGAGATCAAAGCCGTTTTCGTACCCCGGCGCACCCATGGCCTGAAGCCGCCGCGCCATCACCTCCGCGTAACAGTGCTTGCACCCGGGCGAAATCTTCGTGCAACCCGTCGTCGGGTTCCAGGTCTGCTCGGTCCATTCGATTTTCGATTGTGTCGACATGGCGTCATCCTAGTAAGTCGCCGGCACCTCCGAACCCATGAGAATCCAGCCTTGCCGGCCGCAATTTACCGTTTCAGAAGTGAGGACGGGTAGCCCAGTGCTCGGCAGATCTTGTCCCACCACCCCGCAGTCGCCCTCGGCGCCTAGTCGCCGGCTTGCTCGGTCGGCCGCTCGATGTCCTGGAAGTGTGCCATGTCGACCACCACCACTCCCGACGGGGTGGTGGACAGGACATCGACGAAGCGGCCACCGAACACCAGATCATTGGCGTCGTATTCACTGCCGGCGTAGACCGACGCCGCCATGGTTTCGTCATGACCGGTGACGGAGACGACGATGCGCGCGCCATCCGCCACCAGCCGCGCGGTGTCGAGGCCACGCAGCGGACTACGGTCATCGATGGGATGAATAATGGTCCAGGTCAGTGAGAAGACAGGGGTGCGCTCGTGCAGCAGCGGCAAATCGTAGAGGCGAACATAGCTTTCGCCCTCGGCGTTCAATTCCCTGCGGACCAGCCACAGCTTGGCCGTGGCCTCGACGATACGGTTCTGGCGTTCGTTGGCCATCCGCAACATCAACGCGTGTTGGTTGTCGAAGTCGCGGATCACCGCCAGGCGGCTGAAGACGATGCGCGCTGTCGGCTTGGAGAAGCGAGCAAAGATCAAGCCGGTGGTCAGAGCGAAGCCCACCATGCCGCTCAATATCTCGATGGAAGCAACCACGTGTCCGGCAACATCGGCAGGAGCCATGACCCCATAGCCGACCGTTGCCAGGGTTTCGATGCTGAAGAAGAAACAGTCGAGAAAGGCGCCGGCGTGCGTGTTGGTCACACTCCCCGGCAATAGCCAGTAGATGCCGCCGAAAAGCAGATTCACCAGCGCATAGATCAGCAGCAGGCCGCCAAAGAACTGCGGCCAGGTGAGGGTCAGGACCAGATGATAAGGGTCGCGCAATCTGCTCAGGCGGCGCCCAAGCGAGCACGTGCCCTTGTCGCTGATGCGATTGGTCTTATCGCTGTGAGGTAATTCTGGATCGATCATGGTGCCTCCACAGCTTGCTCCGGTTACCCTGGCGCCGCCCAGTTGGCCAGGCAGTTATCCCGAATATTACTTGACAATATCGGTTTGGTTACTCTACAACTAGGTTGCGGGCGCGTGGATCCGGCGAAATTTGCGGCCGGATGACGGCAAATCATTCAGGAGGGACGACTTTGGCCAGCCACAATCTGCGATCGGCGTTCGTAGTCAGTTTGATGGTGATTGCCGTCGATTCGGCCATGGCCGAGGTGGACGCAGTTGGCAAACGCCTGCACGACGCACAATGCATCTCCTGCCATGCGCAACGCTTTGGCGGCGACGGTTCGCCGATCTACCTGCGTAAGGATCGCCTCATTCATGACGATGCGGCATTGCGCCAGCGGGTGGCAATGTGCAGCGCCCAAACCAATGCAGGCTGGTTGCCTGATGAGGAGCAACATGTCTCAAACTATCTTGCCCAACGATACTACAAGTTCAAATAGGCGCCTGCCGCTGACCGATGGTGAAATCGCCCAACTGATGTCGGCGCTGGAAGGCTGGTCGCTGGAAGGGAAGGCCATCACCAAGACCTACGAATTCCCCGACTACTTCGAAACGATGGCGTTCGTCAATGCCACGGCCTGGATCTCGCATCGGTCGGATCATCATCCCGACCTGACCGTAGGCTACAGCCGCTGCAAGGTGTCGTACTCAACCCACGATGCCGGCGGACTGACCAGAAACGACTTCACCTGCGCCGCCAAGCTGGACGCCCTGTTCAGCCAGTGAGACCCGCCAAGGCTGCGCCGCACTCTGGGCAGTCTTGATTGTTGCCGCACAATAGAACGGCTTGGCACGCCATACCAGCCGAACGTCCCGCTCGCGGTAGTCGAGGCGGCGAATAACAATCACGTCGAGCAAGCCGCTACATGGCGTGTGCCATCTGTAGATGGCTGTATTATTCCGCGCCACCGCAATGGCAAGGGGCCGTTGCATGGTCTGAGTGCGGGAACAGCGGGAATCCAATGAAGAAAGTCGTTATTGCAGCGGCCGTCATCGTGATCGTCACGATTGCCGGCATCGTGACCTTGATTCGGCAGGTGAGCAGCGACCCGACGGTCGCCTACAAGGCTGGCGACTATGAGACTGCCTTGGCCGGATTCCGTACTGCCGCGGACAAGGGCGACCCCGTCGCGCAGTACAACCTGGCAGCGATGTATCGCGATGGCGATGGCACGCTGCGCGACGATGGACAGGCCTTCAAGTGGTTTCTGGCTGCGGCCAAACAAGGCGTGGTCGATGCGCAGAATGAAGTGGGAACCCTGTTTGAGCAGGGTCGCGGCACCACCCTGGATCTTGCCCAGGCCGCCGTCTGGTATCGAAAGGCTGCCGAGCAGGGTGACAGCAACGGCCAGTACAACCTGGGCCGTCTCACCGAAGATGGCAAGGGCGTGGCGCAGAACCTGAATGCTGCCGTTGCCTGGTACAGAAAGGCCGCGGAGCAAGGGCTGGCAAGTGCCCAGATCGCCTTGGGCAGTTGTCTCGAACATGGGCGCGGCATCGCGGCCAATGCCGCCGAGGCCTTCGCCTGGTACCAGAAGGCGGCGCTGCAGGGCAACGCCAACGGCTGCTACAACGTCGGCATTTCCTATGCTTATGGCCTCGGCGTCGAAGTCGACCCTCGCCAGGCTGTCGAGTGGTACCGCAAGGCGGCCGAGCAGGATTATGCCGACGCGCAAAACAACCTGGGTGTCTGCTACGAGACCGGGGCCGGCGTAGCGCCGGACATAGCCACGGCCGCCGATTGGTATCGCAAGGCGGCGGAAAATGGCCAGCGCAACGCCCAATACAATTTAGCTCAGTTGTACGAGGATGGCCGTGGCGTTGCCGAAGACCTGGAGACAGCCATGCAGTGGTACCGCAAGGCGGCGGAGAGCGGCGACGCCGATGCCTGTTATCGCCTCGGGGAGGCCTACGAACAGGGAGGCCCAGTCGCGGTAAATTACGCCAAGGCGA
Source organism: Rhodocyclaceae bacterium (assembly GCA_003157035.1). Classification (GTDB taxonomy): domain Bacteria; phylum Pseudomonadota; class Gammaproteobacteria; order Burkholderiales; family Rhodocyclaceae; genus Fen-999. Next base: position 30,178 of record PMIF01000213.1, read on the forward strand.
TGCATTGGTATGGGCTGGCAGCGGAGCAGGACCATGCCGACGCCCTGCACGCCATCGGCAGCCTCTACGACAACGGACGAGGCGTCGCACAGAACACCAACAGCGCCGTCGATTGGTACCGCAAGGCGGCCGAGAACGGCTACGCGGGCAGCAAGGCATTACGGCGTCCGTCGGCGGCTCATTGATTCTCTCGGGCGAGGCCGTCGGCACCCCGGTTGGCCGGGAAGCGGGCCAGTTCCGGGCCGGCGTGCAGGCGCTGCGTCAGCTGAAATCACGCTGGGCCAACGCAGGACCGCCAGGCCCGTGACGACTATACTACGCGTGGTAATGCCTCAGTTCTGACCCTTGGGACCCCAGCCCCCACAACGCAAGAACACCTGCGTGAAAGTCGTTAGTGGTCTCTCTGCCGTGGAGCCGTGTTCCTATACTCGAGTTCGATGATGCGAATTCTCGATGTTGATCTTGCTCGGCTAATGCCTCCGGCTGCGCTGGCCCGGCTGCTTTCGGTTCTGCTGCTGACCCTGTCGTTCCATTCCGCACTTGCCGCCGAGCCATTGATCGTGGCGGTCAACAACAATGATCGACCATTTTGTTGGCGCGATGAACGCGGAGAGTTGACCGGCTTCTCGGTGGACATCGGACGCGCGCTGTGCCGGAAGATGGCGAGCGAATGTCGATTTGTCGCCAGCAATTTCGCCGAGCTTGTGCCGGGGGTCGCCGAAAGGCGCTTCGATTTCGCCGTTGCCAATATCCTGCGAACACCCGAGCGTGAGAAAGTCGTGGACTTCACCAACGCATTCTGGCGCTCTTCCTCCATGTTCGTGGCAAAACCAGGCACCATCGACGAGATTTCCAGCCGCGCCTTGAAGGGTAGGTCTATCGGCGTCCAGACAGGATCCGTGCAGGAAAAGTATTTGCGCCAACACTATGCGGATATAGTCTCGCTCATGTCCTTTCCGACCAACACGGAGCGCAACGCGGCGCTGGTTGCGGGGAAAGTGGATTTGATATTTGGTTCCACTGTAAGCCACTATGCCTTCCTGAGCACAAAGGAAGGCGCACGCTTCGATTTTGTCGGCGCTCCGCTAGACAATGAAGGACTCGGTGGCGAGGTGGCAATTCCACTGGCGAAGGGACGCGACGACTTGCGCAAGCGTTTGAATTCGGCGATCGACACGATCTTGCACGATGGCACTTTCGCCAAAATCAACAATACCTACTTCTCCGCCAGCGTCTTCTGACGAAGCCCGGATGCGGAACTTGCCTCGTCGCATGTTTCCACTTCGGCACTTACTTAGCGCCGGGGCTGCGCTCCTGCTCGGCATAGCCACGCTGGTATTGGGGATTGTCGTCACCACGCAGGTCCGGATCGCCGGTTTGGCTGCCGACACGCGAGACACAGTCCTGCCCGTCATAACAGCCCGGCACGAAATCTCGCGCGATGTCGAACGGCTGATTCTGTTCGGCGAAGAGTCGCTGAACTCGGACGATCCGACCAAACGCCGGCTGGCGCGCCTGAGCGCGCAAACGCTGATATACAACGAACCGGGGTTCAGGTCAGATCCGGAGATCCTGGCGATCGGTACGCAGACGCTGAAAGTGCTGGCCGATCTCGCCGTGCAGCGCAATCGCCGGGATGCCCTGAACCGGGAAGCAATTGGACTGGTGCTGAACATTGCCAGCCAACTTCCTGCCGGCGCCAATCGGCCGACGTCAACGGGCGGCCCCCAGACGGATTTGCTGATTCGCGCCATGAGCGCGGATTCGCTTGCCTCACTTGACGAGATTGGGCAAGAGATTACTGCCGTCCGCCAGTTGCATGGCACCAGCCACCCGGCCGCACTTCGCGCCGAGATCGATCGCCTGATTTCGCTACGGCGCGAAATCATCGCCATCGCCGCGAGCAGTACCAAGACCTGGGACGAGACAACGCGCAAGCTGAAAGGCGTCACCGACACGCTCGCCGTTCAGGCGCAATTGCAAACCGGCGACCGATTTTCGGAAATTCAGCAACAGGCGAGTCTGGTCAAGCAGGTTGGCATCTCCGGATTGAGCTTCCTTGTCGGCATGGTTTTGCTGTTTGCCTGGGCCGCTCATCGATTGTTCGTACGACCATTGGTACAAGCGACCACCGCCCTGGAACGGGCTCTCCATGGCGAGAACTTTGCACCCTCGTCGGCAAGCATGGTCAGCGAAATCGGTTCCATCGTTGCCGCCACAAGCATGCTGCGAGAAAGCCAGGAACAGCTGCGCGCCGCCCAGAACTATGCCCGCATCGGCTATTGGGAACTTTCGCGTGACGGCGCGACGGCCTTCTGGTCGGAGCAGATGTACCAGATATTTGGCCTGCCGAATGCTTCGCCGCCGGGTACGGAAACGCTGCGGGAAATCATCGACCCAAGCGACTATGCTGTAGTCAGCGAGTCGTTCCGGGACAGCCTTGCCAACGGCACCGAGCATCGCGTCGAGTACCGAATACACCGGCACGATGATGGCGCGGAGCGCTGGATAGAGTGTCGAGGCAAGCCACTGATTGGCCAGGACGGGTTGCCCGACAAACTCGTTGGCTTCATTCAGGACATCACCGAGCGCAAGCAGGCCGAGAACGAACTCAGGCGCTACCGCGATAGCCTCGAGGAAACGGTGCAGCGGCGCACGGCCGAACTGCGGCTGGCGCGGGATGCGGCCGAAGCAGCGAACAAGGCGAAGAGCGTCTTCCTGGCCAACATGAGCCACGAACTGCGCACGCCGCTGAATGCCATTCTCGGCTTCTCCAGCATGATGCGGCGCGAGCCGCAGCTGACCGTTACCCAGATCGAGAGCCTCGACATCATCAACCGCAGCGGCGCGCACCTGCTGGCCCTGATCAACGACGTGCTGGAGATGGCCAAGATCGAGGCCGGACGCCTGCAACTGGAGGTTGCTCCCTTCGACCTCGGTAGCATGACCCGCGACGTCGCCGACATGATGCGCCTGCGCGCCGAACAGAAGGGGCTCTACCTCCAGCTCGACCAGACCTCGGCGTTTCCGCGCTACATCCAGGGCGATGAAGCTCGCCTGCGACAGATTCTGGTCAACCTGGTCGGCAACGCAGTGAAGTTCACCCAGGAGGGCGGCGTGACCCTCCGCTTGGGCGTGAGGCACAACAGTCGGCGGCACCTGCTGATCGAAGTCGAGGATACCGGCCCCGGCATCGCCGCCGAGGACCAGGAGCGGATTTTCAAGCCCTTCGTGCAACTGGCGGAAGGCGCGGAACAGAAAGGCACGGGACTGGGACTCACCATCACCAGGCAGTTCGTCGAGTTGATGGGCGGCCGTATCATTGTCGAAAGCAGCCTGGGCAAGGGTTCACTATTCCGGGTGGACTTGCCGGTGGAACTGGCCGAACCACCCACGGCGCAGCAGGTGGAACAGCGCGAAGTCGTGGGCCTTGTCGGCGGGCAACGGACCTATCGCATTCTGATCGCCGAAGACCAGCGCGACAGCGCGTTGCTGCTGCAACGGTTGATGGGCGATATCGGCCTGGAGGCGAAGGTCGCCGAGAATGGCCAGCAGTGCGTGCAGATCTTTCAAGAGTGGCATCCCGACCTGATCTGGATGGACCGAAGGATGCCGATCATGGAAGGGCCGGAAGCGGCCCGACGGATCCGCCAGCTACCCGACGGGGGCACGGTGAAGATCGTCGCGGTAACAGCCTCGGCCTTCAACGAGCAACGCCAGGAAATGCTCGACGCCGGGATGAACGGCTTTGTCAGCAAGCCCTATCGCTTCGGCGAAATCTACGATTGCCTGGCGCGACAGTTGGGGCTGAAATATATCTATCGCCCCGAGGCTGCCGAGCCGGACACGACTGCCGTTGCGCCGATGGCGACGGCCCTGCCCACGGCCCTGGACAAGCAACTCCGGGACGCCCTCGAGCGCCTGGACAGCGAACGCATCGCGGCACTGCTGGATGAGGTGGGAGCGATCGATGCCCGGCTGGCCGCTGCGCTCTCCGGTCTTAGCAAGCACTTCGACTATCCGGCCATGGTGTGTCTGCTCGATGAAATCGGCAGCCCGGGTCGATGACCATGCGAACGCGGCAGCCCGGCCAGAAGCGGCCGATAGCCTGCCTTTTCTGACATTTGGTAACAATAATGGCTCATTATGGAACCATTAACGTTGCGATAATGGCGCTCGCCCCCAAAGAGTGAAACCATAATGAAAAAATATGCCTTGCTAGCAGCATCCTGCTTGTTGGTTTCGCCGAGCGTTCTCGCGTCACCGCGTGTGCTCCTTGCGGCTGAAAGCAAGATCGATTTCGTCGTCAAGGAGATGGGCGTTCCGGTATCGGGGGAGTTCAAGCGCTTCGAGGCCGCAATTGACATTGATCCAGTCAAGCCAGAGAAGTCGAGTGCCAGCCTCAAGATCCAGGTGGGCTCCCTGACCACCGGTAGTGACGAGGCGGATGCCATCGCCGTCGATGCCGATTGGTTGGACAAGGTGCACGCGCCCTACGCGCTGTTCAAGAGCACCTCGATACGCGCCCTCGGTAACGGCAGCTTTGAGGCCAAGGGGACATTGAGCATTCGCAACCTTGAGCGCCCCATCGTCCTTCACTTCACCAGCGCCGATCAAGCGGGCGGCAAGACGATCATCACCAGTGAATTCACCATCAAGCGAGCGGAGTTCAAGATCGGTGGCGGCGAGTGGAATCAAGGCGATGTGGTGGGCGAGGAGATACCCGTCAAAGTCAGGCTGACGCTGGCCCCCGCTCATTGACAGGTCGAAGCCACTTCGCGCTGAGGGTTCGATGGTTCGTATCGAGAACGTCGCATTGCACTTTGACGATGGCAAGACCACTGCCCTGAACGGCATCAGCGCGACCGTCGAAGAAGGCGAGTTTGTTGCCATCGTCGGGCCAAGCGGCTGCGGCAAGTCGAGCCTGCTCAATGTCATCGGAACGCTGGAAAGACCGACGACTGGAGAGGTGTACTTTCGCTGCCAACCCTATTCGAATATCGCCGATGCATCGCTTTTCCGCAGGCAACATTTCGGCTTCATATTCCAGTCCTTTCACCTCATTCCGACCCTGTCGGCGCTGGACAATGTCGTCGTTGCCACGATCGGCTGTCCCGGCCCCGCCCGCGAGCATACGCAGCGAGCCCGGCAGCTGCTGGCACAGTTGGGCTTGAGAGACAGGATCGACCATTTCCCGCGGACAATGTCCGGTGGCGAGCGCCAGCGTGTTGCCATCGCCAGAGCCCTGATCAACAATCCCGACCTGATCCTTGCCGACGAGCCGACCGGCAGTCTGGATAGCGTCAGCACAGAACAGGTCCTCGGCGTCATCAGTGAAATTCGCCAGCAACGCGGGATCAGCATAGTCGTGGTAACGCACGACCCCGAGGTCTCTGGGCGTGCGGATCGGGTCGTGAGCATGCGTGACGGCAAGATTGAGCCGGGCAAGGAATACCGGCAATGAACCTCTTTGGCTTTGCGCTGGGGAACCTCTATCGCCGTCCGGCGCGCAGTAGCCTCACCATCGCCGCGATTTCGCTGGGCGTCGCATCGATAGTGGCACTCACCAGCATCGCCTGGGGATTCGAAGCAAGCTGGCAAAGGGCAAATGACGCGCGCGGTACCGATCTCATCGTGACGCGACTCGCCAGCGAAAATGCCATGCCCTCGCCCTTCCTGGCCGACAAGCTGCAGGCCACTCTCAAGGGCTATCCGCATGTGCAGGAAGTCGTCGGACTGCTCAGCGAGATGCTGAGCGTCGGCGACAACGCTCCTCCGGTCTTTGTCTTCGGCTGGGAGTATCGCAGCTACCTGTGGCAGCACCTGAGACTCATCGACGGGCATTTGCCCGCGAATGACACCGATGCCGACATCGTGCTCGGTTCCCTTGCCGCAGAGCTGCTGCACAAGAAGGTAGGTGACTCCGTCGAAATCGAGGGCCGGCAATTCCTTATCAGGGGAATATTTGACAGCCCCGCCGTAGTTGAAAACGGCGCCGTGGTCATGACCCTCACCTTGGCGCAGCAAATCACCGACAAGCCCGGTAAAGTGAATATCCTGAACATCAAGTTGGACGATCACGCCTCAGACAGCGTGATCGATGACTTCAAGACACGGGTACGCGAGACCTTGCCGGGCTATTTGGCCATCACCTCTGGCGAATTGGTGCGGAAGAACGCCGTGGTGAGAATTTCCAAGGCCATGAGCAATGCCACGACACTGATCGCCAGCCTGGTCGGCGCGTTGGTGGTGTTTAATACCATGCTCATGAGTATCAATGAAAGGACGCGGGAAATCGGCCTTCTTCTCGCGCTCGGTTGGCAACGGCAAACCATCGTCAAGCTGATCGTCAGCGAATCGGTGGTCCTCTCGCTCGCTGGCGGGCTTGCCGGCATCCTGATTGGCATTGCCATTGCAGGCGGACTTGAGCATGTGGAGTTGATGCGCGGCAAGATCGAGGCTGTATTCTCCATGCCGTTTTTGATCGCGATTCTTGGCTTGTCGGTGGTGCTTGGCGTTGCTGGCGGCCTCTATCCGGCGCTGAAGGCTGCACGCATGTTGCCGTCGCAGGCACTGCGCCAGGAATGAGATTCATCGCTTCGGCTGTCCTGGCCTTGTTGGCGACACTTGCCGGCCAGAGTTATGGCGCCGACGGATCCGACTTGCCATCGCCCGCAGCGCTCGCCGAGACAATGATGCTGGCGAGGTACTCGGCCGGGTTCGAGGCAAGGATGAGAATCTCCTCAGTTGGTCCGGACGGCAAGCAATCTACGCCATTCAAGGTCGCTGTCGTCGGTCAGATCGACAGCCAGCGCGAGCGCCTGGCAATCTCCGGGATTTCCCCACCGAGCATCCGCGATCACTCCTACGCGGCCGAAAGGACGGCCGATGGCCGGATCAGAGTGATCGAATATGGCGCTCGTTTGCCTGCTGACTTACTGGAAATCGAGCCGACAACCAGGGTCTTCGACTCGGCCCTGGTTGTTTGGGACATGCTGGCGCCCTGGTGGCATTGGCCAAAGCAAATCAGCGGCGGTGTGGACCATGTCGATGGGCGCGATTGCCAGAACATTCGCTCGGTCACCAACGCCGGCACGCCCCCTATCCCGGAAGTCGTCAGCTGCGTGGACGCCAAGACAAGACTGCCTTGGCGAACTCAACTCTTCGACCGCCAACATATCTTGCTGCGGACGATTTCCACTCGCCGAACAATGCGCATGGAATCCGGCGCCGTGGCCGTCAGAAGGCTGACCATTGCCGATGCTGACCGCACTGTAACCGACGTCGACGTCTATAGCGGGGACGAACATTACGCCATTTCGGCAGCCACTTTTGCCGCGCTGGATTACGCCCATCCGGCTGCCGGGCAAGCGGCACCATGAGGCACTTGCTGCAGCAGGAGGCGGGCAACGAACTGCCGGCAGCATGGTGCAACTCGAGTGCCACGATGACCAGCTTGATGGAGGCAGTGAGCTTCGTCACCCCGCTCCTCGAGAACTTCTTCATTAGCACCGTCGCGTCGACTTTGAAGGGACAGGTCGACTTTCCTCTGGCGCAGCGCTGCCGAGAGTTCATGCACGAAGAAGCCAACCATTCTCGCCTGCACAACAAGTTCAATGCATCTGTGCTCGAGCACCTGGGCAAGACTCCTGCTGCATTGCGCTGGGTCCAACAGCTGCTCACTGGCAGCAGGAAGCATCTACCCCTTTCGGCACGCCTGCTGCTCGTTGCTGTACTGGAGCACATCACTGGCATCCTGTCGAAGGCATACCTGGCCACCGAGTCGCAGTGGCAGTTTCACTCGGCGTTCGCGAAGCAACTATTTGGCTGGCATGCCAGGGAAGAATTGGCCCATCGTGCTGTAGCATTCGATCTCTGCCTCAGCAAAGGTGCGTTTGGCGGCTTCACCCGGGCACTGGCGATGTTGGGCGTCCTGTTTGTTGGCTCGCTATATCTGTTGACCGCCGTGCCGTGGATACTCTATCGCAAGACCGGCCGGAGTCTCTCACGTACCCTGGTGCTGCTGGCCCGCTTCATCGCCAGCGCTGGCGCCCGCCTTCATTGCATGTCGATCCTGCGCCAACTGTTCATGTTCGCACGCCCTAGCTACCACCCCGATCAGTTGGTCGACTTGGTCCACGTAGGCAGAGCCGACGAAACGAAGTAGTTCATTGCTAACTTGCTGCGGAGCCAAAATGCTTTCACCAAGAATCGGATTCACCTTGATCACGGTTGCGGCAGCGTTCGCGCTGGCGAGCTGCAACGCCACCTCGCCGGCCGTAGCGGAACCTGTTGCCAGCGAAAGGCATGCTGGCGCCTCGCTTGATTTGCGGCAGATCTACGCCGACCTGGGCAAGACGGACGGAAAAGTCTTCACGCTCGACCCAAAGGCTTCGCAAGTCAGGATCTACGCTTTTCGGGCCGGTCGTGCCGCCAAGGTCGGCCACAATCATGTGCTTTCGGCACCACAATTCGTCGGCTTTGCCTTCCTCCCGTCCGCAGCCACAGCCAACGCACGCTTTGATCTTGAATTCCGTCTCGACCAATTGGAGATCGACAATCCGGACTATCGCGCGCCGCTGGGCGCCGCCTTTTCATCGACGCTGACGGCAGCAGCCATCGAAGGTACGCGGGAGCATATGCTGGGCGCCGACAACCTGGAGGCAGACCAATTTCCGTACGTCCGTATCCATTCCATCCAGGTTTCCGGCGAGAGTCCAAAGTTCGCTGCGCAGGTTGAAGTCGAACTGCATGGACAGAAGCGGCAAATGTGGATACCTTTGAGCGTCGACGGATTGCCTGGGCACCTGCATGTCAGCGGTTCCTTCGTCCTGCGGCAAACCGACTTCGGCGCCCGCCCCTATTCGGTGCTGGGCGGGTTGCTTGCAGTGCAGGATGAGGTCATCGTCGAGTTCAGTCTGGTTGGGGCCTGAACGCCAGGAGCCTCGACCAGACCGTAGCAGTAATCGATTCACCTTGGAGAACGCTGCCGTGAGACATCGAATGCCTGGGCTGTTCATTCTGCTGCTGAGTCTGATTGGGACGCCGCTGGCAAGCGCGCAGACCTATTCGTTCGGCGTCGTGCCAGTGAGAAACGCGCTGCTGACCGCAAAGTACTGGAACCCGATTCTCGACTACGTCGGCAAGAAGTGCGACGTAACGTTGGAATTTGTCACCAAGAAGAGCTCGCTTGAATATTCCGAGGCCGAGGCCCGCGGCGAATTTGACTTCGTCTACAACAACCACATCTTCGCCCCGAGCCATGCCGCTGCCGGTTATCACGTCATCGCACACCCCGCAGGCGAACCCCTGCATGGCCAGATCATCGTGCCCGACGGATCGGCCATCCACTCACTGCGCGAACTGGAGGGCAAGGAATTGGGCGCTCCCAACAAGAACGGCTTCGCCGGGTACGCCGCACCGATGTCCGCCCTGATCAAGGCGGGAGTGACCGTGAGGCCGATTTTCGGCGGCAATCAGGAAGGCGTCATGGCTCAGCTTCGCTCCGGTGCCATTCCGGCGGCGGGCGTCAACTCCAGGGTCTTGAAGGAATATGCCAGTCGCGAGAATTTCAAGTATCGCGTGTTGTGGACTTCGGAGCCCTTCCAGGAAATTCCCGTCGCTGCGAACGCTCGCGTGCCCGCGCGAGTCGTGGCCGCGGTCCGCAAGACCCTTGTCGGCATGGCCAACGACCCCGATGGTCGCAAGATCCTGAAGGAAAGCGCCACCATCATTGGCCAGGATCCCCCGTTCGGCTTCGTCGAGGCAAACGATGAGGATTACCAGAATCAACGCGAGGTCTATCGCGTACTTTGGCAGGCCGAAGGACGTTGACCACGGAATCGATTTCATCCCGGGGATGGCGCTTCTTCTCCCGCCTGTCGGGGCGACTGTCGCTCCTGCACCTGGTCATGCTTACTGCAACCCTGGCGCTGGTGGTCGCCGGCAACCTGCTGCTGGTGCTTTCGACTGCCCAAGATGCAAATTTCTCTCGGCAGCAAATCGAGGAAAGTTTGGCCAGCGAACTGGAATCCTTGACCCTCGCCGTCGGCGAGCCTGTCGTCATTGGTGACTATGCCAGCATTGAGCAAATTCTCCAGCTGCATGTGAGGCGTCTCGACGTCCATCGCGTCACCTGGACGAGCGCCAAGGGCATGGTCGTCCAGGCTGCCGACAAGGACGTTGAGCCACTGGCGCCCGCCTGGTTTGTCCGCCTGGCGGGAATTCCGTCGTCGCAAGGGCATCACACGTTGGTAATTGGCGGCCGCGACTATGGCACGATTGCCGCCGAAATGACTGCGACACCTGCTGACAACCGCCTGTGGCAAGGCTTCCTCAGCCATCTGGGCGTTATCGGCGTTGCCTTGGGAATGGATTTCGCTGGTATCTGGCTGGTGCTCTACTTCGGCCTCAAACCAATCAAGCAAGTCGAACAGGCCATCGACAACCTGGGCGCCGGAAGACTGGACACCCGTTTGGCTGCTGTCGGCAGTCCTGAACTTCGGCGTTTGATGGACGGCTTCAATCGCATGGCCGATGCCCGGGAACTTGCCTACTCGGAACTGCAATCCACTCAGGAGCGGCTACGCGAAAGTCAGCACCGTTTGGTCGTTGCACTGGAGGCAGGCGCGCTTTATCCATGGACATGGTGGGTGGACACCAATCGCTTCGACTGGCAGATCGACCCCGAGCCTTTGCTTGGACCGCCAACGGTCTCTGCCGACCATTCTGACGTTCGCGACCTTGCTTTCGCCGAGGACCGCGAGATTGTCGAATCCGCGTTGCAGCAAGCGTACCGCGAGAAGCGCTCCTGTAATGTGGAATTCCGCATCCGTCGCACCGATGATGACCGACCGCACTGGATTGCCGCGTCTGGGCGCCCCCAGGACGTCGACGGCAAGCGCTGTCTGGTCGGTGTGGCGCAGGACATCACTGCGCGCAAGCAGGCGGAACTGGAATTGCGCACCGCCAAGGAGACAGCCGAATCAGCCAATCTGGCCAAGAGCCAGTTTCTCGCCACCATGTCACACGAACTACGAACGCCGATGAATGGAATTCTCGGCATGGCTCAGCTATTCCTGATGCCGGATGTCTCGCCGGACGAGCGCTACGAATACGCCAGGACGATCCTCGACTCCGGACAGACTTTGCTCACCTTGCTCAATGACATTCTGGATCTCTCCAAGGTTGAGTCGGGGGCGCTGAAACTAACGTACACCGACTGTACGCTGACGCAGCTCATCGACGAAACCGCGGCGCTATTCACCGAGCCAGCCCACGCCAAGAACCTTGAACTGGAGTCCGACTGGAGGGAATCGGGGACGTTTCGCTACCTGGTCGATCCCATCCGGCTGCGACAAATGTTGTCGAACCTCGTCGCCAATGCCATCAAGTTTACCGACAAGGGCTTTGTCCGTATCGAAGCCGCCGATGTTGCCCACTATGGCAACAGCGCGCTACTGGAATTTTCCGTCACCGATAGCGGCATCGGCATAGCGGAGGCCAAGCACTCTCTGTTGTTCAAACGCTTCTCTCAAGTCGATGGCTCGACCACCCGGGAATACGCTGGTGTGGGCTTGGGACTATCCATCGTCCGCAGCCTGGCCAGACTCATGGGCGGCGATGTCGGCGTCGACAGCGAACCGGGGCGAGGTTCGCGCTTCTGGTTCCGTATCAGAGCAGATATTGCCCACAGCGACGAGGCGCATGCCATCCCATCGTCCATGTTGCCTGGCGAAGCGCAGGCGACGGCGCTATCGCCCAGGCACATCCTGGTCGTCGAGGATGATCGGACCAGTCGAAGCGTAATCGTCGCCTTGCTGCGCCGAATGAATCTCACCGTGGATACTGCCGGCGATGGTCAGCAGGCATTGGCTGCCCTTACCCAGGGGGCACGACCTGATCTGGTGCTGATGGATATCCAGATGCCAGTCATGGATGGTCATGAAACGACAGAGCGTATTCGCCAGTGGGAAACTCAGACAGGTCGGCCACGCCTGCCGATTGTCGCGTTGACAGCTCGCGCCTATGAAAAGGATCGGCAGGACTGCCTGCGTTCCGGCATGGATGACTTCCTGGAGAAGCCGATTGACGTCAGCGAAGTGATGGCGATGCTGAAAAAATGGACCGGGCAGGACGCCTAGCCAACTATGAACGCGACTCGCCGAAACTTCACGTTAGTCGTCATCGCCATCTCCGTTGTAGCGATAGTCGCCAGCACGCTTTATTGGTGGCAGGTGGAGACGGCCGCCACCCGGCTGCGCGAGGAAACCCTGCGTCAGGCGGAACTGCGCGCCCGGCAAGTGAATTTTGCGGTCGCGGCCGAGATCTCGACGCTATTCCAGATAGTCGATGCTTCGGCGCAGCAATTGGCGCAATTCTATCTTGCCAACAACGCGGCCGAATTCGATGCCGCGGTTCGTCGTACCGAACAGCGACTGTTACCAGGAGCCTTGCTGCAAGTCGGAGTCGCCGGCGCGGACGGCTACCTGACCTATTCGAGCCTTGGCCTGCAAGGGCGCACATCGATTGCCGATCGCGAGCACTTCAAGGTACATCTAACGGGTGACAGGGACTTGGCTTTCATCAGCACGCCTCTGCTCGGCCGGGTGTCGAAGCAATGGACGATCCAGTTCTCGCGGCCGATCAGAAAGAACGGGGCCTTGATCGGGGTCATCGTTCTTTCCATCGCGCCGTCCTACCTGCAGATGGCGCTTGTCGCGGTCACACTCGACTCCGACGACGTCCTGGCCGTATTTCGTGAAAACGGCGACTACCTGGCGCGAAACAAGGATCTTGAGGCAGTTCTAGGCAAGGCTGTCGGGGCCGATCGTCCGTTCATCGGTCACACAGATTCGTTGAGCGGCTCCTTCACGGCTCCGGCAAGCTTCGACGGCGTCAGGCGACTGTTCAACTGGCAAAGGTTGAGCGACTACCCGATCACGGTTGTCCTCGGCTTGAGCGAGGAAACGGCACTGCGGCCGGTCGAGCAATCCATTGCAGTCGATAGGCGACACGCCCTCATAGGCACGATGATGCTCTTTGGCTTTGTTGTCGCCGTCGCCTTTCTTTTGTTCCGCATGGCCCAGCAGCAGGAACTGGTCGTTCGCCGAGCAGAGCAACTTCGTCTCGCCGCGAGCGTCTTCGACAACAGCTACGAGGGCATCATGATCACCGATGCCGGTAACCGCATCGTCGACGTAAACCCGGGGTTCAGCGAAATCACCGGTTACCGGAAAGAAGATGTCGTCGGCAAGAACCCCAAGGTCCTGTCATCGGGAAGGCAGACGCCTGAGTTCTATCGTGATATGTGGAAGTCCATCGAGGCAAGGAAGTTGTGGCGGGGCGAAATCTGGAATCGGCGCAAGGATGGCGAAGTCTATGCCGAGATTCTTTCGGTTTCCGCGGTCTGCAACGACGACGGCGCGCTGGAGCATTACATCGGCATCTTCTCCGACATCAATCGACTCAAGATACATGAGCAGGAACTGGTGAGTTTCGCTCACTACGATCCCTTGACCGGGATGCCAAACCGGCGTTTGTTTTTCGATCGTCTCAAGCAAGCCCTCGCCCGCGCCAAGCGCAGCGGCAAACCGCTCGCTGTTGGCTATATCGATCTCGACAGNNACCGGCCGCGTGCAGAATCTGCTCAGGGCAGAGGACACCATTGCTCGGATCGGCGGCGATGAGTTCGTCTTGCTGCTGGCGGACCTCAATGAGATTGACGGCTACACTGCCATTCTTGATAGGGTCCTGACTGCGATCAGTTCGCCGATTCAGATCGAAGGCATCCTGGTTTCCATTTCCGCCAGTATCGGCGTCGCTGTCGCTCCACCGGCGGAATACGAAGCCGAGATTCTGGTGAAACGTGCCGATCAGGCAATGTATGAGGCCAAGTTAGCTGGCAAGAATCGCTATCAGGTGTTCGCCGAGAACATCGATCGAGATTCCTGAGATCTTCGTCCAACGCTGGTAGCCGGATGCGATCGGCAACCGCCGGCAACCTCTGGAGCGGCGCCGAAGTTTCCGCGGGTTCGGTCAAGTTTCCAGGTGATTCCGCGCCTCATGCTCCGAGTCGTACAAATTCGGGGCCACGGAGCTTCGTTCGAGGGCTTCGCCAAGCTTGATCCTGAGAAACGTGTTTGACGTATAGCGCGTGACGTCATGGTAGTAGCGATCCATGATGCCTTTGACCATGCCGAAGTAGTCATCGATCAATTCCGGCAGAACCTGGAATCGGTCGTAGTTGACAATGGCATAGACCTTGTGCCCGAGCGGCTGCAGGGTCTGATCGACCGCCACGCGCACCCGCTCGATATCGCTCTCGCTGCGGATCGACAGGCCGGCGAAGTCGACAAAGAAGACGTTCTGCTCCGCGTCGTAGCTAAGCCTTTGCTCGAGCGGACGCTCAAGCATGGCCGGGCGCAGATTCATTGGCTCGTCGCGGAAGATGCGTGCATCCATCAACTGCGGCTCCTGGCGAATGATCGGCCGGAACGCCATGCGATCGAGGATGTCCTTCTGCAAGTCGACCCCGGGCGCGATCTCGATCAGTTCCAGGCCTTCGGCGCCGAGTTGAAAGACACAGCGATCGGTAATGTAAAGCACCGTCTTGCCGCGCCGCGAGGCTTCAGAACCGCTGAAGGTGCGGTGTTCGACCTCCTCGACGAACTTCATGGCCTTGCCGTCCTGACGGATGTTCAGGCGACCCTCGGCGACTTCGATGTCCAGATCACCGGCAGTAAACGTGCCGACGAACACCACTTTCTTGGCCTTCTGGGAAATATTGATGAAGCCGCCGGCTCCCGCCAGCCTGGGGCCGAACTTCGAAACGTTGAGGTTGCCTTGTCGATCGGCCTGGGCGAGGCCAAGGAAGGCGATATCGAGGCCGCCGCCATCGTAGAAGTCGAACTGGCTCGGCTGGTCGATGATCGCTTGCGTATTGCTGGCGGCGCCGAAATTCAGCCCGCCGGCTGGAATGCCGCCGACGACGCCGGGCTCAGCCGTCATGGTCATGAGATCAAGAATGCGCTCTTCGGTCGCGATCGACGCGACACCTTCCGGCATGCCTATGCCGAGGTTGACCACCGCGTTGGCCGCCAATTCCATCGCCGCCCGGCGGGCGATGATCTTGCGCTCGGACATCGCCATGCCGGGAATCGCCGACAGCGGCACGCGAATCTCGCCGGAAAAGGCCGGGTTGTATTGCTCGATGAAGGTCTGCATGTGGTACTCGGGCTTCTCGGCAACCACGACACAATTGACCAGAATGCCGGGGATCTTGACCTGTCTTGAATTGAGCGTGCCACGCTCGGCGATCCTCTCGACCTGGGCAATCACGATGCCGCCCGAATTGTGCGCGGCCATGGCGATCGCCAGAGCCTCCAGCGTCAACGCCTCCTTCTCCATAGTGATGTTGCCGTCAGGATCGGCCGTGGTGCCGCGAATGATGCCGACATTGATCGGAAAGGCCTTGTAGAAGAGATATTCCTCGCCATCGATTTCCATCAGGCGAACGATATCGCGCGTAGTCTTCTCGTTCAGCTTGCCACCGCCGAAGCGCGGATCGACGAAGGTGCCCAGCCCGACGCTGGTCAAAGTGCCAGGCTTGCCAGCGGCGATGTCGCGAAACAAATGGGTGATGACTCCCTGCGGCAGGTTGTAGGCCTCGATGCGATTCGAGACGGCTAGCTGCTGCAACTTGGGCACCAGCCCCCAATGACCGCCAATCACGCGCGCCACCAGACCGTCATGGCCGAGATGATTGAGTCCGCGCTCCTTGCCGTCGCCCTGGCCAGCGGCATAGACCAGGGTCAGGTTGCGCGGCTTGCCCAGTCCCTGCAGATCGGCATTCTCGCCTTCAAGGAACAGCGCCTCAATGGCAATCGCGATGTTCTCCGCAAAACCGATGCCGACGAAACCGCCGGTGGCAACAGTATCACCGTCGCGGATCAAACGTACCGCGTCGCGGGCGGATACTACTTTGCCGGTGTCGACCGCTCGCATTGAGGCAGTGGGATGGGCAGGCATGATGTTCTCCTCTTTCCCGCGTGGGCTAGCGCGCTCAGACTATACCGGTGAGATAGAAGGTGGCAATCACCACGAACACCGCTGTGGTCTTGATGACGGTGATGGCAAAGATATCCTTGTAGGAAACGCGGTGGGTCAAACCGGTTACGGCAAGGAGAGTGATGACGGCGCCATTGTGCGGCAGCGTATCCATGCCGCCGCTGGCCATCGCGGCGACGCGGTGGAACACCTCCAGCGGAATGCCGGCCGCCTGGGCGTTTTGGATGAACGTATCGGCCATCGCCGCCAGCGCGATACTCATGCCCCCCGAAGCCGACCCGGTGATGCCCGCCAGCGACGTGACGGTGATGGCTTCATTCACCAGAGGATTGGGGATGGCGGTGAGCGCATTGGCGACGACGAGGAAACCCGGCAGCGCGGCAATGACGGCGCCGAAGCCGTATTCCGAAGCGGTGTTCATGGAAGCCAGCAAGGCGCCGGCGACGGCAGACTTCGAGCCCTCGGCGAATTTGCCGAGCACCGTCCGGCCGGCGAAGATGAATACCGTCAGGATGCCGATCAACAGCGCACCTTCGACCGCCCAGATGGCGGCGATCTTCGAGACTTCCTGAATAACTGGCGCTGCCTTACCGACCACGGCAGGCACAAAGGAATGCGTCTTGCCGTAGAGATCGGGAATGGTGTGGGTGAAAATCCAGTTCGTCACGCCGACCAGGATCAGCGGCAGGATGGCGATGATCGGGTTGGCCAGCTTTTCATGTTCGAAGGGCTCTGGCTCGTTGACCAGGTTGGTACCGTAGCCCTCGCCCGCTGCAGCAGCCTGGCGACGCCGCCACTCGAGATACGACAGGCCGGCAACAATGATGAACACCGCACC
>PMIF01000213.1:47102-58555 GCA_003157035.1 Rhodocyclaceae bacterium
GGGTAGACGGCAAAAACGACAACGAACAGCGAAACGCCGAAATAGGTGAGCAGACCACAGACAGCGACGATCGAGAGCATCGCCCGCTCGCGGCCGACGAGGTTGATCACCGAGGAGACGATCGCCTTGGAGAAGCCAGAGAGCTCGATGACCTTGCCGAAGATCGCACCGAGGAGGAACACCGGGAAGTAGAGCTTGACGAAGCCGACCATCTTGTCCATGAACAGGCCGGTAAACATCGGCGCCACCAAGGATGGATCGGTGAGCAGCACGGCGCCAAGGGCGGCGATGGGAGCAAACAGGATGACGCTGTAACCCCGATAGGCGACGAACATCAGGAAGCACAGGGCCGCCAGGACGATAAGAAAGTCCATGAGATATCCTCCGAAAGATTGTTGTAATGTGCGACAAGCTGCGCCACGCAGGGAACATGCCCAACACGTGGAACCATTGGCAATCAGTAAGATAGCCAGCCGCAACGGTCACGGATAAGCGGCCAGCGTGTCCGGATAACCTGACACCGTGTCCGACATCCCGGACAGTCAGGCGTCGATGCCCAGCACCGTCAGCTTTTCGTAGAGAGTCGCGCGCGAGATTCCGAGCTGCTTTGCCGCCTGAGCCTTGTTGCCCGTGCAGGCACGCAGCGCACCCCGTATTGCCTGGCGCTCGGCGTCGGCGAGGATTTCTGTCAAGGCTGGCGTTTGTGAGCTTGTTGGCCTGATCTTCGGCGCCGGCAGGATCGGCTCGAGGTCCGTGGCGGCGATACGATTGCCGTCCGCCCGCAAGAGGGCGCGCTCCAGCACATTGGCCAATTCGCGAACATTCCCGGGCCAATCGTGGCGTGACAGCCGCTCGACCGTCTCGACGGGAATGTCAAAGGGCGGCAGGCCGAGCTGGCGGGCAATGCTGTCGGCGAGAACTTCGCAGAGTTGGGGCAGATCGTCGGGGCGTTCGCGTAGCGGCGGAATGCTCAGCGTGACGACGTTCAAGCGGTAGAAGAGATCAGCACGGAAGCGACCGGCAGCGATCTCTTGCGCCAGATCGCGGCTGGTCGCGGCGATGACTCGAACATTGACGGGGATCAACTGATTTGAGCCGACTGGTTCAATTTCCTTCTCTTGCAGCGCGCGCAGAAGCTTGCCCTGCAAGGCCGGCGACATGTCGCCGATTTCGTCGAGGAACAGGGTCCCACCGTCGGCGAACTTGAATTTTCCTTCGCGTCCGCGCCGATCGGCGCCTGTGTACGCGCCAGGCGCAACACCGAAGAACTCCGCCTCGAGCAGAGTATCCGGCACTGCCGCGATATTGACGCCGACAAACGGACCCTCGGCGCGCGGACTAGCCGCATGGATGGCCTGTGCCAGCAGTTCCTTGCCAGTACCGGTTTCGCCCAGAATGAGCACCGGCGATGTCGTCCGCGCGGCTCGCCGTGCCTCCTGCTTCACGGCCAGGCAGGCTGACGTGGTGCCGACAAAGCTGGCAAAAGTGTACTTCGTCCGCCTCGCCTCGGCCAACTTCTTTTGCGCGTCAGCCAGCTCGGCACGCATCCTTTGGAAGCGCAACATCAAAGGCGCCAGACTTTGGGCGTCCTCATAGAGCACAAAGCCGACCCCGCCGATCACGGCTCCGTTTTCGTCGCGCAACGGCAAGCGCGTGACCACCAGCGACTCCTTGCCAACCTCCATGATGTCGACCATGATGGGTCGCCCGCGCTCGACAACTTCGCGCATCAGGCTGTGCGGTATCACGGCTTCCACGGGTTTGCCAATGGCGTCTTCCGGGCCGTCGATGCCGAGCCGGCGCGGATAAGCGTCGCTCATCCAGACGATGCGTGCCTCTTCGTCGACCACCAGCATGCCGTCGAAAAGCCGTGCCATTTGGCAGAAAAGCGACGACTCCGCCTGCTCACGCAACGACTTGGCCTTGGCTAGGAACTGTTCCTCGTTCACTACATCTTCCGGACGGGTTCAATTGGGTGCACATTACCATCCGGTGACACGGAACCGGTGCTCGCGGCGGGTCAGCAGGGTGCTGATCGGGGCCGGCGTCTGGGTGATTGTTCCTGTCTCTCTGCAGCGACGGATTATTGGGAACCTTCAAGATAAGTCGCGAGTCAGACCCTGCGTTCGAACAAGATCGGACCGCCAAAGGCCGTCCATAACCGAACGATTCGCAACCAGAGGAGAGCGACCATGATTCCAGCCTTGATTGATTTATTGGGCACGTTTTATCAAGCCGGAAACCCTGGCCAGATGGCCGTCATCGCCCGCAGCATGCTGGCCACCATGCCCGGCGACCTGGTCGCCATGCAGTTCCTTGGGCTTGCCCTTTACCAATTGGGCCGCGCCGATGCCGCGCTGCGCGTCTTTCACAAGGTTGCCGAGGCGTTCGAGTTCGAAAGGAGGGTCCAACCGCCGACCACGCTCGAACTGGCGACGGTCACCAATTATCGCGAGGCCACCCACCCGAATGCCGGACTTGCCGACGCCTGGCATCGCATTGGTCAGATTCTCACCGGCTATGGCTTTCGTATTGCCGCCGCGCAAGCATTCCGGGCCTGGCGGACCGCGCGGCGGCCCCTGCCGCTAGCAAGCAGTACCGCCAGCGACTAGCCTTCGGAACGCCGTCTCGAGCAGACGGTAAGCGCGGACGATCGCCGCTCAATCCTCGCCAAGCACGACCATTTTCGCCAGTTCGGCGACAGAATGGATTTCGAGTTTGGCCATCAGGTGCAGGCGATGTACCTGGACCGTGCGTTCGCTGATGTCGAGCCGGGTACTGATCGTCTTGCTGGGCAAGCCCTCGGCCACTAGCCTGGCCACTTCACGCTCGCGCGGCGACAGGCGGCCCAGGCGCTCGCGCAAGGCTTCGCGCTCGCGCTTCTCGCTGCGGTGTTCCATGTCCTGGCGCAGCGCCCGGCCGACGGCGTCGATCAGCGCCTGATCCTTGAACGGTTTCTCGATGAAATCGCAGGCGCCGAACTTCATCGCCTGAACTGCCATGGCCACGTCGCCGTGGCCGGTCAGGAACACGATGGGCAGATGGTTGCCGCGCCCATGCAGCAGTTGCTGCAGCTCCAGCCCGCTCATCAGCGGCATGCGAATGTCGAGCACCAGGCAGGCCGGGCGCCTGGTGTGGTCGAAGGCGCCCAGGAATTCCTCGGCCGAGGCATGGGCGATGACTTCCCAGCCAACGGATTCGAGCAGGAAAATCAGCGCACGGCGCAGCGAGGCGTCGTCGTCGACGACATGGACGCAGGTATTTTCACTGTTTGTCGGCATGATCGGGCAGATTGAGACAGAAGACGAGGCCGGGCGGCGGATCGCGCGCTTCGACCGTCAGACGACCGCCGTGCGCCTCGGCGATGCTCTTGCAGATGGCAAGACCGAGGCCGAGGCCGTCGGTCTTGGTGGTGAAGAAAGGCTCGAACAGGCGCGCCCGCGTCTCGGGCGCAACCGCCGGGCCGCGATCGGCAACACAGATGCGCAGGCGGCCTTCGTGACGATCGCAGCGCACCTGGATGGCCCGCTCATCCACAGGCAAGGCGGCCATGGCGTCGGCAGCGTTCTTGAGCAGGTTGAGCAACACCTGTTGCAGCTGCAGGTGGTCGGCATCGATCATGGTTCCCTGCGGTAACTCGTCGTCCACAATGACCCGCGGCAACTGCGGCAGCATGCCGGAGAACAGGTTCACCGCTTCGCGCACGGTGTCGGCGAGCGGCCGCGTCTCGCGCACACCTTCGCGCTTCCTGGCGAAACTGCGGATGCGCCGCACCACGCCACCCGCCCGTTCCGCCTGGGCGGCGATCTCGCCGGCTGCCTCGGCAAACTGGGCGGGGTCGATGCGGCCCGCGGCGAAGCGCCGCTCGATGCTCTGCGCGTAAGTGGAGATGGTCGCCAGCGGTTGGTTGATCTCGTGGGCCAGCGTGCCGGCCATCTCGCCGAGGATCGACAGGCGCGCCATGTGCTCGGCCTCCTGCTGGAGCCGGCGCGCACGCTCTTCGGAGCGGCGAAGCGCCGTCGTCCGGCGGCTGACCAGGTACTCCACGCGCACCACGTGGGCGAGAAAGCCGATCAGAAGGACAGCAATCATGATCACGTACGGTCGGTAGCGCCGCAGCAGCCCGCGCACCGTGGTGCTGGCGAGGTCGGCGTAAGGCCCTGACATCTGCTCCTGGAAAAGGCTGTGTACGGCCTGGTAATCAGCCGGAACGTCCCAGCGCAAGCCGTTCGCCTCGGGCGGCATGGCCAAGAGCGCAATCGTCACCGCCTTGGCCAACGAGGGGTCACCTCGACCCGTGACGGCGAACGCCCAATCGGGATAGAGCGACGTCGACGTCGCACAGCGGAAACCCGGCTCCAGCTTCGGCGACAGGACCTTGAATTGATCGGCATGGATCAAACCTTTGGCGGTGAGTTGCTCGATCAGGCAGGTTCGGACGATCGCGGCGTCGGCACTGCCGTCGATCACCGCATCGAGTACACGTAGCTGGGGAAAGCCGACAAACTGCATTGTCGCGTCGCCGTCCTCCAGACTGATGCCCAGCCGGTGCATTTCGCGCGCGCCAGCAAGATAGCCACCGAATGCATCTGGCGCCACCGCGGCGATGCGCTTGCCGCGCAAGTCGGCCAGGGCCTTGAGATCTTCCCGCCCTGCGCGCGTCACCACTGCCGAGCCGATCGAACGCTCCGCCGACACTGACTCCGGCAGTTCGACGGTAGCAATGCGGCGTATGCCAAGCTCGGCCGCCAGCGATACGTACTGCCCCGGATTGGTCAGCACGAAATCCAGCCGCTCACCGCGCACGGCCTCGCGCAAGCTCGGCCCATCCAGCAGCACCTGCTCGAAGCGATAACCAGGAATCGCGACGGAAAGCCGTTTGGCCAGTTCAGCCCAGCTCTCGACCGACTCAGCCGGCCCGCGATAAGCCAGCACGCCAATGCGCACCAGGGGCTTTTCGGTCTCGCCATAGGCCAGCGGCATTGCTCCGGCACTCAGCAGAAGCAGCGACAGGCAACCGACGAGGCTGCGCCAACACCGACTCAGGGTTGCACCCACTCAAGCTCACCAGCAATTGGACCGCTCGTATTATGCCCTGCTCCCCGCTACGCAATTCTGCGTATGTCGATGGTCCATCCTGCGAATTCAATTTGCTGCACTGCAAGCGTAGCGTGTGGTCAGTTCGTTCACGGGGGAGTTCAAGATGACACACAGGCATCTTCTCGCTGCATTGCTCGCCATGTCCATTCAGTGCTCGGGGATGGCAGCAACTGACGCAGTACCACAGGCGGCTGCAGCGCCACCAGTAGCTGCCGCAACGTCGCAGCCCGCCGCTGCGCCCGTCATTCCGACGGTACAGGCCGACAAGCTGACGCTCGACAACGGAGGCACGATCAAGGTCACCGGCCAGGCCGCACCGGGCAAGCCGGTATTTCTCGAGTTCTGGTCGAGCAAGAAAGGCCGTACTTCCTTCTTCGACACCAAGAAGGACGAGAAGACCGGCCAGGTGCCGTACAAGTTGTACAAGACCGAAGATCTGAACGTCCTTTACCGCATCTACCTGCCCAAAGACCGGCAGGAGATGCTGAACAAGGTCAAAGCCGACGGCGCTGGCTGGTCCTACTCCAAAGCACTCAAGGAGACCGGCGCCGACGTAGCCTACAAGGCGCCGGCCAAAATCGCCATCGAGGCTTTCCAGACCTCGCTCATGGCTAGCATGTACGGCTCCAACGGCGAACAGCTGCCAGCGCTCGATAGCCAGGAGACGAAGCGGCGCTCGATGCAACTTGTCAAGGCCCGCTTTCGTAGCGTAGACAAGCTGCTGATCGCCAGCGTCGACGTCCAGCCCGATGGCACGTACGCCACCGAGATCAAGATTCCGGAAGGTTCACCGCCCGCGCAATACATGATCGCTGCGGTCACTGGCAGCGATGAACGATCTGAGGCGACGGTGATCGAAAACCGCATCGCCTTCCCGGTGATGTACTTCGAGAATGCCGGCACCAGCATCAACATCATCTGGCCTTTCCTGCTGACCCTGGCAGTCAGCACCTTCGGCGTGTTGATGGGCGCTGGCGGCGGCTTCATCCTCAACCCGCTGCTGCTCACCTTGTGGCCAATACCGCACACCATCGTCGCCGGTACCGCCATGCCGACCATCTTGTTCTCGCAAGGCAGCGGTATCTATAACTACAACAAGATCAAGTTCATCAACTGGAAGCTCGGCATCACACTGGGTCTGGCGATGCTTGGCGGCGCCTTCATTGGCCCGAAGCTGACCGAACTGGTCTCGCTCGACCAGTTCAAGTTCGTCTTCGGCTGGGTGCTGATCGTGCTCTCAGCGTTGATGTTCTGGCA
The DNA here is from genome assembly GCA_003157035.1 of Rhodocyclaceae bacterium. GTDB lineage: Bacteria > Pseudomonadota > Gammaproteobacteria > Burkholderiales > Rhodocyclaceae > Fen-999. The sequence continues at coordinate 53,460 of PMIF01000213.1, forward strand.
GACGATGCCGGGCTACCTGGCCAAGAACAAGAAGGAACAGGCGATCCTGAACGAGTTCAAGCGCCGCGCCGCGGAGGCCGCCACGGCCAAGCAAGCCGCACAGACGCAGCCCGCCAACTGAAAGGAAAACATCATGCTCATCGAATTCTGGGGACAGGAGTTCAAGGTCAATATCATCATCGGCTGCATCGGCGCCTTCCTGATCGCCGTGCTGGCCTCGATGTTCGGCTTCGGCGGCGGACCGTTCATGGTGCCGCTGCTGACGGTCGCGCTCGGCCTGCCCATGTACCTCGTGGTGGGAAGCTCGCTGCTGGCGATCTTCTTCAACACGCTGATGGGTTCGGCCCGCCATTACCAGTTCGGCAACGTGGACATCGACCTTTTCCTGATCATGTTTCCGGCGGCCATCATTGCCGGGTTCATCGCGCCGCAGATCGCCAGGCGCGTCAATCCGCTGTGGGTCAAGCGCGTCGCCGTGCTCGGCATGACGCTGCTGGCCTTCAGTCTGCTGGGTTTCTATTGATCGGTCGCCGTAACAGCGGCCGGCGGCACTTGCCACCGGCCGAACAGCGCAAACAACAAGGATTCAGACGATGACCACAGCCATCGCCCCCAACGTAGCCGGAGTGGCCACCGCTCCGCCACACTCGGTTTTCAGCATGTGCGGCATGTGCGCCACCCGCTGCCCGATTCGGGTGGATGTCAAGGACGGGCGGGCCATCTGGCTCCAGGGCAACCCCAACGACAAGGCAATGGGCGAAGCGCTCTGCGCCCGCGGCGCCGCTGGCCTGGCCCTGGAAGGCGACGACGAACGACCGCAGCAACCAATGATCCGCAGCGGCCCACGCGGCAGCGGCCAGTGGCGGCGCGCCAGCTGGGACGAAGCGCTCGACTACATCGCGGCATCGCTCAAGGACATCATCGCCCGCCAGGGCGGGCGCGCCATCGCGCTTACCGATCGCGGCGGACCGTTCACCGACCTCAGCAAGAGTTTCATTCGCGCCCTCGGCTCACCCAACTACTGCGACCACGATTCTTCCTGTGGCCGCAACGCCCATCATGCCAGCAAGACCCTGCTTGGGCTGGGGCGCACCGACGTCGTCCTCGACTACAAGAATGCGCGCCACATAGTGCTCTACGGCCGCAACCTGCTCGAAGCGCTGCAGGTCAAGGAAGTGCGCAACTTCATGGCCGGGATGAAGAACGGCGCGCGTTGCACCTACATCGACCCGCGCGTCACCGTCACCGCCAACAAGGCCACGCGCCATTGGCAGATCCGCCCCAACACCGACTACGCGCTCAATCTCGCCATCATCCACGAGGTGCTGAAGACCGGCGTCTACGACAAGGAATTCGTCGCCCGCTGGGTCGAGGGCATCGATGCCCTGCGCGCCTCGGTCAAGGACTGCACGCCGGAATGGCAGGCGCAATTCACCGGCATAGCGGCTGACGAGTTGCGCACCTTCGTCGCCGAGATCGCCGCCGACGCACCGCGGGTGATCTTCCATCCGGGCTGGATGGTGGCGCGCCACAAGCAGTCGTTCTACGTCGCTCGCAGCGCCCACATCCTCAACGCCCTGATGGGTTCCTTCGAGGTCGAAGGCGGCGTGCTGCTGGCCAAGGGGCCCGGAGATGCCGGCCGCAAGGGGCTCAAGAAGCTCATCGACCGCGTGCCGAAGGTGGATGAAAAACGTGCCGACGGCGTCGGCTGGAAATACAAACACTGGGATGCCGGTGGCGGCATCGTGCATCGGCTGTACGCCGCCATGGCAACCGCCGACCCCTACCCGATCGAAGCCTACTTCGCCTACCGCCACGATCCGCTGACCGCGCTGTCCGATCCGGAAGCCTTGAAGAAGAGCTTCGACAAGCTGAAGCTCCTGGTCGCCATCGACGTCAATTACTCGGAGACCGCCTGGTACGCCGACGTCATTCTGCCCGAGACCACCTATCTCGAACGCGCCAACATCCTCAGCGTCAGCAATGGCCTCAAGCCGGCGATCAACATGCGCGACCAGGCCATCGCACCGCGCTTCGACAGCCGGCCGGAGTGGTGGATCTTCCGCGAACTGGCGCGGCGCATGGGGGTCGGCGAGTACTTTGACTTCGAGACCATCGAGGACATCTGGGAATACCAGCTCGAAGGCACCGGCGTCACCGTCGCGCAGTTGCGCGAGAAGGGTTTCGTCGCGCTGGCTGACAAGCCGATCATCGCCGACCGCATGAACGGCCTCAAGTTCAAGACGCCCTCGGGCAAGATCGAGATCGTCAGCGCCGCGCTCACCGAAGCCGGCATTCCCAGCCTTGCGCCCTTCGTCCCGCCCGAGCCGCTGGCCGGTGATCGGTTCCGGCTGCTGTTCGGCCGCCCGGGGACGCTGACTCACGGACAGTCCTCGAACAACCCGCTGCTGGCGGAGTTCTTCCCCGACAATCCGCTGATGATGCATCCGCAGCGTGCCACCGCGCTCGGCATCGCCGACGGTGACAAGGTCGAAGTCAGCAAGGGCGACTACGCCGCCCAGATGCGCGTCGAAGTCAGCGACTGGATCCACCCCGACGCGGTCTTCATGCTGCACGGCTTCGGCCGTACCGTGCCACGGCAGAGCCGGGCTTATGGCAAGGGCGTCGCCGACCAGCGCTTGCAGGTTGGCATGCTGAATGAGTTCGACCCCGCCGGGGGCGGCAGCGCCATGACCGAGACCATCGTTCAGGTTCGCAAGCTATGAGCAAATACATTCTCGACCACGAAGCCGAAGACTGCGTCGGCTGTCACGCCTGCGAAGTCCATTGCAAGTCCAACAAGGATCTGGGGCCGGGGCCCTCGCCCTGCCAGATCGTTACCGTGCCCACGCCCGGCCATCCGCGCGCGCGCTTCGTCTTCATGCCCTGCTTCCATTGCGAGGACGCCTGGTGCATCAAGGCCTGCCCGACCCAGGCCATGCGACGGCGCGAGAAAGACGGCATCGTTTTCATCGAAGCCAGTCTGTGCATCGGCTGTAAGAGCTGCATGACCGCCTGCCCCTGGGGTGCACCGCAGTGGGACCCGGTGTCGCGCAAGGCGGTGAAGTGCGACTACTGCAAGGACCGACTCGATGTCGGCCTGAAGCCGGCCTGCGTCACCAAGTGTCTAACCGGTTGCCTGACATTCGGCGAAGCCGGCGAGATTCAGAATAAACGTCGCGAGCGCTCCGCGCGGCATGTCGTCGCCGGATCGCTTGGTGTAGCCAAACTGTAAGAGTCAATCATGGCCGAACTGGAAGCAGTTGATCGAATTCTGGATGGATTCCCGGAAGTCAAGGGTAACCTGATTGCCATCCTTCACGCGATACAGGCACTAGATGGCTATCTGCCCGAGGCATCGCTTCGCCATCTGTCGAAGCAGACTGGCGTCCCCCTGTCGCAGCTTTACGCCGTGGCGACCTTCTACCATTTCTTCAGCCTCACACCGAAAGGCCGCCATCAGGTTTGTGTTTGTCTCGGCACAGCGTGCCATGTGAAGGGATCGACCCGTCTGCTTGGAGAGATCGAGAAACGGTTGGGGATACAGGAAGGCGAAACAACCGCAGACATGCGTTACACCCTCAGCACCGTGCGCTGCGTCGGCAACTGCAGTTGCGCTCCGGTCTTGCTGACGGACAAGGAAACGCATGGCAATGTAGCCTCCAAACAGGTGGCCGACATTCTGGATAGATATGAATAGGGACAACCCGTGGACAAGCAAATGAACAGCAAATTGCCCGGCTCGGTCACGGCTAGAGTCTGCATGGGGCTGGGCGGAGTTTCCGCTGGTGGCCAGGAAGTGCTTCAGACCTTCGCCGAACAGTTTGCCCGGAAGGGACTGACCGGCGAGGTCGGCAAGCGATGCCACGGTGAGAAAGTCGGTTGCATGGGATTCTGCGCCAAGGATGTCCTGGTGGATGTCATCATCGATGGCCATAAGACCACCTACCAGTTCGTCAAGCCGGATATGGTTGAAAGAATTGTCGACCAGCATGTCCTGGGCGGCATCCCGGTGGCGGAGTGGCTGGCCGGGCCCGAATACGACCACTTCCATGAGAAACAGGAAAAAGTCGTCTTGAAGCATTGTGGTCAGATCGACCCCGAAGACATCGACGCCTATCTGGGCGTGAACGGATATCGATCCGCGGCAAAGGCCCTGACATCGCTCACATCGGAAGAGGTCATCCAGGAGATCAAGAACTCCGGGTTACGGGGGCGCGGGGGGGCGGGGTTCTCTACCGGCATCAAATGGGATCTCTGCCGCAAGTCCCCAGGCAAGCAGAAATATGTCATCTGCAATGCCGATGAGGGGGACCCTGGCGCGTTTATGGACCGGGCGGTAATCGAAGGAGACCCCCACGCAGTCATCGAGGGAATGATCATCGGCGGCTATGCCATGGGAGCTTCCGAAGGCATCGTCTATATCCGAGCGGAATATCCCCTGGCTATCGAGCGGCTGAAGCTGGCTTTGGCTCAAGCGCGGCAACGGCACTTTCTTGGCAAAGGACTGTTCGGAACCGCTTTCGATTTTGACATCAGGGTGAAACTCGGCGCCGGCGCCTTCGTCTGTGGTGAAGAGACGGCGCTGATTGCTTCCCTGGAGGATCAAATCGGCGAACCGAGACCGCGTCCACCTTTCCCGGCCGTCAGTGGTTTGTGGGGCAAACCGACCAACATCAATAACGTCGAAACCTGGGCCACGGTACCCAAGATCATTGACCGTGGTGCCTCCTGGTTCTCGACCATCGGCACCGAAAAATCAAAGGGCACCAAGATCTTCTCCCTGGTGGGGAAAATCAAGAATACCGGTCTGGTGGAAGTACCCCTGGGTATTCCGCTGCGGGAAATCATCTACGACATTGGCGGCGGGATTCCCAATGGCAAGCGCTTCAAGGCCGTGCAAACCGGCGGTCCATCCGGCGGCTGTATATCTGCAGAGCATATTGACGTGCCGGTGGATTATGAGAATCTCATGGCGCTCGGGTCGATCGTCGGCTCCGGCGGCATGGTGGTGCTCGACGAAGACAACTGCATGGTGGATGTGGCGAAATTCTTCGTCTCGTTCTGCAAGGACGAATCCTGCGGCAAGTGCACGC
>PMIF01000068.1 GCA_003157035.1 Rhodocyclaceae bacterium
AAAATCCCAGCCCTGTACAGGGAGCGGGGGATCTTCTGCCCGCCGGTCAGCGCACGCCTAGTTCGGCAATGCTCAGCGGCACCCGTTCGAAATCGGCGACTGGAGTGCGCACGCCACCACAATGACAAACGCACTCGATGATCTCGCAATCCCGGTACATTTGTCGAAGTTTTCGATGCGCTTCCGCCGGATCACGACCATGGATCATCAGATTGTTGATCACCAACCCGACACGTGTACGGATGCGGAACCCGTATTTCGTTAGTACTGGCGGCAGCATGAAAAACCTCAGTCCGAACAGGGAATTCTAGGCAGTATATGCCTCGTTTGTCGCCCATTCAAGACAATTGAAACTTTTTCTATGTCAACATTCATAATCGCCCGTTCACGGCCGCCGCGTCAACGAAAAACGGGCCGCAAAAGCGGCCCGTCGTATCGCGAAAGCAAGAGGCTAGTGGTCAGAGCCCCTTGATCGCCGCCGAAAGCCGGCTCTTGTAGCGCGCCGCGGCGTTCTTGTGAATAATCTTCTTGTCGGCAACCGAGTCGATGACGTTCTGGGATTCCTTGAAAACTGCCTGTGCCGCAGTCTTGTCGCCGGCGCCGATCGCCTTGCGCACTTTCTTGATCGCGGTGCGCAGGGTCGAGCGCAGCCCCATGTTGTGGGATCGTTGCTTGACTGCTTGGCGGGCACGCTTGCGTGCTTGGGCGCTGTTGGCCATAGATTCTGTCCTGTCCTTGCGGGGGCTATCCCGGGAAAAGGCGAGATTATAAGTATTTCCCCCTTCTCTTGCAAGATGCACATTTTGCCACAAGCCGATACCATGCCGACCATGACTTCGCACGGTAGCCTTTTGAGAGCCCTGGCCACGGTCAGCGGCATGACGTTGCTGTCGCGGATTCTCGGCTTCGTGCGCGACTTCACCATCGCCCACGTCTTCGGCGCCGGCATCGCCACCGATGCCTTCGTAGTTGCCTTTCGGCTGCCCAACCTGCTGCGCCGCCTGTTCGCCGAAGGAGCATTCTCCCAGGCCTTCGTCCCGTTGCTCGGCGAATATCGCGGCCGGCGCGGTGAGCAGGAGACCAAACAATTGGTCGACCGCACTGCCAGCGTGCTCTTCGTCGTCGTGCTGGTCGTCGCTTTGTTTGGCATCGTCGCCACCCCTTTGCTCATCTACGTTTCGGCGCCCGGTTTTGCCGCCGATGCGGACAAATTCGCCCTCACCGTCGAACTGACGCGCATCACGTTTCCGTACATCCTGTTCATGGCGCTGGTAGCGCTGTCAGCGGGCGTCCTCAACACCTGGGGACACTTCGCCGTGCCGGCATTCACTCCCGTGATGCTCAATCTGGCGATGATTGCCGGCGCCCTGCTGCTGGCGCCCTGGTTCGACCGTCCGATCGAAGCTTTGGCCTGGAGCGTCTTTGCCGGCGGAATCCTGCAGCTGGGGCTACAGGCTCCGGCGCTGATGAAAATCGGCATGTTGCCGCGATTCGACCTCGTATTCCGGGACGAAGGGGTCAAGCGCATTCTCAGGTTGATGGGACCAGCCGTGCTCGGCGTCTCGGTAGCGCAGTTGTCGCTGCTGATCAATACCATCTTCGCTTCATTCCTGCCTTCCGGCAGCTTGTCCTGGCTCTATTACGCCGACCGCCTGATGGAATTTCCCGCCGGCCTGCTCGGTGCCGCCCTTGGTACCATCCTGCTGCCGAGCCTGACCCGGACCCATGCCGCCGGGGATCACGAACAGTTCTCGTCACTGCTCGACTGGGGACTGCGCATGACTTTGCTGCTGACGCTGCCCGCAGCATTGGCGCTGGCCATCCTGGCCGTGCCGTTGTTGTCGACGCTGTTCCAGCACGGTGCGTTTCGCGCCGAAGATGTGTTGCAGACGCGCTCTGCACTGGTCGCCTACAGCTCCGGCTTGATCGGACTGATCCTGGTCAAGATCCTGGCGCCGGGCTTCTACGCCCGCCAGGACATCAAGACGCCAGTGCGCATCGCCCTGATCTCACTGGCCGCAACGCAACTGATGAACTTCGCCTTCATCGGCTGGCTGCGCCACGCCGGTCTGGCCCTGTCGATCGGACTGGCGTCCTGCCTCAACGCCGCCCTGCTCTGGCGTGGACTACTGTCTTCCGGCACTTACCGGCCACAGCCCGGCTGGCCACGGTTCGTTGCCAAGATCGTCTTTGCGCTCGCGGTGATGGGCCTGGTGATCGGTTTCCTGTCCGGTCCGGATGCACTCTGGCTGACCAGCAGCACTGGCAGCCGTTTGACCCGGTTGGCGGTCGTCGTCATTGGCGGCGGTTTCACCTACCTGGCAACGCTGTTTGTTCTCGGCTTCCGCATCGCCGACTTCCACCAGCGCACATCCTGAAAACAACAAGGGCAACCCGAAGGTTGCCCCTGCCTGTATTGCAGACTAAACCGCTTAGGCGACCAGCGGCACGATCAACAGTGCGACGATGTTGATGATCTTGATCAGCGGGTTCACCGCCGGGCCTGCCGTATCCTTGTACGGATCGCCAACAGTGTCGCCGGTCACAGCGGCCTTGTGGGCTTCCGAGCCCTTGCCGCCGAAATTGCCTTCCTCGATGTACTTCTTGGCGTTATCCCAGGCACCACCGCCGGTGGTCATCGAGATTGCCACGAACAGGCCGGTGACGATAGTCCCCATGAGCACGCCGCCGAGCGCCTTGACGCCAGCGCCAGGCCCCATGAGCAGATTCATGACAACCGCGGTCACGATCGGCACCAATACCGGCAGCAGCGACGGGATCATCATTTCCCTGATCGCCGCCTTGGTCAGCATGTCGACGCAGGTGCCGTACTCCGGCTTGCCGGTGCCTTCCATGATGCCCTTGATCTCGCGGAACTGACGGCGCACTTCGACCACCACAGCGCCGGCGGCACGACCGACCGCTTCCATACCCATGGCAGCGAAGAGGTAAGGCACCATACCGCCAATGAACAGGCCAATAATCACCGCCGGATCAGAGAGGTCGAAGAAGAAGCTGGTGCCGGCCTTGGCCGCTTCGAGGCCATGGGTGAAGTCGGCGAACAGCACTAGGGCGGCCAGTCCGGCGGAGCCGATGGCGTAGCCCTTGGTCACGGCCTTGGTNNGGTGTTGCCGACGGCGTCGAGCGGATCGGTGACCGCGCGCACGGAATCAGGCAGGTCGGCCATTTCGGCGATACCGCCGGCGTTGTCGGTGATCGGGCCGTAGGCGTCGAGGGCGACGATGATGCCAGCCATCGACAGCATCGAGGTCGCAGCGATAGCGATGCCGTAGAGGCCGCCGAGCGTATAGGACGCCCAGATCGCCGCGCACACCGACAGCACCGGCAATGCGGTCGACTTCATCGAGACGCCCAGACCAGCAATGATGTTGGTGCCGTGGCCGGTGGTCGATGCCTGCGCGATATGGCGCACCGGGCTGTATTCGGTCGCCGTGTAGTACTCGGTAATGACCACCATCAGGCCAGTCAGAACGAGACCGACGATCGACGCGCCATAGAGGCTCATGGCACTGACGACATGCCCGTCGGCCAGCGTCAGGCCGCCACCCACCAGGTAGGTGGTGATCGGATAGAAGGCGATCAACGCCAGCACGCCGGCCGCGATCAGGCCCTTGTACAGCGCGGTCATGATCTTCTGACCCGCCGTGTGCTTGACGAAGAAGACACCGATGATCGAGGCGATGATCGAGAAGCCACCCAGCACAAGCGGATAGGTCACCGCCGTCTCCGCCTGGCCCTTGAACAGCAAAGCGCCGAGCAACATGGTGGCGACCATGGTCACGGCGTAGGTCTCGAACAAGTCAGCCGCCATGCCGGCACAATCGCCGACGTTGTCACCGACGTTGTCGGCAATCACGGCCGGATTGCGCGGATCATCTTCGGGGATACCGGCTTCCACCTTGCCCACCAGGTCGGCGCCGACGTCAGCGCCCTTGGTGAAGATGCCACCACCCAGCCGGGCGAAGATCGAAATCAGCGAGGAGCCGAAGCCAAGGCCCACCAGGGGATGGATCAGGCTCTCGACGCTGGCGTCGGGGCCGGACATCATCTTGAGGACGACGAAATAGCCGGCCACGCCGAGGAGCCCCAAGCCCACCACCAGCATGCCGGTGATGGCGCCGCCCTTGAAAGCCACGTTGAGGGCCTCGTTAAGGCCCGTACGGGCAGCCTCGGCGGTACGCACGTTGGCGCGCACGGACACGTTCATGCCGATAAATCCGGCGCCGCCCGAAAGCACCGCGCCGATGACAAAGCCAATGGCGGTTGGCAGGCCAAGGAAGACGCCGATCAAAATCGCCAGGACCACACCAACCATGCCAATGGTGGTGTATTGGCGCTTGAGGTAGGCCTGGGCGCCTTCCTGGACCGCTGCGGAAATCTGTCGCATGCGATCGTTACCGGAGGGCTGGGCGATAATCCAGCGGGCTGAAATCAAGCCATAAAGGATGGCGACGACGGCACACACCAGCGCGAATAGCAGTCCTACAGACATTGGCAATCCTCCCCTAAGGTCAATAAGTTTCGCTTATGATCCAGACTTTTCGATTCTAGCATGCCCGGTGAAAACAGGGAGAGAACCGCCGAAAAGGCTTCTGCCACGGGCACCGATGGCAGAATTCATTCAATCAATGGCGTGGCGGATGCCAACAGCTACAATTTAGGCCGTACACAATTTTCCAGCCGATTATCCATACAACATGCAGGGGGATAGTAGAAAATGCCGCACGGAAAAGTCCTGGTCGCGCAAGGTGGCGGGCCGACCGCCGTCATCAACCAATCGATGGCCGGCGTCGTTTTGGAAGCCCGCAAGTTCCGCAATGTCGAGCTGGTCTATGGCGCCTACCACGGCGTCAGCGGAATCATCAACGAGGAGTTCCTCGACCTGACGCAGGAGACCACCCACAACCTGGAGATGGTCGCCGACACCCCGGCCTCGGCCCTGGGTTCCACCCGCGACAAGCCGGACCTTAAATACTGCCAGGAAATCTTCCGCGTCCTCAAGGCCCACGGCATAGGTTACTTCTTCTACATCGGCGGCAACGATTCCTCCGACACGGTGCGCATCGTCAGCCAGGAGGCAACGCGTGCCGGCTATCCGCTGCGTTGCATCCACATCCCGAAGACCATCGACAACGACCTGGTCGGCAACGACCACACGCCGGGATTCCCGTCCGCAGCGCGCTTCGTCGCCCAGGCGTTCATGGGTGCCAACCTGGACAACGCCGCCCTGCCCGGCGTCTACCTGGCCGTAGTGATGGGACGCCACGCGGGCTTCCTGACGGCCGCCGCCGCCTTGGGCAAGAAGTTCCCCGATGACGGCCCGCACCTGATCTACCTGCCTGAGCGCAAGTTCAGCATCGACAAGTTCATCGGCGACGTCAAGGCCACCTACGAGAAGTATGGCCGCTGCGTCATCGCGGCCTCGGAAGGTATCCATGACGCGGACGGCACGCCGATGGTCACCAAGCTTTCCAGCCACGTCGAGCGGGACGCCCACGGCAACGTCCAGCTCTCCGGCACCGGCGCCCTGGCCGATCTGCTCTGTGGCGAGATCAAGGCCAAGCTCGGCATCAAGCGCGTGCGCGGCGACACCCTGGGCTACCTGCAGCGGTCCTTCATGGGCTGCGTCTCGGACGTGGANNGTCGGCGAGAAGGCGGTGCAATACGCCATGTGGGGCGGGCAAGACGGCTCGGTGGGCATCCGCCGCACCGGCTTCTACTCGGTCGACTACACGCTGCAGCCCCTGGACAGCGTCGCCGGCAAGACCCGCGTCATGGAGGACGAATTCATCGCCGCCAGCGGCACGGACATCACCGACGCCTTCCGCCTGTACCTGCGCCCGCTGCTCGGCTCGGGTATGCCCGACGCCTACCGGCTGCGCCTGAACAAGGTGCCGAAGATCCTCGGCCTGGGGAAGTAGGCCACCTTGAGGGGAGAACGCCGCGCAGCGGCGTTTTCGGGGTGAGCTTAGTCGCCGAAGGAAATACCCAGGTCCCGGGCGGTCTGCACCGTGTCCGAGTCCATCGGCACCCGCTTCATCCGGCCGGCGACTTCCTCCAGCGGCACGTACTCGACGTTCGGGAAACCCAGCGACACCATGACGCCGGTTCGGCCTTGCTCCAGGGCGCGCACCGCGGCGGTGCCAAAGCGCGTCGCGGCCAGGCGATCGAAGGAAGTGGGACTACCGCCGCGCAACAAATGGCCGAGCACGACCACCCGTGCGTCCTTGCCCGTGCGCCTCTGCAACTCGTGGGCGACGGCCTCGCCGATGCCGCCCAAGCGCTCGGCATGGCCGATTTCCGCCGGCGCGACGACGGCCCGCTGGCCTTGGACGGGCTCAGCGCCCTCGGCGACGACGATCAGTGAATAGGGGCTGCCATCGTTCTCGCGCGCCAGAACCTTCGCCGCCACATGCTGGAGGTCGAAGGGAATCTCCGGAATGAGGATGGCGTGGGCACTACCGGCAATGCCGGCGTGCAACGCGATCCAGCCGGCATAGCGACCCATGACCTCGACCACCATCACCCGCTGATGGCTCTCGGCGGTGCTGTGCAGACGATCGAGGCAATCGGTGGCGAAGGCCACCGCGGTGTCGAAACCGAAAGTGGTGAACGTCTTGTCCAGATCGTTGTCGATGGTCTTGGGCACGCCGACGACGCGCAGACCCTTCTGGTGCAGGGCGTTGGCGATGGTCAGGGAACCATCGCCGCCGATCGAGATGAGGGCGTCGATCTGCTGCATGCCGAAGTACTGCAGGATCTCGTCGCTGCGATCCACGTCGCGCAT
>PMIF01000109.1 GCA_003157035.1 Rhodocyclaceae bacterium
GGCCAGTTGCGGCGCCAGCTGGCGCGTCAGGGCGTCGACAAAGACGCCCTGCTCTGAGCGGTCATGCCCTGCTTCACGGCCAGCGCCAGATCGGCGACGGCGGCGGCATAGAAGCTGCTGCGGTTGTAGCGTGTCAGGACGAAGAAATTGTTGTAGCCAAGGCGGTACTCCGTCGTGTTGTCGGGGGTTGCCAGTTCGATCAACGCGCTGCCGGTCACCGGTATCGTCTGCGCCCCGTCATCGGTCGGCGCCATGATCGGCTCGCCGGGTTGCCAGCCGTGCTGACTCAGAAAACTGGCGACACTGCCGATGCTGTCGTCGATGCTGCGATCCAGTTCGATGCGGCCATTGCCGTCGAAATCGATGGCATAGCGGCGAATGCTGGACGGCAGGAACTGCGGCATGCCCATGGCGCCGGCATAGGACCCGCGGTACTGCCACGGATCCTTGCCCTGATCGCGCGCCAGCAGCAACAGTTCCTCGAGTTCATGACGGAAAAGTTCCGCGCGCGGCGGGTAGTCGAAGGCCAGGTTGCTCAGGGCATTGAAGACGTGGAAGTGTCCACTCTGCTGGCCGTAGATGGTCTCGATGCCGATGATGGCGACAATGATTTCGGCCGGGACGCCGAATTCGGCCTCGGCGCGGCTCAGCGCGTCGCCATGCTGGCGATAGAAAGCGATGCCGCGGGCGATGCGCGTCGGCTCGACGAAACGGGCGCGGTAGGCGCTCCAGGAGCGCACCCGCGGATCGGTCGGCGGCCGGATGGCCTTGATCACCGCCGGGCTGGGCTTCACCCGGGCGAACTGCCGTAGCAGCTCGTTGCGGGCGATGCCATGGCGCTCCGACACTTCGTCGACGAAAGCCTGGACATCGGCGCGCCTGGCGTAAGGCACCGCGGCACTGGCAGCGCTGGCAACAAGGGTTGCTAACAGCAAGAGAGATCGAATCATGGCCGGAAAGCGGCGACGGTGCGCCGAAAGTCTGATAATCGTTCGCCGCCGGCATTGCCGTAACGCAGCGTCGTGTAGAGCCAGGCCAGCGCTCGAATGGAGCTGGCAAGGTCCGGGCGGCTGGCAGCAACGCGTTCGGCGTAGTCGAGCGGCCCTTCGTACTCGCGTCGCGCCAGTCCGCGTCGAGCCAGGCGCCTGCCGGCACGCAGCCAGAGCGCCTGCACCGGATCGCGGCGTTGTCGCCGCCGCAGGGCAATCATGCCCAGCGCCAGCATGACCAGGCCGCTGGCAACCGTCAGGGCAATGGTCATCGATCGCCAGTCCGGCGACGGCATGCCCAGCCGCTGTAGCAGTTCGCGCTGACGCTCGCTGTTGTAGCCGAGTACCCATTGGTTCCAGGCGTTGGCCAGGGCATCCGAGCGCATGCGCAGATCGCGCAGCCATTCGGCGTGAATGCGCAGCCAGACCGGCAGCGGGTCGCCAATGGGTACGGCGGCGGCGACGTTGGCTTCGACGCGCATCGGGGCGCTGATCGCAGTCGGGTCGAGACGCTGCCAGCCGCGGCCCTTCAGCCAGACTTCTGTCCAGGCATGGGCGTCGGACTGGCGCACGGTCAGATAGCCGTCGATGGCATTGACCTCACCACCCTGGTAGCCGGTGACGACGCGGGTCGGCACGCCCGCAGCGCGCAGGGCGACGGCGAAGGCGCTGGCGAAATGTTCGCAAAAGCCGGCCTTGCTGTCAAAGAGGAACTCGTCGGCACTGTCGCGCCCGAGCAGGGGCGGTAGCAGCGTATAGGTCAGATGCTGGTCGCGAAAGAAGGTCGCCGCCAGGCGAACGATCTCCTCATCGCTATTGGCGATCGATCGCCAGGATTCGCCGAGCGCCCGGGTGCGCGGATTGACCTCTGTTGGTAGTGACAGGGCGGCGCGCAATAGCGGTTCCGCTTCGTCGCTGCCAACCGGTTGGCCGATGAAGGAACTCAGTCGATAGCGGCTGCGCTCGGTCAGTGGCGCGCGTGCCAGCAGCAGATAATCGCGGCTGGCATAGACGTCGGCGGGCAGGCTGGCCGGCAGCTCGAGCGCGAATAGCCAGGGTCGGCCGCTGGCTTCAAGGGTAATCTCATAGTCAATGCGGGCCGCTGCGGGAGCCCCATACGGCAACTGCGAGCGCGGCATGCTGGGCAGCGGGCGCCAGGTACGGCCGTCGAATGTTGTCAGCACCGGGCCGCGCCAGTAACGCTGGCTGGCCGGAGGTGGCGCTTGCGCGAACAGCACGCGGAAGGCGATGTCGTCGGACTGGACCAACTCGCTGATGCTGCCCGGCGACATGCTGTCGGAGATTCCCGTGATGCCGCTGTGAGCGTCCTTTGGTAGTCCCCAAAGTGGTCCCGGGACACGGGGGAAGAGCACGAACAAGACCAGCATCATCGGTACGGCCTGCATCAGCAACCGACCGGCAAGGCGCAGTTGTGCCGGCACAGACTGTTGATCGTCGATCAGGCTCGCCAGCGTGGCGGTCGCCGCAACGATGGCAATGCCGGCGGCGATGGCGCCGACCATCGACTGCGAGTAGAAGAATTGCGCCATGGCCAGGAAATAGGCGAGAAAAATCGCCGCCAGAGCATCGCGCGCGGTGCGCGCTTCCATCTGCTTCAGCGCCAGGAACAGCAGTAGCAGGGCGACACCGGGATTCTGGCCCAAGAGCGTGTGGTATTCGATCAGGACTCCGCCGGTGCCGACGACGACAATCAGCAGCAGCCAGGCGCGCTTTGGCAGCGGCAGGCGACGCCAGAGCAGCCAGGCACGCCAGGCGAGGATCGCCGCCATCAGGGCGCTCAACCAGAGCGGCACGTGCAGACTGAGCGGTGCTGCTGCGGCCAGGCCGCTCGCCAGCAGCCAGCCGGCCTGGATCGGCGTTAGCGCTTGGCTAGTCTTGGCCATGGAGCGCCAATGCGGTCAAGGCAGCGTGCAGGTGCTCGCAACCGCTGGCCGGCGCCAAGGTCCTGGCCGGCAGCCGCAATCCCCATTGCAGGCCCTGGGCGTGTGCATCGAGTGCCCAGCGGGTGAGGATGGACAGCCGCTCCTCGACGTCGGCGGCTGCGGGCAG
>PMIF01000162.1 GCA_003157035.1 Rhodocyclaceae bacterium
CTTGGCAGCGACCAACAATACGTCGGCGAAACCCCAATCCGCCCGACTTTGCTTCAACCTTGGCGCCGCAAATTGGGCATACCGCGGTGTACCGCACAGCATGTATGCCCTTTTGGGGGAACCGGGGTGGCGCTCGAAGCTCGATAAGTCGAGCATCATCATTAGATTGCATCCACCACGGTGCTAGAACAACTCGGTCGCCAAGCACTCTGAGCAACGGTCCAATCGTTAACAGAACTCAAGGGGCCATGTGGGTAGCCCAGTGGGTCGCTAGGAAAAAAAGCCCGCAAAGTCAATGGCAGTGCGAGTTTTCCGCTGATTCCTGGCGTAGAGGGTGACCACGTTAGGGAAGGCACAAACAACATGCCATTTGCGATTATGGCAATTGTAGATAAATTTGTAGATAATCGATCTACAAAATGAAAAAGCCGTTAAAAATCAACGGCTTTTCAAGGGTGTTGGCGGAGTGGACGGGACTCGAACCCGCGACCCCCGGCGTGACAGGCCGGTATTCTAACCAACTGAACTACCACTCCACATTCAAGAACCTGGCGTCCCTACTGCAATCACGGGAAATCCCCGCCGCAGGAACCATCCGATCGTTTCAATTGGTGCTCAAGAAACGAGGCGCGAATTCTGCCACAGGCTACGTCGAGGCGCAAGCTGCCAAAGTGTTTTCCCAATTTAGTGATACGCCCCAGCCCGCTCGTTTGAGCAGGGAATCGCTGGATTCTGCATGCAGCAGGCTGATTCGTCGACCTTCCCGGGTCCGGCTTGATGGCAATCGACGCATATTCCACCCGGTCAAATGAGGCTTCCAGATAATCGAGAATGCTCCAATTGCTCGCTGGCGGTAGCCGAGTATCGGCGCGTCAGCAGATCGTCGAAGGCCGTCACGGCCACGGGCTTGCTGAACAAGTAACCCTGAAATGTCGGGCAACCATGCTGTTCGAGGAATTGTCTCTGCGCCTCGGTTTCAACACCTTCGGCGATGACGACCAGCCCCAAGCTTCCGGCAAGCGTGATGATCGATTGGACCACCACCGCGTCAGTGGGATTGTCCGGGAGATTGCGGACGAAGGATTGGTCAATCTTGATCTGGTCCAGCGGCAGTCGCGTCAAATAGGACAGCGAGGAGTATCCGGTGCCGAAGTCATCCATCGAGAAGCCGACGCCAAGCTTCTTCAGCGCACGCATCTTCTCGATGGTGTCGTCGACATCGTCCAGCACCAGGCTTTCGGTCAATTCGAGCTTGAGCAGCGTTGTCGGCGCGTGCGACGTTTCCAGCGCCCCGCGCACTCGGTCCACGAAGTCCGGCTGTCTGAACTGGCGCGCGCTAACGTTGACTGCCAACTGCAAGTGCCGTGCGTGTGGCAGGCGCGACCAGGCAGCGAGGCGCGCACACGCTTCTTCCAGTACCCATTGGCCAACGGGCAGAATCAAGCCGGTGTCCTCGGCGATGGGAATGAACTGCGCCGGCGATACCGTACCCCGCTCCGGGTGCTGCCAGCGCAGGAGTGCCTCGGCACCAATGATGTGCCCTTGGCCATCGACCTGCGGCTGATAATGCAGCACGAACTGCCGCTCTTCGATGCCCAGCCGCAGATCGGCCTCGATACTGGCGCGGGCCGTGAGGCTTGCCTGCACATCGGGGTCGAAAAAGCGCAAGGTGTTGCGGCCCGCGGCCTTGGCTTGATACATCGCGATGTCAGCCTGCTTCAGTAACTCGTCTACCGGGTTCTCGGTGTCGACGAACAAGGTGGCGCCGATGCTGGATGTACTGTGGTGCACGCGACCGGCGATGACATAGGCCTGATTGAGATCCGCCATGATCGTTTCGCCGACGGCCTTGGCCTGCGCGGCGGCCTCGGGCGAGTCTTCGCTCAGGTCTTCAAGCATGACCAGGAACTCGTCGCCACCGAGGCGCGAGATTGTGTCGCCGTCGCGCACGCAAGTGCGCAATCGATTCGCGACCTCGATCAGCAATCGGTCGCCGACATCGTGACCACTGGTGTCGTTGAGCATCTTGAAGTTATCGAGGTCGATGAACAGCAGCGCGCCCATGCGGCGGCTACGAGCGCTGCCCGCCATGGCGTGTTGCAGGCGGTCCATGAGCAGGCGCCGGTTGGGCAGTTCGGTCAGGAGATCGTAGAAGGCCAGGTGCTCGATCTGTCGTTCTGCGGCTTTGCGGGCGGTGATGTCGTTCAGCGTGCCGACGTAGTGGGTGACCTCGCCGTGCGGGTTCCTGACGGCAGTGATGTTCAACCATCCTGGAAACAGCTCGCCGTTCTTGCGTCGGTTCGAGACTTCGCCCTGCCAGAACCCAGTGGCGCGAATACAGTCCCACATCTCGCGATAGAAGGCCTTGTCGTGACGCCCCGAACTGAGAAGACGCGGCGTTGCGCCGACGACTTCCTCGGCCAGATAGCCGGTGATCTCGGTGAAGGCCCGGTTCGCGCGCAAGATTACCTGGTCCGCGTCGGTGATGACGATGCCTTCCTGGGCCTCGAAGGCGGTCGCGGCGATTCTCTGCTGCTCATCAGCTTTGTAACGTTCGGAAATATCGCGAATGGAACCGCGATAGTTCTTGATCTTCCCCGCCTCATCCCGCTCGGTCGTGACCGTGCACAGTGCAATCATCAGGTCGCCGTTTCGCTTCTTCAAGACAAGTTCACAGTCGCAGGAGCCATTTTTGTCGACCGCGGACAGCACCCTCTGCCTGTCTGCCGGGTTGGCGTAGATGTCCCGCGTCAAATGGACAGCAGCCCCTAGTTCGTTTGAGTCGTAGCCGAACATATCGAGGCATCTACGGTTGGCGTCGGCTACCCTGCCGTCGGGCAGGGCGACGTAGAGTGCGTCGGAAGAGCCTTCAAAGAGGTTGCGATACTTGGCCTCGCTCGCGCGCATCGCTGCCTCGGCCTGTCGGCGCGCCTGACGCTCCTTGAACTCGGCGAGGGCACGCGCAATGGCCAGCGGTAGCTTGTCCAACCGGTGCTTAAGGACATAATCCGTAGCCCCCTGCTTGAGAAGATCCACGGCCTCTTCTTCGCCGACTGCGCCGGTGACGGCGATGAAGGGTACGCCGGAGAGGGACTTCGCCAGCAAGAGCGCGGCCGGCGCGTCAAAATCGGGCAGCCGGTAGTCGGCCAGGATGAGATCGTATTCGCCATGGTGCAGGAACGCCGTGAACTCCCGTTCGTTGGTAGCCCAGTCCACTCGTATGGACAGACCGGCGCAGGCCAGGTACTCTCGAATGAGATCGGCATCCCGGTGCGAATCTTCGAGATGCAATATCCGCAGAGGACTCACGGTGTCCGTATCGATGTTCACTGGCAGGGCCTCATCTCGGCGGCAACTCGTTCAGCATGGCCCAAAAGACCCCAAGCTGCTTCACCGCCATGACAAAGTCGGGAAATTGCACGGGCTTCACCACGTAGGCGTTGCTGCCCAGTTGGTAGCTGCGGATCAGGTCCTGCTCCTCGCGCGAGGAGGTCAGCATCACCACNNCATGCGTGGCATCTTGATGTCGAGCACGACCACTGCAGGATTCCCTGGCTCACGGGTGGCGAACTGTCCTTCGCAGCGAAGATACTCCAGCGCTTCGACGCCATCCTTGGCGAGAACCACCCGGTTGGCCAACCTATTATCGGCCAGGGCATCGAGGATGAGTTCGGCATCCTTGGCATTGTCCTCCGCGAGCAGTATCGATTTCAGTTCGGGCATGACTCGCCTCCACAATAGCATTGGCCCTGCAAACTTGGCTCCCCCAGGTGGTGCCGATAGATCAGGTTCGCCCTCCATGTACCACTCAATTCACCGGCCTTGCGTGCGGCAGCGAAAAGAAGAAAGTCGCACCACTATCCACCTTCCCCTCCGCCCAGGTCCTGCCGCCATGTCGGTTGATGATGCGATGGACATTGGCCAGGCCGATGCCGGTGCCTTCNNCTCTTGATCGGGCAGGCAGCCGACCTCGATTTCCGCATGGGCACGGGGCTGAGAGTACTTTAGGGCATTCGAGATCAGATTCACCAGCACGATGCGCAACATGGCGCGATCCCCGACCACGACGGGGAGTTTGGCAATACGCCAATCAATGTCTCTGCCCTTTGTCTCCGGCGCGAATTCCCGGATGACCTCCATTGCCAGCGCGTTCAGGTCCACGTCCGCCGCAGCCATTTCCTGTCGCCCCATGCGCGAAAAAGCCAGCAGGTCGTCGATCAACGTCCCCATTTGCTTGGCCGCGTCGGAAATGGTGTCCATGTAATGCCGGCTCTTGTCATCAAGCGTTGCACCAGCACTCTTCTGGAGCAGAGCGAGAAAGCCGTCGATGTGCCGCAGCGGAGCGCGCAGATCGTGCGAGACCGAATAGGAAAAGGCTTCGAGCTCCTTGTTCGCCGCCGCCAATTCGGCGGTGCGGGCCAGGACACGCTGTTCGAGGGTGGCGTTGATGGCCCCGATCTTTTTCTGGGCATCCCGCAGTTGCAGGTTGGCCGTCGCCAGCAGTGCATTGGAGCGGCGCAGGCGGCGCAGGAAGTAGGCGGTACCGACAAGCATGGCAATGCTGCCACCGAGTACCGTCCACAGCCAGCGGGCGCGAATGGCGTGCTCGCCGGCATCGCGTGTCAATTGATCGATTTCGCGTTGTTTGGCTTCGGTGCGATAGCGTTGGGCAAGATCAACCATGCGGGTACTCGCGCGCTCCGCGTCAGCCTTTTCTTTCATGTGCTCCGCTTCGGTCGATAGCGTGTAAGCGGTCTGGTATTCGCCACGGATGGCCGCGAGGTTCGCCATCTGTCGGGCGCTCTGGCTCTCGTAATACGCGGCGCCGATCTCCGTCGCCAGATCATAGGCGCGTCGTGCGTCCTGGGCGGCATCGTCGACTCTGCCCAAGGCCAGATAGTCACTGCTGCGGCCGGAGAAGGTCCACCAAAGACCGATCGTGTTCTTGTGCTTCTCGTAGATTTCAAACACTTCGTCGAGAAGCGCCAGCGCCTCGCCGGGTCGCTTTTGGGCCTTCAGGTTGGCTGCCAGGGAGAACAGACCGTTGGCGGCGAAGAAGGGACCACCAAAGGCGCGGTAGCTGGCCAGCGCCTCCCGGATAAGCGATTCGCCTTCTTGCAGTCTGCCTTGCGCGGTCAGCACATTGCCGATGCCCAGGGTTGCTTCGGCCTCGAGTATCCTGGACTGCGCGGTGCGAGCGTAGTCGCGCATCTGCGTGTAGTGCTCTGCCGCCGCGTTCCAGCGACCGATCTGCACCAGAGCGATCGCCATACCCTCGTGCGCATAGACCATCGCCAGGGCGTTATTGCTGCGCTGGGCAATATCCATGGCTTGCATCGGCATGGTCATCGAGGCATCGAAGGCACCAGAGCGGCCATACATCGTCGCTGTGCGCAGCATCGCCTCGGCCACCAGTTCCGGGCGGTCGATACCATCGAGCAAGGTCATGCTGTGCGTCGTGGCATCAACCAGGGCATCGACGCGCCCCTGGTTGACCGAGTTGAGTGCGATGTTCAGGTCGGCCTCCACCTGGCCGACCTTATCGTCGCCCTTCTTCGCCAGATCGAGGGCCTGTTCGACGTGGCGGGCAGCCAGGTCGCTCAGCGCCAGGTAGGTCTCGATGCGCGCCAGCACATTCAGGATTCTTGCCTGATCAACCGGGGTCGCATCGGCAGGCTGCGTAGCGTTGAGCTGTTGCGCCTGACGATAGGCTTGCCGGGCATCGTTGTCGGCCAGTTGCCGCGCTGCAGTCACCTCCCGACGCCAAACGTCGAGCGAATCTGCGCTGGCCGTGGCACACAGGCAGAAAACGACAACCACGCACGCAGCGGCTCTGGCAATGGCAGTTTTCATCGTCGTCAATGGCGCATAAATGGGCGCGAGGCTCGATCAGCGGGTGATATCTTCCCCCAGCCACTTCAGGGAAATGCGCGCCAGAGTACCATCGGCCTTGAGGTCACCGATGATCACGCGGATCTTCTGTTGCCACTCCTGATCGCCCTTGTCCACAGCGATCCAGTTCGGCTCGGCATACAGGGGTTGGCCGACGATGCGGAACTTTCCCGGTGCCGTGTCCATCCGATACTTCGCCGTGCTGCGATTGGAGACCACCGCATCGAGACGCTTGCCGGCACCCATGGCCAAGTCCTGATAGGCCAGATCCTCGCTGCCATAGGGAACGATGCGAACCCGGCCGAACGGATAGGCAATCTTGGGCACGCCAGGGCCGCTCAGATCGAGATCGTGCTGGAGATAGCGCTCGTAGGTCGACCCGTGCTCGACGCCGATTCGCCTGCCGGTTACATCGCGCGTGGATTGCAGTGTCTTGTTCGATGCCGCCGTCACAACGACCACCGGAGATTGGTAGTAGGGCACCACGAAGTCCAGCACTTTCGCCTTCCTCTGATCGGGCGTCATCGAGCATATGCAGACATCCCACCGACCAGCCCAATTGCCCCCGTTCACAATCTCGCATGACGGTGTGTCGACGCGCAGCGTCACACCAAGTCGACCCGCAACTGCCTTGGCAACATCGACATCGAAACCATCCATCTGATTCTGGCCGTTGACAAAGCTGAACGGTGGATAGCCCGGCTCCACGACAACCACCATGGTCTTCTTGGCAAGCACGCGATCCAGAGTTTCGCCCGCATGGACCACATTGGGCAGTTGCAACAACGACGCCGCGACCATCCCGGCAAGAATTCGCTTTACACCGCCGACCGGAAGACTCAAGAAACTCATGTCAACTCCCCTTGGCGAGAGAACGCCATGACCATCAAAAGAAGGCCGTCAGCTTGGCGTAGTAGTAGCCACCATTGATGCCGTAGGGCGTGAAGTGGGAATACTGGTCGTAATTGTAGGTGATGTTCTGGTAGACGGAGGCAGGAACCTTGTTCGGGTACTTGTTGAACAGATTGTTCGCGCCCACATTGAGCTTAAAGCCCTTGGCAAATTCATAGCCGACGCCGATGTCCGTAATCCACGCAGCAGCGGTCTCATAGTCGTAATAGGGGCCATACCCCTGCACCTGCGCCGTCTTCCCAAAGTAGGTCTCGCGCCAGGTGACATCCCAATCACCACGGGAAAAGGTTCCCGCGAGGGAAACCTTCACGTGCGGCGTGGCGGTGGTCAAATTGGACCTTTGCTCCGGGCCGACCAGGGAAAGACCTGCCGCCGCCAACACGCCCGGAGCTGGCCGTACACGTTGGATGGTCGTCCTGTTGTAGCCCGCGCTCAGCACCCATTTGATCGCACCGCCTTGAGCCAAGGCGGTGTCGAAGTCGAGTACGGCGTCGATGCCGCGCGTCCGTGTATCCACACCGTTGGTGAAGAAGCTGACGTAGGTATTGCTGGCATTGACGCCTGCTGGGATGATCACGCCATTGGCCTTGACGGCATCGACGCCCAACTGACTATTGTTCAATTGCGCGGAGTTTATTATCCGGTCGTCGATATCGATTTGATACGCGTCCACTGTCAGGTGGGTATCCTTGGCGGGCCGCAGGACAAGGCCGACGCTAACGTTACGGGATGTTTCCGGCTTCAGGTTCGGCGCCCCCAGCAACTTCGCGCCAGGCGAATTCGGAGACATTTGAACGTACGCCTGGGTCTGCGCCACCCCGGTATTCGAGTAGTACTGCTGGGCGAGCGAAGGGACATGGAAACCACTATTGACGGCACCACGGATGGCGAAAGTGCTCGAGAAATCATAGCGACTGGTCAACTTGCCGGCAAGCTTGCCACCCACTTGGTCGTGGTGTTCAGCCCGTGCAGCGGCCCCGAGTTCCCATTCTTGGGTGACATGGGCATCGAGATCGAGATAGGCCGCCAGCGAATTGCGGCTGGCGCTTGCCTGGTCTTGAATACGAAAACCCTGGAAGCCGGCGGAACCGCCGAATGCATACGAATTGAGTTCTCCAGCGCCAATGGAAAACTTCTCGTAACGGTCTTCCAGGCCCAGGGCAACGATGATCGGTGCCGGCAGTTTGAAGGCCGACACCCTGCGTTTCACATCCAGATTGACAGTGACTTCCGCTGAGGTAAAGGATCCCGCTGTGAAGCCACTTTGCCCGTCACCAGCGCTGCCATACTGCACCGGGTTCACCGTCTGATCGATGCCAAGGTGCACATCATCCTGACCGGCAACGGCACTCAAGTCCCAGTCCCACCCCGCGAAATCGTTGCCTTTGAGGCCGGCGGTCAGGCTGAAGTCGTCTTCGTGGATCGTTTCCCGCGGCGAGAAGCCATTGGGATAAAGGCTATCGACCGCCGGCACACCAGTAGCACCCGGCTGCCGTGGATTCTCGTAAGCCTTGGCATTACGCTGGCCAAGCGTGCCAAACACGTAGGCCGAGATGTCCCGGTCCAACGGCTTTTGCAGGTTGAAACCCAGGCTGGCCACACCGCTGCGCGGATCGCCCTGCACCTTGGCCGACTCCGGCCCGCCGCTGTCACCGCTTCGATTGGAAAAATCATGGCAGCGATATCCCGCACTCAAGTGCAGCAAGCCATCGCTGCCCAAAGCCATGCCGGCATCGAGGTCCACCTGGCGGGTTGCTCCGCCGCCGTCAAAGTAGCCGCCACCCAATACGGAAACGCTGCCGCCGGACGAGGACTTCTTCAAGATTACATTGATGACGCCGGCGATGGCATCGGAACCATACTGCGCCGCGGCGCCGTCGCGAAGCACTTCCACGTGGTCAATGGCCGACAAGGGAATGAAATCGAGATCAACTACCGTCGATCCCTGAACGGTGGAGTCGGAATCCGCATACAAGCTGGCTGACTGGTGCCGACGTTTGCCATTCACCAGCACCAGCGTATGGGACGGACTCAAGCCGCGCATCTGGAACGTGCGCGCAAGCGCTCCGACGTCGTAGCCGACCGCCTGGGCATTCACGGATGGCAGGATGCTCTTGAGCGCGTCGAGCAGATTGGTTTGCCCGGTCGCCGCCAAATCGTAGTCCGAGACGATGTCGATGGCCGTGGCGCTGCCCCGCGCCGTCTTTCCCGCATCCCGCGTGCCGGTAATGATCACGCGATCCAGTGTCACGGGTATGGGGTCGGCAGCGAGCGCGTCGACTGCGTTCAAGAGGCCACCAATCAATAGCGGTAGCAGCCGAACGTCGCACTCAAGAACCTTCATTTGCGCCGTGCCCCTTGAGATTGAATTCTCGAACCGGCGACGACCCCAATCTTGCAATGCGTCCGCACCTGCGAGCGAGACCGATGCCATTGCGTGAAATCCTAGCATGATCGCTGTCATGCCACGTCAACGGAAAAGGCCTTGACTGCTCAAGGCCTTGAATCGGAATCTAACAGTGGTGAAGCTGGCGTCCCCACGGCTAGGCCAGTCTATCCCCGGTAGCTTCACCTGGGTCCGGCATCAGCTCCGGGCGGCCTAGCAATGCAACGAGGCGCGGATTCTGCCACAGGCCAGCCAGAGGCCAAGCGCTTCGAGGCGTATCATCCAGCCGTTCTCACGTTGGAGGCCATATGCGACATCACCTCGTGACGCTTGCCGCTCTATTCGCCGCTCTCATTCTCTACGCCCTGGGCTTGTATAGCGGCGCTTCCATTCTGTTCGCCGCCGGCGGTGTATCGGAACTCGTGTTTTGGGCTCGGGTGCTGCGTCGTCGGCCTTGCCAGCAGCAGGCGGCGCCCCCAGCGTAGGTGCGCGGCGGGGCAGTCAGACTTCCACCAAAGTTGCGTTTTCCAAAGCGGCGTGGCCGATCCTGGAGCCACGCGGCCCTCGTCCGGACAAGTTCGCTCAGGGAGTCGTTGTCGTTGCGGGCGCTGATGCTGAATTGGTTGGCTTCTTCCTTGAAACCACTGGTTGCACTACCGTGGTCGGCGGCGTAGCTGCGGCTGGGGCCGGTGGCGCCGGGCGTGGCCGCGTACTGTACACGCTGTCGTTCTGCCGCGGCGCTAGTGTCTCGGGCTCCACGCAAACGTGCTTCTCGCAGATGCGCTCCCCCTTGCAGTCCGTGTCCTTGCTGCACCCGGCAGCAAACGCTGGTGCGAATTGGCCCATGAACAGACATGCAATCAGCAGTGAGCGGCAGGAGTGGATAGTCATGGCTCAGTCCAGTATCAAAGCGAACATGGCGGCTAGCCTATCACCGCGAGGCGCATACGGCCAACTGGGGCCGAGCAGTCTCGCGGATGGAAGCCAACTCGCTTGGGGTGAGTTGACCGTCACCGGGCGGGTAATTCGGAAGGACTTCGTTGCCAACTGGCGTTAGCGGCATGGCCTCGCCGCTATACCGCTTGCGGTCGAACGAGGCGAGCATCTGCTCGAGAGACTCTTTGGTACTGGCATGCGCTTGTTCCCGTCTCCGCATCCGCTTCTCGCACGCGCTTACCTGAGGTCGAGCCCGTTGAACAAGCTGGTCCGATGGTCTTCTCAAAGCCTCCTGGCAGCGAGCCAGACGTGTAAAACGACCAGCCGTTGATGGTCGATTTCGCGCGTCCAATACCCCCTGCCTCAGGCTTCACGGCACCTCGGGCGTGTATCGCCGAACTCGATCTTAGTCACGGAACAGTGAATCAAGGGCTCATTACTTGGCGCTTCTTTCGCGAATGATGGGCGGGACATACTTCACCGAGAACCTCCAGCCTTCGGGGGTATCCCGGAGCACTAAGGTCTTGGAACTCGCGCCCTCCTCGAACAGCGGCTCCGTACCGACCAGTTCCACTGCCCCGATGCCTTTGATGATGCAGGCACCAGGGATCGTGGTGAAGGCGGATTCAGCTGCCACCAGAACGAACTGTCCCTCTTTGGATTCGGAACAGGACAGCCCCTTCGGCACCGAGTGGGCGTCGCGCCTCCAGGCGTCGCGCATCGCGTCCAAGCTCTTGAGCAACTCGTCGGTAACCGTGAGCGCAAGAACGACTTCGCGCGATTTCTGGTGGCCCATGCGCGCCTACTTTTTCTTGGCAGCCTTCTTGC
This sequence comes from Rhodocyclaceae bacterium, assembly GCA_003157035.1. GTDB lineage: Bacteria > Pseudomonadota > Gammaproteobacteria > Burkholderiales > Rhodocyclaceae > Fen-999. The sequence goes on from PMIF01000162.1 coordinate 10,955, forward strand.
CGGCAACAGCGGCCTTGAACGTGGCACCGGCAGTAAAGCGCGGCACGGTGCTGGCGGCAATTTTGAGCTCCTTGCCCGTCTGCGGGTTCCTGCCAGTGCGGGCAGCGCGCTTGGAGGACTTGAAGGTACCGAACCCCACCAGGGTAACGGTATCGCCGCCGGCCACTGCCTTCACGACAGCACCGATGACTGCCGCGAGCACCTTTTCGGTGGCGGCCTTGCTGAGATCGGCTTCCTTGGCAACTGCGTCGATAAGTTCGGACTTGTTCATGGTGGTGTTGCTCCTTTGATTGGATTGGACGGACATGGCTTCCAACGATCGTACGGCCAGGATCTTCTTCTCCCGAGGCAGCCGCTTGATCGCCAGTTCGGCGCGCAGGGCCTGCGACCTGGAACCGACAGCGCATGATGCTACCAAGCGGACGGGCTTGTGGGAACGGGTATAGCGCCCTCCCCTGCCAATCAGGTGCTCCCGGTATCGACGATTGACGTCGATCGTGACCCCCGTGTAGAGACTTTCATCGACGCACTCGATCAGGTACAGATGCCAGATTGTCGTCAGATTCGCCTCCTGGACAAAGGCCGGAGCAAACGCCCAGGCGGCTTGTCCGCAGTCTTACTCATCGCGAACGACCGATCCCGCATTCTCGTTGGGGTCGATGTCCTCCAGTTCCAGCACTTCACCGCTGACGGCACTGGAATCGAGCACACGATGTAGAAGGCCGTAGGAGACGCGCCACTGCTGTTGGCCACAGTGCAGCGTGACCGTCTTGTCATTGAGCCGGACAATCCGGCCGCTGCGCTGCTGATGGTTGCGATCGATGAAACCGACGACGTCACCAATCGCCACCTCATTGCGGCCGAGCCCCTGGGGTGGTTGTTCGCGGATCTCGACGTCGGCACCTTGGCGATTGTGTCGGAGAAATTCATGGTGTGGTGGCCGTTGAAGCTTGCCTGCAACGGTTGGATTGACTTCGAAAGGTCAAATCTTACAGGGGATGCCGCCATCACCTGAAGATCAGGCGCCGGTGACGGATTGCCGAGCGCCCCGCTGCACAATGAGGATCCCCATGCGCAGGAATGGGTGGTGGAGATCGCCTAAGATAACGGTCTGATCCTGACGCCGCCCGTAATTGCCAAGGAAGCCAGCCCGGCCACAAGCAGTCTCCGTCGAGTGGCAGCTATATGGCCGCTGAAATCACACCGACATAGCGCTCGGTCGAGCGTCTGATCGTCTGCAATGGCTTGACCGAAGCCACAATGCTGATCGAATTTTTGACGTAGCTCTACAACCATCGGCAACCACTCAGCGCCTTGGGTTATCACCGCTTTGTCAAGCCTTGGCTGGTCGGCTGTGACTTGTCAGGCCTGGCCGTCCTTGCGCTCGCGTTCCGGGGCCCATTCCCGCATCTCGTGAGCGATGAACTCGGCCAGTGGAGTGATCTGGCCTTTGACGCTCGCGGCCTCCAGGGCTTTCATGTAGGCATCCCGCCGGCTCATCCGGATCACCGTCCACGGGTAGCCGCCGGATGCCAGCAGCGTGTTCATCAGGAAGCGACCGATGCGGCCGTTGCCGTCGTAATACGGATGGATAAAGACGAAAAGGTGGTGCCCAAGCACCGCGCGAACGCAAGCCTCTGATTCCGCTTCGAGCATGTCCCACAGGGCTTCCAGCGAATCCAGAAGGGCCTCGCTGGGTAGCGGCGTGTGCATCGAGTTGCGGATGAAGATTGGGCCACGCCGATAGCCGGCGAGCTGACTGGCTTCGACGATGCCGGCTGTCACGGACGGGCCGAACAGCTCGGCATACCAGTCGTGGTGATCGCGCTTGACTACGCGACCGGCGTTGTCCTTCGCCAGCACCTTGCCGATGCTCTCCTTGACCGCCTGGAAGGCCAGGTAGTAGCCCCGCGCGGCCAGCGCGTCCCTGGCCTTGTCGTGCTCTGGGTCGCCGTCCGGATTCCAGTCCCCGCGAGCCACGCGCCCGATGAGCTCGTCGGTGACGCGATAGCCTTCGATAGACAGGGAGTTGTAGGCGTCAGAGACATAGCGCTCCTCGACCTGCGCCAGATAGCCGGCGCCCTGGTTCTCAAGGCCAGGCGCGAGTGGGAAGGCATTGATGACGTCCTGGCGCCACCCGGCCCACATCGAGCGCAGGCGCAGCACATAGGGCGAGCGCTCCTTGCTGGGAGAAATTGTGGGCTCGGCCAGCTCAAAGGGGTTTACCAACTTGAGCGTGATCTTGAACTTGGCGAAAGCCTTCTGTATGCGCTCGGCCTCGTCGGGGCGCTTGACGAAGTCGAACGCGGCGGCCAATCGGCCCGCGGCCGTTACCATCTTGTCGCCAGCCAGCAGCGTCGGTAGCAATTCGGACGCATTGCGAATGGTGGCCAGCGCGATCTCGGCCTCACGCGGGTTGTTTACGAAGAACGAAGGGCCGACCAGGCACAGGGCCTCGGCAACGGGCCAGACTTGCAGGCCTCGGATCTCAACGCGTGCAATGGGAACCCGATTTTTGTCCGGATACACAAGCAGTGAGGTGTCGAAGGGCAGATCGACCTTGGATGTGCCGCTGTTGATCGTGACGCATGTAACCTGCCTGGGTACGGTGGTGTTGCCTGTGTGGAGCATCAGCGATCCCTCAGGGTTCAGGCAGTACCGCTTGCCGAAGCGCTTGCCCAGGTAGCCTGAAACGAAGGCCCAAAAGGACGCGTACCACGCCGTGGTGTCTCCGTCGTTGTCGCTCGGGCTGCCACAGATGTACCANNCCCTTCATCACTGGCCTCAGGAACCCCGTGTCGACCAACACGGTGCGCTGCTCGTCGCTCTTGATGTCCGAGGATTCAACAACGCCGTTGTGCTTTTCCTGGAGCCGCTTGAGCGTCTTCAGTGCAACTGCAAGCGTCGGGTTGCCCTTCGGTTTGTCTGGTAGTGAGTTCATAAATTCACATTGATATTCTCAATAATTTTACTCTGCCATTCGTCAGAAATGTACTTTACTATTCCCATGAAATACACTTTGCTTTAGCGCAAGCAATTGACTTTGCTATTGGCCTGTGAATTACTTTGCCATTGGGTGTGCCACTCCAGCGAAACACAGGCAAAGAGGCCATATCTAACCGGCGGCGGCCCGGCGCCGAACGGCAAACGACTTTGCACATATATACACTGAACGTTACTATTCGCAAATGCTGTTGACTATTACGACGTCTCTCGAAAGCAATGTCTCCTGACGAAGCGCTTCGGCATATCCAAGCCCAGCAACGCTACCTCTTCGAGCGAGCGGAATTCGCTGCGCTTCTCGGCAGGGCTCCTACCAACCTGGCGGTCACCGGTGCTGTCCCGGCTCAGCCGGAAGAAGCGCATCGTCGCGGCCGCGAAACGGACCTCGGGTTGGGTCATCGTGCCGCCCGAACACGAGCACTACGGGGCCCATCCAAGCAAGCGCTGCGATAGCACCAGCCCCAGCAGCAATGCATCCGCGCAGCCCATACGGCGCGCTTTGGCAAACAAGGCAGGCCAATCCCAAGCCTTGCTTTGCAGCACGTAGGTAGGGTAGATCGACCAGCCACTTGAGGCGAAACCAGGAATGCCGCGCGCCGTGGGCGCGTTCCTGGCGCGCGGCCTTAATCTCTGCCTCGATCTCCTCGTTCGAAAGAGGTGGCAAGGAAAACATGTTGTGCCTGCGGCACAACCTACGCCCTACTTTCGGCCTGCCCAGTAGCCAGGGCGCCGCCTGTGATGAGCAACGGCAACAATTCGAAGTTCTGCTGTTGTGACCTGATAGATGATGCTGTATGGGAACCGGCGAAGAATGTATCGGCGACGAGTCCCACGGAATTCCGAGCCCAACAGTGGATTCTCAAGTACGAACTTGGCGGTTCGCTCGAATTCGGCCAGAAACGCGAGACCGGCTTGACGTTTGCCTTCAAGGTATAGAACGCCGCCGCGTCATGAAGTTCAGCAAGGGCAGGCGGGGCAACAACAAGCTTCACTTCAGCGCCGCACGAACCTGAGCAAGTGCATCAGCAATCGGAATGACTTGTACCGCGCCACTCTCGATGTCCGCAATTCGGCGTTCGGTTTCGACGGCCCATGCTTCCTCGATCTCGGCGTCCTCGTCGAGACTGGCGAGCAATAGCTGAGCGAAGGCAGCGCGTTCTCCGACCGACAACTTCAGCGCCTCGGCTTCGAGCAATTCGAGTTGATTTCCCATGGCTACTACCTTCGTGGAGATGGTAGAGATTGTACCGCTGGCCTGGCGCCGAGTGATACTGACGCCCCCACCCTCACGCCCGTCTGAACCTCCGCCAAAGCACAAGAAACGGCCGCAGCGGAAAGTAGAGAAAGAATAGGCGGTCAGGCAAGGGCAGAAGCTGCCAGTCTTCCATGCTCGTGCCCAGGCGGTAGGTTGTGCCGCAGGCACAACACTGCCAGGCACAACTATGCCGCCTCACGATGAAAAACACGAATGCGCGGCGCAATCGCTTCTTGCGATGTGCGGGTGGTAACCCGCATGTCGTACTCGGTCTGCAGATTCAACCAAAAGCGCGGGTCCATCGCGAAGAACAAACCTAGACGCAGCGCGGTATCGGCAGTGATCGGGCGAGTGCCGTTCACCAATTCGCTAATCCGGCTGGGCGATACGTCGATGTCGGACGCGAGCTGACGAGCCGTAATTCCCATTGGCTTCATGAAGTCCTCCAGCAGGATCTCACCGGGGTGGATTTCGTCAAGCAATACAGCCATGTTCATCTCCTAGTGGTAATCCACAATTTCGACCTGATGCGCGCCATCTTGTCGCCAGACAAAGCACACACGCCACCGGTCGTTGACGCGGATACTGTGTTGCCCCTTACGGTCGCCCTTGAGGGCTTCGAGCTGGTTACCTGGGGGAATCCTCAAGCTGGCCAACTCGACGGCCGCATGTAGCTGCAAGAGCTTGCGTCTGGCCACGCGCTCTATGTTCCTAAACCGCGGCACTGCCCGGCTATGGAAAAGTGCATCGGTGTCGAGACAGGCAAACGAGTGAATCATGCGCTATTGTGATCCGCCAGACGGGTTCTGTAAAGCGGAAGTTCTTCCCAAATTCGTATCAGTGCCGTTGGTTATGCCGCCAGGCACAACACCCCACCCCTTGCCCTTTACGTCAAGCAGCGTGCGCCAGTGCCATGCGAATCTCGATGGCCTCAAACGGAACAAAAACCGCTTCGTCGCTGGCGCGCTCCACCAGTCCGAGATCGATGAGACGACCAATGTCCGCATGGACGTTTGAATAGTTGCGTCCGGATGTCTTCGCCAAAGCGTAGATACTCACTGGTCCCATCGCATGCAAGGTATTCAGTAAGTCAAGGCGCGCCGGGGTCACTTCTGCGAACAGCGTGCGTGCCGACTCGAACGACAAGCGATAGTCCGTCGCATGGCCTCGTTTCGCTGCCGCGATCTGCTCGCGTACCGCATTGAAGACAGAACCCTTGCGACTTACCTCGATGATGGCTTTCATCGCTTCCTCCAGTTCGTTACGTCGCGCTCGAAATCAGCCAACAACGCATCCAGGGAGATGAATTCATAGTCGAACTCCACCTCGCCGACATGCCGGTGATCGCCCTTGCCGCGCTCGTTGTCGTAGCGTACGAAGCATTCCCCTGGGCGCCCAAAGAATAGCCGGTACTTATAAAGGTGCGTACAGGGCAAAAGCGGCTCCGCCAACTCCCAGACTACGATATCAATGATCGAATCGTCGTCACGGACTTCCTTGGCCTGGGCAATCAAGCGCGCCCTTATATATTGCATTGTAGCAATATATTGCAATCATGCAATAGCATGACGGCGGTGGCCAATCCAGATCGAGATGCACTGGCAGACCGCGCCACATTCTGAATACCAAACATGCGTATAGCATACCCCAGGCAGAGCCGTACGTTGTGCCGTAGGTTGTGCCACCAGGCACAACACCCCGCCTCACCCCCGCCTGAACTTCCGCCAAAGGATCAGCCCCAGCCGCAGTGCATCTGCGCAGCCAATGCGGCGTGCCTTGGCGAACAAGGCAGGCCAATCCCAGGCCTTGCTTTGCAGCACGTGCCCCTTGCCATCCCCGTCCATAGCCTCGTAGTATTACAATTGTTATAACAACGCCTTCGGGGGCCGCCGTGCACATGCTCAAGCTCACACAAATCGGCAATTCCGTTGGCGTCATCCTGCCAAAGGAAGTGCTGGTGCAGTTGAAGCTGGAAAAGGGCGATTGCGTCTTTCTGACCGAAACGCCGGATGGATATGTGGTTACGCCACACGATCCGAGCTTCGAAGTTCAAATGCGCGCGGCGGAAAAGGTCATGAAAAAGCGCCGCAATGCGCTGCGCGAACTGGCCAAGTAACCGCCTGAATGGCTTGGGTCTGGCTTGAGCGTTCCGTCATCCTCGCCGCGCATGGCCAGCAGCTGGCGGAGCACGGGGGTGCGGCCGGCATTCGAGATCAGGGGCTGCTCGATTCGGCACTGGCCCGATCGCGAAACCTGGCGGCGCACAACACACCGGATATTGCCGATCTCGCCGCCGCGTATGCCTTCGGTCTTTGTCGCCACCATCCCTTTGTCGATGGCAACAAGCGCGCGGCTCTTATCGCAGCGGAACTATTTCTCGGATTGAATGGCAGTGAACTGGCCGCGACGGACGCAGAGTGCGTCTTGACCATGATGTCCTTGGCGGCCGGGAAGCTTGCGGAGACTGAGCTGGCAGCCTGGATTCGCGATCGGCTGGTCGCGTGCTGAATTCCTTGTCAATCGCCTCCGACCACCTGATAGGTTGTGCCGTAGGCACAACACCAGATTGCCGATTCGCCCGTAGGTTGTGCCGCAAGGCACAACCTACGGCTGTGCTTGACGAGATGTAATCATTCGATTACGCTTTGAATATGACCTACACGGTAAAACGTCTCGAAGAATTCTCCGACTGGCTCAAGGGGCTGAGGGATGGATTGACCAGGCAACGCCTCAACAAGCGATTGCGTAAGGTTCAGCTCGGTAACCTGGGCGACGTTGAGCCGGTGGGCGAGGGTGTGTACGAGATGCGCGAACATTTCGGGCCAGGCTGGCGCATGTACTAGATCCAGAAGGGCAACGTGCTAATCGTGATGCTTGGCGGCGGAGACAAATCAACGCAGCAGGCCGACATCAATAGGGCCATCGAACTGGCAGAGTTTTTGGAGGATTGAAACATGACCAAGAAAATCAAAGTTTCCGAACTCCCCGAGTTCGATGCAACTGAGTACCTAAACAGCGAAGAAGACATTGCGGCGTACCTTACTACCGTTCTTGAAGAGAACGACCCGGCACTGCTGGCGGCTGCGCTCGGCGATATTGCCCGCTCGCGGGGGATGACGCAGGTTGCGAAGGATTCCGGTATCACACGGGAAGCCCTATACAAGGCCCTCCGGCCAGGCAGTGAACCGCGTTTCGATACAATCAGCCGTGTCTGCGCAGCCCTTGGCGTGCGCCTCGTCGCGCAGCCGGCGCATACCCATGCCTGACATGGGCTCGGCCTGGTTTTCAACCAGTGCCGTAGGTTGTGCCGCCAGGTACAACATTACCCCCCCGACCACCCGTAGGTTGTGCCGCCAGGTACAACATTACCCCCCCGACCACCCGTAGGTTGTGCCGCAGGCACAACAATGTGCTCGGTCGGTCGCCGAAATGGTGCGCGAAGACCCGAAGAACGCCGAGCGCGCCGCCGAATTGGACGACATGGCTTGGATGGCATCATTCATGCTGGCCGGGCTGCGGCTTGCGACAGTACAATAGCAGTTGGTGCCCCATTGGGAGTCAAACCATGACTGATCTGATACGCTTGGCGAACTTCGGATGGCGTAGCGTTTCTGCCAGCTCGTCAAGCAAGACCGGGCTGCTCGATAGTTGGACAGCTTCGTCGATGGCCAGATTGATCAGCCTGTTTGGTGGCCCGCTCCACAACAGGCCGGCGATGGCCACGTTGGTATCGAGAACCAAGCGCATCAGCTGGCGGACCGCTTGCGCTTCACGGCGCGCACTACCTGTATCTCCTCGGCGATCATCCGCTCGACCTCCGGTGTCAGTTCCTCGCGCGGCATGCGTGCCCACATGGCGCGCAAGGCCTCGCCGGCCTGCTTCCTGAGCTGTTCGCGCAGCATACCTTCGATGGCCTCCGGCGTGAGCAGGCCGGCGGCTTGTGCATCCTGGACCAGTTCATCAGGTAACTGAAGTTGAACTGTGGTCATCCTGTGCTCCTGTGCTCCATTTATGTTGAGTCATCTTACCCGACCGCCCCCGAAAAGCCCACGGTGTCGTAGGTTGTGCCGCCAGGCACAACACCCCCTCGCCGATGCGACCACCCGTAGGTTGTGCCGAAGGCACAACACTTCATTCTGCCGCGATCATTCGCCCCTGCTGTACAGTCGTTCAATGCGCGCCTTAATTCGTGCCGCGCGGGAAAGGTCATCCTCGGGATTGGGGATCTTCGCGGCAAGCGTAAGCAATCTGGTCTTGTCGACCAAGCCATATTCGATCATGGCCTTGACGATCTCGACGTCCTTTGCGTGTCCCGCCGCAAGCTTCGACAGGAACAGATCATGCGGATCGAGACACAAGCCGGTGACGCCGGACAGCGGGTTGCCGTATGCCACTCAATCGACTATGATCCGGTATGGCGCGGTATTACCATTCGATACCTAGGAGTCAAAATGAGCGGAATCGCAGTTCGCCCAGTGGCGATCAAGTTGGATGCTGAGACCAAAGCGCGTNNTGAAACGCCTTGCCGACGCGCGTCAGCGGACATCGCATTGGCTCATGCGCGAAGCGATCAGTCAGTACGTGGAGCGTGAAGAACGGCGCGAGGCGTTTCGCCAGGACGGCTTGCGGGCCTGGCAGGAATACCAGTCCACGGGCTTGCATGTGACGGCTGCTGAAGCGGACGCCTGGCTGGCCAAGTTGGAGCAAGGCCANNGATATCGAGCCCCCACAGCCACACGCCTGAGCCCAGATGACGAATGTGATCTGGTCACCCGCTGCGCTGCGGGATGTGCAACGTCTGCATCGGTTCTTGGCTGAGAAAAATAGAGACGCTGCCAATCGCGCAATCAAAGCCATTCGCGAGAGCGTGAAGATCCTTACGCAACAGCCCGGCGTCGGACGTCCCGCCGACGGCATGGATCCCGAGTTTCGGGAATGGATGATTGACTTTGGAGACAGTGGTTATGTTGCCCTGTACCGATTTGATGGTGTCACGGCGGTGATATTGGCTATGCGCCATCAACGGGAGGCGGGTTATTGAGGCTGCGGTGAAATACTGAGCTCCCCCCCNNCCGAAATGGTGCGCGAAGACCCGAAGAACGCCGAGCGCGCCGCCGAATTCAGTGCCGTAGGTTGTGCCGCCAGGCACAACATTTCCCCGCGAGGCACGTAGGTTGAGCCGTAGGTTGTGCCGCCAGGCACAACGCTTCCTCATTCCGCCGCCGATTGCCCGACCAATTCCTTGAATGCGCGAGCGCTGCCGAACAACGACTCCACTACGCGGCAAGACGCACGGCAATTTCCTGGGGCACGACAATCGCAGCGAACCGAGCGGCTGGATAAAGATAACTCTCGCCGCTCTCATCCACGATTCTCAGCAGACCCAGTTGCCGCCCCGTCTCATCATCGAGCACCGAATAGAGCTTGCCCCGCTCCAGAGAGGCCGCATAGTCGCGATTGTCCAGACAAACAACAAATTGAGTCATGGCAGCACCTGCTGGATGGTCTTGATCTTTTCCTCGCGCCGGCCGATACCGTGCGCCTCGTACCAATGTAGCTCAACTACAGCCACCGCACCATCACTAAACCGAACGGTAGCGGTTCCTTTCTTCTTCTTCCAGTTCCTGGCGCCGTAGATCCGGCGCAGCCGAGCCAATTCACGGATCCCATGTCCCTCCGCAATTGTCTCGATTCCGCTGATGCCACCGACAAGCTCAAAGTCCATCGGTCCATTCTAGCAAGCGCCGCAGCTTGTGCCGCCAGGCACAACACCCCATCATCACCCCCGCCTGAACCGCCGCCAAAGCACAAGAAACGGCCGCAGCGGAAAGTAGAGNNCCAGGCGGGCCAGTTCGCGCAGCCGCACACGCCAGCTGCGGTCTGGCCGCCACGTGTAGATGCGCAGGTCCGAGGTCAATATCGCACCAGTTACGCACGTAGGAGTATCATTTTGCCCATGCAAGTCACTACTGGTACTGTTGTCGGCGGGAAGATCGTCGTCGAGGGACTACCCCTCGTCGAGGGCTCCATCGTAACCGTGCTTTCACGCGAGCCCGAGGAGCCGTTTGCCCTCTCGCCGGAAGACGAAGATGAGTTGCTCGCCGCCGTCGCCGAGATTGAAAGAGGCGAATTCGTCTCGGCCGAAAAACTTCTAGAAAGCCTGCGCAAGTACGGTTAACGACGGTGCTTCGCGTTAAGGTATCAGCGCGTGCTGCATCGCATATACATCACGCCGCCGAGTGGTGGGCCGAGAACCGACCTACCGCACCAGGTGCGGTTCGCACAGATATCGGCGAGGCTTTGGCTCTATTGGCACAACAGCCTGGCATCGGCTCCGCCTATATGGGTGCCAAGGCTAAGGGTGTCCGCCGTCTGCTGGTAGGTCGCATTCGGTACTTCGTCTACTACCGCGTCACACCAGAAGCAGTCGAAGTCCTGGCTGTTTGGCATGTGAGCCGTGGCAAACAGCCGGCCTTTTAGCCGCATGACGCCGAACCCTGATGAGGCCTCCCCGTGTCAAGTGCCGTAGGTTGTGCCGCCAGGCACAACATGCCCCCCGACCACCCGTCGGTTGTGCCGCAGGCACAACACCCCGCCTTGAACACGCCTTGCGCTGCTTAGGTGCCGGCTATACGATGCTCTGGGTTCTGCAATCCGGAGCACAGATGACCAGTCGTTATGACGTCGGCGGTTTGGCCGAAGCTCAGTTCGAGCCGGGTTCGCGCGGACGGGTGTTGCGCAACCTGCTGGGCATTCGGCGGCGGCGCGAAATGGACGCCTTCGAGGCGATCAAGCTGATTGAAGCCACCGACTGGGCGATCCACAACTATTCCGCCGATCATCGTTTCACGGCTGCCGACATTTGCGGCCTGCACAGCCGATGGCTTGGCGACGTGTATCCCTGGGCTGGTGAGCACCGGCAGGTCAATATCGGCAAGGGAAGTTTTGCCTTTGCAATGGCAGCCCAAGTGCCTCGATTGATGAACGAGTTGGAATCTAAAGTGCTTACGACTCATTCCCCCTGCAATTTTCAAGATCCCGAGAGAGTCGTCACGGCCTTGGCCGACACCCATTGCGAGCTTGTTCTCATTCATCCCTTTCGGGATGGCAATGGTCGCTTGGCACGAATGCTGGCTACGCTGATGGCCTTGCAGGCCGGGCTGTCTCTGCTCGATTTCTCCGGAATCAAAGGGCGCAGGCGGCAAGCTTACTTTGCCGCGGTGCAATCCAGCATGAGTCGGGACTACGAGCCGATGAAAGACGTATTCCGCGCTGTGCTGCGCCGGAGCTAGGCCCTTGCCGCCTTGACGACTGTCGGCTTAATGGCTCTTTCGGCAGACTTGCGGACCCCTTCAACGGCCATCGAAGACAAAACGTTAACCCGCAACGCGGCCTGATAGGCCTTGGCGTTCTTGAGATGTGGGTTCTGCTGAATCAGCGATTTCTTTTGCATGAGCCGAGTATAGGTTGTTGGCCATCTACCGGCAAGGTGCTGGGCGCAGCTGCGAACCTTGAATCGTGTGCCGCCAGGCACAACACCCCATTCTCAAACGGCCGCAAGCCTTTCGACAGTATCCGGGTAGCGCTCAACCAGACGAATCAGTAATGCTGCCTGGGCGTTGGGACGTGCCCGACCCTGCTCCCAATTCTCCAGCGTGCGGGGATTGGTGCGCAGGTAACGGGCGAATACCGGCCGCGACAGGTGCAGCCGCTCTCGCAAAGCCAGCAACTCGTCGGCGCTAATCTCCGGAGCTGGCTTGAAATCCACCGTGTGGGTGCGCAGCGTGCGCTTGCCGGTTCGCTCGTCGGCCAAAGCATCGAAGCCCTCAACAATCTCGGCAAACAGGTCTCGCTTTTTCATCGTCTCGCTTCCAACTCCCGTTTCAGCAGATCCCTAAGCGCCTTTCTGTCTCTTGCGCTCAAGTCATCCAGTTCGTCTTTATCGTACAGAGTGAAGAGCCAGAACTGCCTGCCGCATTGCCACCAGAAATAGATCACTCGCAGCCCACCGCGTTTGCCCTTCCCTCGCCGCGGATCCGCTTGGCGCAGCTTGCGCAGCCCGCCGGTGCCTTCGATTACGTCGCCGGCTTCCGGATTCGCAAGTAGGTCATTCTGCAAGGCCCTGAGAGTATCGTCAGCCAAGTAATCCGCCCGGAACCGAGAAAAGGCCGGCAGTTCTACGAACAACGCTCTCACGGCGCCACTATACGCAAGTTGCGGTTGGTTGGCAATTCACCAATGTCGCTCATGCCTATAGCATACCGCAGACGCGATGACCGGTGGCGAGCGCCGTAGGTTGTACCGTAGGTTGTGCCGCCAGGCACAACACCCCCGCCCTCACCCGCGTCTAAACTTCCGCCAAAGGATCAGAACCGGCCGCAGCAGAAAGTAGAGAAAGAATAGGCGGTCAGGCAGCGGCAGAAGCTGCCAGTCTTCCATGCTCGTGCCCAGGCGGGCCAGCTCGCGCAGCCGCGCACGCCAGTTGCGGTACAGCCGCCACTTGTAGATGCGCTGGCGCCAGCGCACGCGCATCGGCGTCGGCACCTGCCCCGGCTCTGCCCACTCGGCCGGTTCGGCAAGCGCAAACTCGACTTCCCTGCACGCCCAATCCATATTGCGGCCGGCCGCGAGCCATGCCGTCACCTCGGCTGGTGGCACCCAGCCAAGCAAGCGCTGCGACAGCACCAGCCCCAGCCGCAGCGCGTCTTCGCAGCCCATGCGGCGCGCCTTGGCAAACAAGGCAGGCCAATCCCATGCCTTGCTTTGCAGCACGTAGGGCAGATCGACCAGCCACTTGAGCCGAAACCAGGAATGCCGCGCACCGTGGGCACAGAGGTAGAGCAAGGTAAGCTGCCGCATGTTTCAGGCGC
>PMIF01000114.1 GCA_003157035.1 Rhodocyclaceae bacterium
GCCGAATCGGCGGACTGGGCGCGTTTGATCGCATCGACAACGACCATCACCCCATCGTAGGCATAGGGTGCGTAGAGCTGGATGTCGCCGTACTTGGCCTTGAAACGCTCGATGAACTTCGGCCCGCCCGGCATCTTGTCGTAGGGAATGCCCGGTAGCGAGCAGTAATGGCCGTCGGCAGCATCGCCGGCGTTCTTGACGAACTCGGAGGTGCAGCCGCCGTCGCCCATCAAGAGCTTTGCCTTGATGCCGAGTTGCTTCATCTGCATGGCCATCGGCGCCGCCTGTGGATCCATGCCACCGTAGAAGATCAGGTCGGGCTTCTTGCCCTTTATCTTGGTCAGGATGGCCTTGAAGTCCACGGCCTTGTCGTCGGTGTGCTCCTCGGCGACAATATTGACCCCAGCGACAACCGCGGCCTTCTTGAACTCGCCCGCCAGACCCTCGCCATAGGCGGTCTTGTCGTCGACGATCGCCACGGTCTTTGCCTTCAGCTGATTGCCGGCGTAGGCACCGAGCACGCGGCCCTGCTGCTCGTCGTTGGCCATGACGCGGAAGGTGGTCTTGAAGCCCTGATGGGTGTAGGTCGGGTTGGTCGCCGAAGGCGATACCTGCGGAATGCCGGCGTCGGAATAGATCTTCGACGCGGGAATCGTAGTGCCCGAGTTGAGGTGGCCGATGACGGCATTGACCTTGGCATCGACCAGCTTCTGCGCCACCAGGATGCCCTGCTTCGGGTCGGCCTGATCGTCTTCGCCTTGCAACTCGATCTTCAGGGGCCGGCCGGCGATGACGATACCGGCGGCATTGGCGTCATCAACCGCCATCTGAGCGCCGTTCTCGTTGTCCTTGCCGATGTGGGCCTGTGGCCCGGTCAATGGCGCCGCGTGGCCCAGCTTGACTAGCAGCGGTGGCGGAGCGGTCGGTTGCGGCGCGGCGGCAGGCGCGGCTTCTTCCTTCTTGCTACAACCGACAGCGATCAGCGCCGCGGCGATGGCAATCGTCATCGTCTTCACAGGCAATTTCATTGGGCATCTCCGGGGTGGATGGAAGCGGCAGATTCTGCGCGGAGCCCCATGGCTTGTCAATCAAGCGCCCGGCCCGATACGGCTAGGGCCTGTTTTCATTCAGGCGCCCAACCTGCTCGCGCAATTTTTCCGGATCGTCAAAGCGCAGCAGGCGACTGACCTTCTGCGTCAACTGGTCGGCGTCAGCCATGACCACCTGCTGCTTCACCTCGAGTATCTGCGACGGGTGCATCGAGAATTGTCGCAGGCCCATGCCGATAAGCAAGCGCGTCATCGCCGGATCACCGGCCATCTCGCCGCAGACAGCCACCGGCACATCCATGCGGCTGCCGGCGGCGATGGTTTGGGCAACCAGGCGCAGGACGGCTGGATGCAAGGGGTCGTAAAGATGCGCCACTGCCTCGTCGGTGCGATCGATGGCCAGCGTGTACTGGATGAGGTCATTGGTGCCGAGCGACAGAAATTGCAGTCGCTTGACGAAGGGTCCGAGCGCCAGCGCCGCCGCCGGAATTTCGATCATGCCGCCGACCTTGATGCTCTCGTCAAACTTGTGCCGGCTGTCGCGCAACTGGGCCTTGGCCTGCTCGATCATCGCCAGTGTCTGCTCGATCTCGATCGCATGGGCCAGCATGGGGATCAGGATTCTCACCTTGCCGTAGTGAGAGGCGCGCAGGATCGCTCGCAACTGGGTGAGAAACATCTGCGGTTCGGCCAGACAGTAGCGAATGGCACGCAGACCGAGCGCCGGATTCGGCGTCTGGCGCTCGCCGCCGGACATCGCCTTGATCGTCTTGTCGGCGCCGATGTCAAGCGTACGGATGGTCACCGGGCAACCGGCCATGGCTTTCGCGACTGCCTTGTAGGCGTCGAACTGCTCGTCCTCATCGGGCAGATCGTCGCGGTTCATGAACAGGAATTCAGTACGAAACAGGCCAATGCCATCGGCGGCGACATCCTTCACCTGTTCGGTATCCTGGGGCAATTCGATGTTGGCGTAGAGGGCCACTTCCTCGCCGTCGAGCGTCGCCGAACGGGCCGTCTTCAGGCGCTTGAGCTTGGTCCGTTCGAGTTCGAGTTCGCGCTTGCGCAGCCGATATTCTTCGAGCACGCGCTCATCGGGCTGGACGATGAGAACACCGCGCGTGCCATCGACGATCAGCAGGTCGTCTTCGCGAACCAGCGGCCGCGCGTGATGCAAGCCGACCACCGCCGGGATGGCAAGGCTCCTGGCGACAATCGCCGTATGCGATGTCGCGCCACCAAGGTCGGTGACGAAGCCGCCAATCTTCAGCTTCTTGAACTGAATGGTATCGGCCGGGGACAGATCGTGGGCGACGATGATCAAGTCTTCGTCCTTGCCGCGGCGACCGATCTTCCGCCCCTTGCCCATCAGGGCCTTGAGCACACGCTCGGCGACCTGGACGACATCATGCTTGCGCTCGCGCAGGTAGCCGTCCTCGATATCCTCGAACTGGCTGACCAACTGCTCCATCTGCTGCACCAAAGCCCATTCGGCATTGCAGCGACGCCCGCGGATCAGATCCTTCGGCACCTCGGTAAGCAGCGGATCCTCGAGGATCATGGCATGAATGCCGACAAAGGCCGCCACCTCGGAAGGCGTGCCGGGTAACGACGCTTCGCCGTGGAGGGTTTCCAGCTCAGCGCGAACCACATCGACGGCAAGGTCGAAGCGCTCGATTTCCCCCGCCACTTCCTTCTCGCGCACCTGATAGTGCGCCACTTCGAGCGTCGCGTGCGACACCAGGTGGGCCCGGCCGATGGCGATGCCGGAAGAGACCGCCAGGCCGTGCAAGGAAAAAGTCATCGCTGCGAACTCATTCGTGTTCGCCAAACCTGCTGGCGACCAGCACCTGAAGCGAGGCCAGCGCCTCCTCGGCGCGCTCGCCTTCGCAATCGATCACAACCCTGGCGCCCTTGCCGGCAGCCAGCATCATCACGCCCATGATGCTCTTGGCATTGATGCGGCGGCCGTTTCGCTCCATCCACACTTCGCACGGATAGCTGCCAGCCATCTGCGTCAGCTTCGCCGAGGCGCGCGCATGCAAACCCAGCTTGTTTACGATTTCAACTTCGACCTTCGGCACTTCATCTCCTTAATTTTCCATCTGCAGGACACCGTCGCGACCTCCGGCGACGGCCTTTGCCACCAGCGTCGCCATGCCCTTTTCGCGATAGGTTAACGCTCGCACCAGCATCGGCAAATTAACGCCAGCGACGCCTTCGACCTTTCCTGGTTGCAACAGTTTCATGGCGATGTTGGCCGGCGTGGCACCGAAGATGTCGACCAGGATCAAGACGCCATCCCCGTGATCGACCGTCGCCAGCAGATCGCGGGCGATCGGCAGCAGGTCCAAAGGATCGTCTTGGGCTGCCACGCCCAACTGCAACAGTTGTGGCGGCCGCTTGTTGAGAACGTGGCAGGCGCACTGAAGCAGCGACTCGCCGTAGCTGCCGTGCGTAATCATGAGCAGTCCGATCATGGTTCGGTCATTGTAACGCGCGCCTTCATGGCGTCGGTCATCGCTACCGCGCCCTGAGCGTCCACGCGCAGAACGTGGTCAACGTTCAATTTGCCGGCAAGACGCCGCCAGTCGTCGCCGGCAATGAACAACGGTTTGCTGGCGACGTCGGACCACATGCCGGCGGCGTCACCCTTGGCAATCAGGACAGTCACCGCCTGCGTGCCGCTGGCCGGCTGGCCGCTGCGCGGATCGATCAGGTGGCAATACCGCCGGCCGGCGATCTCGAAGTAGCGCTGATAGTCGCCGGAAGTACCTATGGCCTCACCATCGGCGAGATCCAGAGTGGCCAGCGGCGCCGTCTGGCGTGGGTGCTGGATACCGACGCGCCAGGGTTTGCCGCCCTTGCTGCCCAGCGCCATGACGTTGCCGCCGATGTTGATCAGCGCGTTGGCAATGCCGTGGCTCTTGAGAATCGCCGCCGCGCGATCCAGAGCCACGCCCTTGAGGTAGCCGCCAAAATCGAGGGCGACGGCCCGGTTGCGGCTACTGACGGTATTGCCGTCGATGCTGAGGTCACCGATTGACGGCCGCGCCCGTACTAGTTCGTCGAGTTTGTCGGCAGGCGGCAGCTGGGCCTTGAAGCTGTCGTCGTGAAAACCCCAAAGCGCCACCAGACGGCCAATCCCTGGATCAAAGAGGTACTCGCCGGCGGCCGCCAGCGCCTGTGCCTGGCGTATGTAGCCGGCGAATTCCGCCGTCACTTGATGCGTCTGTCCGGCAGCGATCGCATCGTTCAGCGCTGTCATCTCCGAGGGCTGCCAGGCGTGGTAGGTACGGTGCAGGCGGTCGAATTCGCGCAAAACCTCGGCCACGGCCGTTCGCGCCTTGGCCTCGGGCTCGCCCCAGACCAGCACCTCGACACGGGTGCCGAAGACGTAGGATTCCTGGGCATAGGGTACGTCCCGGCCACAGGCGGAAATCAGCAAGGCGCCGAGCAACGCCAGCCAGAATCTCACGGCGCCGCCTGCTCGCCGGCTTCGAGCTCCAGAGCGGCGGCGATCAGCGCCAGGCGGGCGATGACGCCATAGGCATAGAAGCGGTTTGGCGGCGCATCCGGGCCCAGGCAACAGTTTGGCAGTGTGCAACAGCTTTCGAAGGCCAGCGGCTCGAAGCGCATCCCCGGAGCATTGAGATTCTCGTCCACCCGCCGCTGCGAATTGACCCGGTAGAAGCCGCCGACGACATAGCGGTCGATCATATAGATGACCGGCTCAGCAGTACCGTCGGCGACGGTTTCGCAGGTCGGCACACCCTCCTGAATCATCATTTCGGTGAACGACAACCCCTCCTTGCCGACCGCCATCTTGTTGCGCTGCCGGCGCGACAGGCCCCTGACTTCGCTGGCATCGCGTACCGTCATGACGCCCATGCCATAGGTGCCGGCATCGGCCTTGACGATGACGAATGGTTGGCTGTCGATGCCGTATTCGCTGTACTTGGCGCGGATCCGCTGCAACACAGCGTCGACCTGCGCTGCCAGACATTCTTCGCCGGCGCGCTCGTGGAAGTCGACCGCGCCGCAGACGCCGAATTCCGGATTGATCAGCCATGGATCGAAATCAAGGTGCTGGGCAAAGGCCACGGCGACATCCTGATAGGCAGCGAAATGCCCGGACTTGCGCCGCACATGCCAGCCGGCGTGCAAAGGCGGAATCACATACTGTTCATCGAGGCCACGCAAAACCTCCGGAACGCCGGCCGACAAATCGTTGTTGAGCAGGATTGCGCACGGGTCGAAGCCATCCAGGCCAAGCCGGCTACCGGTGGCGCCGAGCCGGCGCAGCGGCTCGAGCACCAGGGACTGCCCGTCGGCCAAATCGATGGTCGTTGGCACGGTCACGTCGGCAAGCAGCGAACCGATGCGCACGTTGAGACCGGTATGCCGCAGGATGCTGGCCAGGCGAGCCAGGTTCATCAGGTAGTACTGGTTGCGCGTGTGGCTCTCGGGCACCAGCAGCAGGTTCTTCGCCTCCGGGCAGATCTTCTCGATCGCCACCATCGCTGCCTGCACGCACAGCGAGTCGAAATCCGGATTCAGGTTGTTGAAGCCACCCGGGAATAGATTGGTATCCACCGGTGCGACTTTGAAACCAGCGTTGCGCAAATCGACTGAGGCGTAGAAAGGCGGTGTGTGTTCCTGCCACCAGCCGCGCAGCCAATGTTCAATGCTGGTCTCGGCATCAAGAAAGCGCCGCTCGAGATCGAGCAGAGGACCGGTAAGCGCAGTAGTGAGACGCGGCACCATCAGACGATTCCTCCCACTTCGTAGGCCGAGAAGTCTTCCGGCAACAATGAGTTTTCCAGACTGCGTTGGCCGAACAGATAGCGGCCGTCGCAGACGAAACCGAGCTCGTGCCAATCGACGTCGTTGAGCATGTCGGTCAGCCGGTTCAGGTCCTGATCGGTGAGCCCGCTACGATGCGGAAACATCGCCAACACCGAGCCATCGTAGTTCTGGCATTGATGCAGAAAAAACGGCCGCGTCTTGCGCGTCTTGTGATTGACATAGATGCGCGGCCGCTCGGAGACGTGGTGCCGCCGTCCCCACTGCCACCAGTTGCGCTCGTCGAAACGGGCGACACGGCGCGCCAGCAATTGCTCCTTGAACTGCTCGAGGTAGGGCAGGGGCTGGTCGAAGATCATGCGCCGAATGGTGCCGTCCTGCGCCGTCTTGGAACAGACGAAGTCCGTGTTGCCGAGGTTGCTGTTGGCAAAGATGTCGTCGGCGCCCGATACTGCACCCACCTTGACGGCAAAAACGCTGTTCAGCGGTACGCTGTAGATGCCGCGGGTGAACAACAACTGGCCACCGGCCAGCACCATGCGTCGGCCATCGCCGGTGCGCCGGCTCAGATTGCCCTTCTCAAAGCGCCAGATGGCGCAGTTCGGCACCACGCCCTCGAATATCCTGGCATCACCAAGCTCTTCGTAATCAGTGATCGTGCCCTGTTCGTAGAGCCATGTGTTGAGACGCGCGGCAGCGGTCGCCTTGAGGAACTCACGTGGCGTGATGAACACCAGTTCGCCGCCCGGGCGCAGATGGCGAACGCACTTCTCGATGAAATGCAGGTAGAGGTTGGCATGGCCGTCGAGCAATTGCGTCGAGAAGTGCAGTCGTGTCGATGGGCAAACGTCGCGAGCCCGAACGTAGGGCGGATTGCCGATCACGGTGGCGAACTTCTCGCTCTCGGGATAAGTGAAGAAATCCATCACCAAGGCGCC
>PMIF01000297.1 GCA_003157035.1 Rhodocyclaceae bacterium
CGTGGGCGCTGGATATTTGAGGGGACCTGCTCCTAGTACGAGAGGACCGGAGTGGACGTATCTCTGGTGGACCGGTTGTCACGCCAGTGGCATAGCCGGGTAGCTAAATACGGAAGAGATAAACGCTGAAAGCATCTAAGCGTGAAACTCGCCTCAAGATGAGATATCCCGGGGACTTGATCCCCCTGAAGGGTCGCGGTAGACCACCGCGTTGATAGGCTGGGTGTGGAAGCGCAGTAATGCGTTAAGCTGACCAGTACTAATTGCCCGTGCGGCTTGACCCTATAACCTTGAGTCACGTAATAACGTGCTCGGCGCAACCCGCGCTAACAATCACAGCCCCTTTACTTCACTTCTGCCAATCATCGTGACTTGGCTTCAAGCTCTGCGCTTGCCCCAGGTCACAACCCTTTCAGTCTGGTGCCCATAGCAAGGTGGAACCACCCCTTCCCTTCCCGAACAGGTCCGTGAAACACCTCCGCGCCCATGATATTGCTCACTACGAGCGAGAAAGTAGGTCAGCGCCAGACTAACCCTTTACACCGACACCGCCCCGAAAGGGGCGTTGTCGTTTCTGCACTGCTAGAATTGCCATCATGAAAGCGACGTTCCTCGACTTCGAACAACCCATCGCCGAGCTGGAAGGCAAGATCGAACAACTGCGTTTTGTGCAGGACGATTCGGCCGTCGATATTTCGGAGGAAATTGGCCGCCTGGAGACCAAGAGCCAGACGCTGACCAAGGATATCTACGGCAAGCTCACGCCTTGGCAGATCGCCCAGGTGGCGCGTCATCCGCAGCGGCCTTACACGCTCGACTATGTCGAGCACATGTTCACCGATTTTGAAGAATTGCATGGCGATCGCGCTTTTGCCGACGATCATGCCATCGTTGGTGGCATGGCTCGTTTCAACGGCCAGTCCTGCATGGTCATCGGGCATCAAAAGGGGCGCGATACCAAAGAGAAGATTTTCCGCAACTTCGGCATGCCGCGCCCAGAGGGCTATCGCAAGGCGCTCCGGCTCATGAAACTGGCGGAACGTTTTGGCATGCCCGTCCTTACGTTCGTCGATACGCCAGGGGCCTATCCCGGCATCGATGCCGAAGAGCGGGGTCAATCTGAGGCCATCGGGCGCAACCTTTATGAACTGGCAAAACTGACCGTGCCGGTCATTACCACCATCATCGGTGAGGGCGGTTCGGGCGGCGCGCTGGCGATTGCCGTGGGCGATGCGCTGGTGATGCTGCAATATGCCACCTATTCGGTGATTTCACCCGAAGGTTGCGCCTCGATACTCTGGAAGAGTGCCGAGAGGGCCGGCGATGCGGCCGAGACCATGGGCATTACTGCCTCGCGCCTGAAGGCGCTGGGCCTGATCGATCGCGTAGTCAATGAGCCCCTGGGCGGCGCCCATCGGGACCATCGGGCCATGGCGACGACGCTCAAGAAGGCGCTGCAAGACACGCTGAAGCAAGTGTCGACGCTTTCGCCGGCCGAGCTCGTCGAGCGCCGTTATGAGCGCATCATGAGCTATGGCCGGTACAAGGAAATCGCGATCCACTAACGCTGTCGAGAATGCCGTCGCCGCCTGCCTGGCCAGGCATGTGCGGTCGGGCGAGCAATTGCTCCTGGCACTTTCCGGTGGCATTGACTCCGTTGTCTTGCTTGATGTGGTGCGGCGCCTGGGCCATCCGCTATCGGCCATCCATGTCCATCACGGGCTCAGCGAGAATGCCGACCAGTGGGCTCAATTTTGCAGCGAACTTTGCTCCGGTCATGGTCTTGACCTGCGCGTCGAGCGAGTAACGGTTGACCGGTCCAGCCCGGATGGCCTTGAGGCGGCTGCGAGGAGAGCAAGGCATCAGCGGCTACAGGCAGTGGCGGCCGACTGGTTGCTGCTGGCACATCATGGCCAGGATCGGGCCGAGACCGTACTCTTCAACCTGCTTCGCGGCGCGGGCGTGCGTGGCGCGGGCGCCATGCGGGAATCCGCGGGCAGGCTCTTAAGACCGCTGCTGTCGGTGGGACGGGAGGAAGTTCTGGACTACGCGACCGCGGCAGGGCTGTCGTGGATCGAGGATGAAAGCAACGCCGATACCCGATACTCGCGCAACTATCTGCGCCACCGGGTCCTGCCGATCATCGAGTCGCGTTTCCCGGCAGCGGCTGCGCGCCTGGCCAATGCCGCTGGTCGCTTTGCCGAGGCCAGCGACTTGCTCGACGACCTGGCGACGATCGATCTCGGGACGTCGCGGCCGGAGTTTCCCGTCGCTGTGGAACTCTTGCGCAGGCTCGCCGAACCGCGGGCACGAAACGTTCTGCGCTTTCTTCTCGATCAGTCCGGTACCGGCATCCCAAGCGAGGAGCGCCTGACCGAAGCGCTGCGCCAGGTCCTCGATGCTGCTGTCGATCGGCACCCGGCAATCAACTTCGGCGTCCGTACGCTACGCCGCCGCGGGCGTTGGATCGAGCTGGAATAGGTTCGCTCAGGACTTGCCACCCGCTGCCAGCAATTGCGCCAGTTCGACTGCGGACTTGACGTTCATCTTCTCGAAGATATGGGCGCGATGGACTTCCACGGTGCGCATCGCAATGTTCAATTCTGCGGCTATTACCTTGTTGAACTTGCCGGCCAGAATCCCTTCCATGACTTCCCGCTCGCGCTCAGAGAGCGATTGCAGCCGGGCTTCGGTGGTTGCGGCAGACATGGCCAGATCGGCGCGCTCGCGGTCGAAGTTAAGCGCAGCGACCAGTCGATCGCCAAGATCCTGATCGTCATACGGCTTTTCCAGGAAGTCGAAGGCGCCGCCCTTGAGCGCCTGAACGGCTTGCGGTACATCGCCATGGCCGGTCAAAAAGATCGTTGGCATGCGGCAGTCGCGAGCGCGCAGACACTCGAACAATTCCAGGCCGCTCATCGCCTGCATGCGAATGTCCAGCAGTAGGCAGCCACGCATCTCCGGCCGATAATCGGCGAGAAAGGCTTCTGCCGAAGGCCAGGATCTTGCCTCGACGCCACGGGAGCGGAGCAGCCAGAGCAGCGAGTCGCGAATGGCATCGTCGTCGTCGACCAGGTAGACCGTGCTCACGGGCTGTCAATCGGCAGGCGGAGAGAGAAGACCGTACCACCTGTGGGCTGGCCTTCGAACCATAGCCGTCCATGGTGCCCTTCGATTACCGATCGGCAGATGTTGAGTCCCATTCCCATGCCTTCCGCTTTGGTAGTAAAGAACGGCTCGAACAGGCGTGAGGCAATGCCTTCGGCGATGCCACAGCCGTGATCAAAGACCCTGACCAGCACATAACCGCCGTCTCGCTGCACGTCAATTTCAATTCGCCTGCGCTCGCTGGTGACCTCCCGTTCGGCGTCGATGGCGTTGCGGATCAGGTTCAGCAGTACCTGGCCGAGCAGTATGCGATCGCCGGAAATTTCCGGCAAGGCTGCTTCAATGTGGGTCTGAATGTGGATGCCATTACGGCGCGCATCGTTCTCCACTAGGGCTACCACTTCTTCGACCAGCGCGTGAACGTTGCATGGCTCCGACTTTGGCTCGGCACGGCGGACAAATTCGTAGATGCGGCGAATGATTCGTCCCGCGCGCCGGGCTTGGTCTGCGCTCTTGCGCAGGGCATCCTCGATTTCACTTGTTTCGCTGCTGCCGGACGCCAACTGGTTCAGGCAGCCGGCGTTGTAGGCTGTGATGGCCGCCAACGGCTGACTCAGCTCATGGGCGAGACTGGATGCCATCTCACCCATGGTGATCAGACGGGACGTCGCCTGCAGCCTCTCTTCCTGCTGGCGGGCCAATTCTTCAGCGCGTTTCTGCTTGGAAATGTCGATAATCGAACTCATCCACCCGGTCTGCTTGCCCAGGGCATCAATCAGCGGTGCTTCGTGTATCAAGGCGGGGAAAATCTCGCCGTTGCGCCTTTTGAAACGAATCTCGAAACCATGTTCAGGCCCTTTGCCGGCCAAAATGCTGTCATGCAGTGCTCGCGTCGCGTCGAGTTCCTCGACGACCCAGTAGGGCATCGGTGGCGAGCGTCCAACCAGCTCTTCCGCCGACCAGCCGACCATGGCGCAAAACGCCGGATTGACGTAGACGATCCTGCCCGTGAGGTCTCTGGCCCTCAGCCCCGTTTGCAGCGAATCGCCCATCGCCTGGCGGAACGCATATTCCTGCCGCAGCGCGTGTTCGGCCGCCAGACGCCGCTGCACGTGGCGACGCAGAGCCCAAAGGCTCCAGAGAACCAGGAGCGCTAGCGCAATCAACGATCCGGAAAGCAACTGGCCGGTGAGGGGACTGGGTTGCCGATATGGGTACGCTTGAATCGAGAGGCCGTATCCCGGCGGGTCGAGCGCTAATTCATAGCTGTCGTCGGACAGGGGAGCTTCTACCTTCGACCGAGCTGCCAGTGGCTTGCCGGTACTGTCAGCGATGACTACTCGGTAACGCTCCGCCAGCCACCAGGGAATCGATGATTCGAGCAGGCGCGAGAGGGAATACACCCCCACTGCCATGCCTGCCAAGGCGCCATCTTGATAGACGGGAACCTCAACCTTGAACCACCAACCATCTCCGACCTGGTAGGGCGCGCCGTAGACAGCCCGTCCCAAAGAGTTAGCCAGGCGATAGGCGTCATCCTTGGTGCGCAAATCTCCCGTCGCCGGCAGCGACTGTCCGACCGCGCCATCGGTGCCAAGCCAGAGAACGGCGCGCATTCCCGAGCCGTTGTCGAGCAGCGATCGGGCGTAGGGATCGAACGTCGACGCCTGACGTGCTGCTTGCGGGGGAATTCGCGACAGCTGTTCCTCGTTGCGAACGAACTGAAAGCTCAGATTCTGTTCTAGCCACAGTATGTCGCTGATCAGGGTGGCCCGTTGCTCGTCGTGTTCTGCTTGCCTGGAAAGCGCAAGCAGTGTGATCACGGCCGCGATGAATAGGACGAACGCCAACCGGGGCAACCACCACGGCCAGCCCGACGTATGGGCCTCGGGGAGGAACGGGGCGGTAGTCAACGGTGGCGGCGAGCGCCAATTGTCCCGCCAGAATATAACTTTGCGGATATCCACAATAGCCGGCCTGGGAGCGGTCGGTGATAATCCAAAATGCCAAAGATAAGGCATTCCTGGAGGAGAGTGAAATGAGATTTCGTCAATTTTTGCTTGGCGTCGCGGCAGCGACGCTCGCCCTGGCTGTCAATGCCCAGCAACCGATCGTGATCAAGTTCAGTCACGTGGTCGCCGTCGATACGCCCAAAGGCAAGGCCGCCGAGTTCTTTGCCGCCAAGGCGGCCGAACTCACCAAGGGACGGGTAAAGGTCGAGGTCTATCCCAACAGCCAGCTCTATAAGGACAAAGAGGAACTGGAGGCGCTACAACTCGGTGCCGTACAGATGCTGGCACCGGCGCTGTCGAAGTTCGGACCCTTGGGCGTCAAGGAGTTCGAGGTCTTCGACCTCCCCTACATCCTCGATGGCTATGACGACTTGCACAAAGTCACTCTCGGACCTGTCGGCCACCAATTACTTGCCAAGCTGGAACCCAAAGGAATCAAGGGACTGGCCTATTGGGACAACGGCTTCAAGTCATTTTCCGCCAACCGGCCATTGCATACGCCGGCTGACTTCAAGGGTTTGAAGATGCGCATCCAGTCGTCAAAGGTGCTCGAGGAGGAGATTCGCGCGCTGGGTGGGTTGCCGCAAGTGATGGCCTTCTCCGAGGTTTACAACGCGCTTATGACTGGCGTTGTCGACGGAACCGAGAATCCAATTTCAAACTTCTATACGCAGAAGATGCACGAAGTTCAGAAGCACCTGTCGGTCACCAACCATGGTTATCTGGGCTATGCGGTGATCGTGAACAAGAAGTTCTGGGAAGGCCTGCCGGCGGATATTCGCGGTCAGCTCGAGTCGGCGATGGAGCAGGCGACGCGCTATGCCAACCAGATCGCTCAGGTCGAGAACGATCAGGCGCTGGAGGCGGTGAGAAAGAGCGGCAAGACGGTTATTTACGTGCCGACCAAGGATGAGAAGGCGGCATTGAGGAAGGCGCTTCTGCCCGTGCATCAGAAGGTGGAGGGCCGGATCGGCAAGGATGTCATCCAGGCCGTATACAAGGAAGTAGGCTTCAAGGCCAATTGACCGAACCGCCGCCGCCTGATCGCGAGCGGCGAACGATAGGGAGACGGACCGGTGAAGTTCCTTGACCACATAGAGGAGTGGTTCATTACCTTCCTCATTGCCGCGGCGACCCTGATCATTTTCGTCTCGGTCGCCCACCGCTACGCCTGCGGCTTGGCGATCCCCGGCGTCCAGGATTGGTTGCTGTCGCTCAATTTCAGCTGGGCACAGGAGCTGTGCATCATCATGTTCGTCTGGATGGCCAAGTTCGGTGCCGCCTATGGCGTTCGTACCGGCATCCACGTCGGCGTCGACGTGCTGATCAATAGATTGTCGGCGCCTAACCGTGGCAAGTTCATCATTTTCGGATTGTCTGCCGGTGCTCTATTCACCGGTATCGTGGCAACGCTCGGTGCCAAATTCGTCTGGGAAAACGGCATGCACTTCGCCGTCTTCGATCTTCTCGGCTTTCACCTTGAAGACCTCCCGGAGGGACCGACGACCCCCGATCTCGAGTGGCCGACCTGGATGGTCTATTCGGCGATTCCGCTCGGATCATCGTTGATGTGCTTCCGCTTCCTGCAGGTGATGCTCTCCTTCATCAGGACTGGCGAGTTGCCGCATCATGATCACGGCCATGTTGACGGCATTGAAGAGGGCAAGATGCCAGTCGATATTGATCCCTACGGCATGGATGACAACCTGCACGTGCGCGATCTACAGCATCCGTCTGCCGAAGACGATTCTGGCGAGGAGGGCCGGTCATGACCGCACTCGTGATCTTTGGCCTGCTGACAGTACTCATGTTGACCGGCATGCCGATCTCCATTTCCCTCGGCCTGACGGTACTGACTTTCCTGTTCACCATGACCCAGGTGCCGCTGGAGTCGGTGGCGCTGAAACTATTTACCGGCATCGAGAAGTTCGAGATCATGGCCATCCCGTTCTTCATCCTGGCCGGCAACTTTCTTACCCACGGAGGTGTGGCGCGGCGGATGATCTACTTCGCGTCGGCCATGGTCGGCCATTGGCATGGCGGGCTCGGCCTAGCGGGCGTCGTTGCCTGCGCGTTGTTCGCCGCCGTCTCGGGTTCGTCGCCGGCGACCGTGGTGGCCATCGGTTCCATCCTGCTGCCGGCGATGGTCAAGGCCGGCTTCCCGAACCGTTTTGGCGCCGGCGTTATTACCACATCGGGTGCGCTGGGCATTCTGATTCCGCCGTCCATTGTGATGGTCATGTATTCGGTGGCGACCAACACTTCGGTGGGGGCACTGTTCATGGCCGGGGTGGTGCCAGGGCTGGTTTTGGCGACCATGCTCGGCGTGACGACCTGGTATCGGGCGCGGAAGTTCGACTACCCACGGCAGCCGGTGGTCAGCTGGAGAAAGCGCTGGCAAGCGTTCCGCGAGGCGATCTGGGGCCTGTTGCTGATCTTCGTGGTCATGGGCGGCATTTACACCGGCATCTTCACACCGACCGAAGCCGCGGCCATGAGCGCCGTCTACGCCTTCTTCGTCGCTGTCTATGTCTATCGCGACATGGGCTTGCGCGACGTGCCCAAGGTCCTGCTCAATTCGGCCAACATGTCGGCGATGCTGCTCTACATCATCACCAACGCCGTCATGTTCTCGTTCATCCTGACCAACGAGAACATCCCGCAGCACCTGGCGGCCTGGATGGTGGATATGGGCCTCGGCCAGATCGCGTTTCTGCTGGCGGTCAACGTTCTGTTGCTCTTGGCCGGCAATTTCATGGAGCCTTCGTCGATCGTGCTCATCTTTGCCCCGATCCTCTTTCCGGTAGCGATCACGCTCGGCATCGATCCCGTGCATTTCGGCATTCTGATGACCGTCAACATGGAAGTCGGCATGTGCCATCCGCCTGTCGGATTGAATCTCTACGTCGCCTCGGGGATCACCAAGATGGGCATTACCGAACTCACGGTTGCGGTCTGGCCGTGGCTCCTGACCATGCTCGTGTTCCTGGTTGTCGTCACCTACTGGCCGGCAATGTCCCTGGCCTTCCCGCGGCTCTTGGGCATGATTCCCTAAGCGACCCACCTGACACGACTGACGGTCCGGGCCCGGTTGCAGCCGGGCCCATTTCATTCCTGTTACGGTCGGTATTGAGGGAAATCTGCGATAAAATAGCCAGTTACTCGATTTCGCTAAACCCAAGGTGGAGAATCCTATGGCAGTTGAACGTACCCTGTCGATCATCAAGCCCGATGCAGTGGCGAAGAATGTGATCGGCAAGATCTATTCTCGTTTTGAAACCAACGGCCTGAAGGTCATCGCCGCGCGTATGGCCTGGTTGTCCGAACATGAGGCCGGCGGCTTCTACGCGGTGCACCGCGAGCGCCCCTTTTACAAGGACCTGGTCACGTTCATGACCTCCGGTCCCGTCATGATCCAGGCCCTCGAAGGCGAGAACGCCATCGCCAAGAATCGCGATCTGATGGGCGCAACCGATCCCAAGAAGGCCGAGAAGGGCACCATTCGCGCCGATTTTGCCGAGAGCATCGACGCCAATGCCGTGCACGGCTCGGATGGTGCCGAGACGGCCAAGGTCGAAATCGCCTACTTCTTCCCGGAACTCAACGTCTACTCCGGCCGCTAGTTCTCCCATGATCAATCTGCTCGACTTCGACGCCGAAGGCCTGACTGCATGGTTCGCGGGCTTGGGCGAGAAGCCGTTCCGGGCTCGCCAGGTGCTGCGCTGGATGCATCGCGGCGGTTGCGACGATTTCGGGCAGATGACTGACGTGGCCAAGACGCTGCGCTTGCGCCTGGCGCAGGAGGCGCAAATTCGTGGCCCGGTGCCGATTGGCGATTCCGTTGCGACCGACGGCACGCGCAAGTGGCTGCTCGATGTCGGTCAGGGCAACGCGATCGAGACCGTCTTCATCCCGGAAGCCGACCGCGGCACGCTGTGCGTCTCCACCCAGGTCGGCTGCGCCCTGGCATGTGCTTTCTGCGCCACGGGCAGACAGGGTTTCAACCGCAACCTGAGCACGGCGGAAATCATTGGCCAACTTTGGCACGCCAATCGCGTCCTGACGGCGGGTGAGGCCAGGCTTGCCGGTGCCGCCGACGAGCGCGTGGTCAGCAACGTGGTGCTGATGGGCATGGGCGAACCACTGGCCAACTTCGAGGCTGTGGTTGCGGCGCTGCGCCTGATGCTCGACGATAACGCTTACGGCTTGTCGCGTCGGCGAGTCACCGTTTCGACTGCCGGCATAGTCCCTGCTATTGACCGACTTCGCGTTGAAGCGCCAGTGGCCCTTGCGGTGTCGCTTCATGCTGCCGAGGACGCCTTGCGTGATCGCCTGGTACCGATCAACCGGAAGTATCCGCTGCCGGAGTTGATGGCCGCATGCCGGCGCTACCTGGTCGAGGCGCCGCGCGACTTCATTACTTTCGAATACGCCATGCTCGATGGCGTCAATGATGGCGACGCGGATGCCCGCGCCTTGCTTGCCCTGACCCGTGATTTGCCGAGCAAGTTCAATCTCATTCCCTTCAACCCGTTTACCGGCTCCGGCTTCCGCCGTTCGCGCAGCGAGCGCGTTCGCCGGTTCCAGCAGATCTTGCTCGATGCCGGCGTCGTCGCCACGGTGCGCAAGACGCGCGGTGATGACATCGACGCTGCCTGTGGCCAGCTTGCCGGCCAAGTTCGCGACAAGTCACGGCGCATAGTGCTCGCCGCGCAGCCGCTGCAATCCGTGGAGGTGAGAGCGTGAAGAAATTGGCCATGCTGTTGTTGATTCCCGTATTGGCCGGCTGCGTGGGCAATCCGCCGGCCGACGACGGGATGCAAAGTCCGGTGTCGCAACAGACGGCCGTCGGTGACGCGCGGGTGCGGGCCAAGGCGCATGCGGAACTGGGCATGCGCTACCTCGGCCAGAACCAGCTGGCAGTCGCTGTCGAGGAGGCGCGCATGGCGATCAAGGCTGATTCGAGCTATCCGCTCGGTTTCAATCTGCTGGCGCTGCTGGACATGTTGTTGGGTGAGAATCAGGCGGCCGACGATAACTTCCAACAAGCTTTGCGTCTGGCGCCTGCCGATCCGGACATCAACAACAACTATGGCTGGTTTCTCTGCCAGACCGGCAAACAGCAGCGGTCGATCCAGTATTTCGTCACCGCCAGCCGCAGCGCGCTCTATCCGACGCCGGCCAAACCCTTGACCAACGCTGGCATCTGCTCTATCGCTTCGGGTGACGACAAGAACGCTGAAGACTTCTTGCATCGAGCCCAGCGGCTGGATCCGAGTAATCGTGACGTCCAGTTTCTGCTCGCCAACATCTGTTACCGCGGTGGTCGCTATGACGAGGCCAGGCGCAGGATCGAAGAATTGCAGGCGGCGAGCGCTTCGACTGCCGAGGCGACCTGGCTCTTGCTGCGCATTGCCCGCAAGACTGGTGATCGCGAGACCGAGAGCAGATACGCGACGCAGATTCGGCGCGAGTTCAAGAACAGCCAGGAATATCAGCAACTGATGCAGGGCGATTTCGAGTGAGCGAAGTTGATTTGGCTACTGGGGCGGACGTGCTAGCTGACAAGCCGGTTCAGCTTGGTCTTCTGCTGCGTAAGGCGCGCGAAGCGCGCGGCATGAGTATCGATGATGTTGTGCAGACTCTGAAGTTTCGCGCCCGCCAGATCGAAGCGCTCGAAGCTGATGAGATGCCCATTGTCGCCGGCGACGTTTTCAGCCGCGGCCTCATCCGCAGCTATGCGCGGTTTCTCAAGCTCGATCCGGAACCGCTATTGGCGCTGCTGGAAGCGGATGGGCCGCTGGCTTTTCCAGAAGTACG
This sequence comes from Rhodocyclaceae bacterium, assembly GCA_003157035.1. GTDB lineage: Bacteria > Pseudomonadota > Gammaproteobacteria > Burkholderiales > Rhodocyclaceae > Fen-999. The sequence goes on from PMIF01000297.1 coordinate 10,941, forward strand.
GGAGCCTGAGAACATGGGCACGGCCATGCCGCGCGGGGGCTGGCGGCAGATCCCACTCCTGGTGATGATCTCGCTGGCACTGTTGGTGATTGCGGGTGCCCTGGCCGCCTGGCATTTCTTCCTGCCTGAATCGGTGCCGGCGTTGGCGATATTGACGGTCAAGCCAGATCCGGCCGTCGTGGAAGCCTTGACGACAGTGCCGTTGCCTGCGCCGAGCGATTTGCCGGTCCAGCCAATCGCTCCGTCGATCGTTGCAGCGGGCTTGCCGACGTCACAGCCAGCGCCGGCTGTGGCGATGGAAGACGGCAAGAAACTGGTCTTCGATTTTCGTGGCAAGGCCTGGATCGAAGTCAAGGATGCCAGCCAGCGCGTGATCTTTACCGGTCAGTATGTCGCGGGCAGTCACGAAGTCATCAGCGGCCGGCCGCCGCTGCAACTGGTAGTTGGTAATGCCAACGACGTCCGAGTCGAATTCGACGACCATCCGGTCGACTTGAAGCCGTATATCCGTGCCGAAGTCGCTCGGCTGACTCTCGAGTGATGCTGCCGGAACCTCTCGCCGGCGCGGGCCGCTTGCCGCGGCGCGCCACCCGCCAGGTTATGGTCGGCCGGATTGCCATTGGCGGCGGGGCGCCGGTAGTCGTTCAGTCGATGACCAACACCGAGACGGCGAATGTCGATGCTACTGTCGCTCAGGTCAGCGAACTGGCGCGCGCCGGATCAGAGATCGTTCGTATCACGGTCAATACCCGTGAGGCGGCGGCGGCAGTACCGCTGATTCGCAACCGCCTGTTGGCGATGAACCTCGACGTGCCCCTGGTCGGCGACTTTCACTTCAACGGCCACAAGTTGCTGACCGAAGTGCCAGAAGCCGCTGCGGCTCTGGCAAAGCTGCGCATCAATCCGGGCAACGTCGGCAAGGGGGCCAAGCGCGACGAACAGTTCTCCCAGTTGATCGAGATTGCCTGCCGACACGGCAAACCCGTGCGCATCGGTGTCAATTGGGGCAGCCTCGACGCGGAAGTGCTCGCTCGCCTGATGGACCAGAATCAGCGGCGGCCGTCGCCGCTTGGGGCGACGGAAATCATGCGTGAAGCCATGGTGACCTCGGCGCTCGAGTCGGCTAGCCGTGCGGTGGAACTGGGCTTGCCGGCCGAAGCAATCGTCCTGTCATGCAAGGTGTCCGGTGTTCAGGATCTGATCGCCGTCTATCGCTCGCTCGCCGCCCGCTGCGACTATGCCTTGCACCTCGGGCTGACTGAGGCCGGACTCGGCAGCAAGGGGATTGTCGCTTCGACGGCGGCAATGGCAGTGTTGCTGCAAGAAGGCATTGGTGACACGATCCGCGTTTCCTTGACGCCCGAACCGGGTGGTGAGCGGACGCGCGAAGTGATTGTGGCCCAGGAGATATTGCAGAGCATGGGCTTGCGGGCATTCGTGCCACAGGTCGCTGCGTGTCCCGGTTGCGGGCGCACCAGCAGCACGCAATTCCAGTCCCTGGCGGGCGAAATTCAGGACTACGTGCGCAGCCGCATGCCGGTCTGGCGCGCGACCCGCACGGCTGTCGAGACCATGACCCTTGCCGTCATGGGCTGCGTAGTGAACGGTCCGGGCGAAAGTCGGCACGCCGACATCGGCATATCGCTGCCGGGAACCGGCGAGGAGCCGGTGGCGCCGATCTACGTGGACGGCGAACGCGTCACGACGCTGCGTGGCGACGATATTGCTGCCGAGTTCAAGGCCATTGTGGAGGATTATGTCGCGCGCAAGTATTCGCCGCGACCCGACTAGCATGAGCAAGACTTTGCAAGCAATCCGCGGGATGAACGACATCCTGCCTGAGGAAGCCGAACTGTGGGAGCAGTTTGAAGAGTTGGTGCGCGACTGGCTGCGTGCCTACGGCTACAAGCCGATTCGCATGCCGCTGGTTGAGCCGACGCCACTGTTTGCACGCGCTATCGGCGAAGTCACCGACATTGTCGAGAAGGAAATGTACTCCTTTACCGACGGTCTCAACGGCGAGCCATTGACCTTGCGGCCGGAGGGCACGGCTTCTTGCGTGCGGGCGGTGCTCCAGCACAACCTGCTCTACGATTCGCCGCGACGCCTTTGCTACATGGGCCCGATGTTCCGCCACGAGCGGCCGCAGAAGGGCCGCTATCGGCAATTCCATCAGGTGGGGGTCGAAGCGCTCGGCTACGCCGGACCGGACATCGATGCCGAACAAATATTGATGTGTGCGCGGCTGTGGAACGACCTTGGCCTCGATGACATTCGCCTGGAAATCAATTCGCTCGGCCAGCCAGAAGAACGAGCGCAGCATCGCGGTGACCTGATCGCCTATCTGGAGCAGCACCAGGAACGACTTGATGGTGATGGTCAGCGCCGCCTGCACAGCAACCCCTTGCGCATCCTCGATAGCAAGAATCCGGACATGCAGGCACTGATCGAAGGCGCGCCGAAGCTGATGGATTATCTGGGCGAGGCTTCGCTCAAGCATTTCGAAGGTGTGCAGGCGGTGTTGCGCGACAGCGGTATTCCGTACCGCATCAATCCACGGCTGGTCAGAGGTCTCGACTACTACAACCTGACGGTCGTCGAATGGGTTACCGACCGTTTGGGCGCTCAGGGCACGGTCTGTGCCGGCGGCCGCTATGATGGTCTGGTCGCCCAACTGGGTGGCCGGCCGGCGCCGGCCTGCGGCTTTGCCATGGGCATCGAACGGCTGCTTGCCTTGTGGCTGGACAGCGGCAATCGCGGCCAAACCATCGCGCCGGATGTCTATGTCGTGCATCAGGGCGATGCTGCTGCGGCGAGTGCGGTCAAGGTCGCGGAGCGGCTGCGTGACGTCGGCTTCACGGTCGTGCTTCACTGCGGTGGCGGCAGTTTCAAGTCGCAGATGAAGCGTGCCGATGGTTCGGGTGCAGTGGTTGCCGTTATTATCGGCGATGATGAAGTTGCGGCCGGCGAGGTCACTATCAAGCCGTTGCGCGAAGAGGCTGAGCAGCGGCGGGTGAAATTGGATGCTGTCGACGACGTCGTCGGCGCGTGGTTATTTGGCGGGGATGAAGACGATGGCGACATATGATCTTGAAGAGCAGGAACAGTTAGACGAACTGAAGACCTGGTGGAAGATGCACGGCAATCTGGTCACCGGCGTGGTGACTGCGGCGGCGATCGGCGTCCTTGCCTGGCAGGGCTGGAACTGGTGGCAGCGTAGTCAGGCGGCGCAGGCGTCCGGCCTCTACGGTGGGCTTCAGCAGGCGGCAGCCCTGCACGACGCCAAGCGCTCGCGCGAGATTGCCGGGGACCTCATCGACAAGTTTTCCTCCACCGCCTATGCCGGCATGGGCGCACTGCTGTCGGCGCGGGTGCAGGCCGAATCGGGCGATGCCAAGACGGCCCAGGTCCAGTTGACCTGGGCGGCGGACAATGCGCAGGATGCCGGACTGCGTGATTTGGCGCGCTTGCGCCTGGCGGCGATCCTGCTCGATCAAAAGGCCTACGATGAAGCATCGAAGTCGCTGGCCGCCGATCCAGCCCCGGCGTTGGCGCCTCGCTTCGACGAAATGAAGGGCGACATTCTCGCCGCCCAGGGCAAGACAACCGAGGCCAAGGTCGCCTACGACGCGGCCCTGGCCAAGCTCACTGCCGACAGCAGCGACGCAGGCAAGACCAGGGCGCACGCAGCCTATCGCGAGTTGCTGCAATCGAAAGCCGATACGCTGCCGGGAGCCCACTGATCATGTCCAGACTACCGCTGCTCGCGGTTGGCGTCGCCCTGGTGCTTGGCGGCTGTTCGACGCTCGACAAGCTGAATCCATTTACGCCGGAGCCGAAAATCAAGCCAGCGGCGCTGGAGACCTTCACTCCGGTGGTCGAGCTTGGCGTCGATTGGCAGGCCAGCATCGGCAGTAGCGGTGAGGCGACTTTTGTTCCCGCGGTGGTCGATGACAATGTTTTTGCTGCTGATGCCGCGGGCGACGTCGTTCGCCTTGAGGACGGCAAGCAGATCTGGCGGATTGCCGCCGGGCAGCGCTTGTCGGCTGGCGTCGGTGCCGACGACAAGGTGGTGGTGGTCGCCACGGCCAAAGGCGAAGTGCTGGCTTTCTCGGCAGACGATGGCAGCTCCCTATGGAAGGTTCAGGTGAGTTCGGAAGTATTGGCGGCGCCGACGGTGATGGGCGACCTGGTAATCGTTCGTACTGGCGATTCGCGCATTCATGGTCTCAACGCCAGCGATGGCAAGCGACGGTGGACCTACCAGCGGTCTGCCCCCAGCCTCAGCCTGCGCAAGAGCGTTGGCGTGCTTGCTGCGCACGGGGTCGTCGTGGCCGGCATGCCGGGTGGCAAACTGGTGGCCATCAATGCCGCGAATGGCGCCGCAGTGTGGGAGGTGACGGTCGCACAGCCCAAGGGCTCGACCGAACTTGAGCGCGTCGCGGACATCTCCAGCCTGCCGGTAATTGCCGACCGGCAGATCTGTGCCGTTGCCTTTCAGGGACGCCTCGCCTGCTTCGACCCGGCGTCCGCGACGCTGTTGTGGGGGCAGGAGATTTCCAGCAGTGCCGGACTCGATGCTGATGCCAAGGCCGTTTACGTCAGCGGCGACAAGGGGCAGGTGTCGGCGTTCGAGCGCGACAGCGGTCTCCAGCGCTGGACGCAGGCGAAGCTGGCGCTGCGTCGGCTGTCGCGCCCCTTGGTCGTGGGCAAATTTGTCGCGATTGGTGACTATCAGGGCTACGTCCATTTGCTCAAGACCGAGGACGGTGCCCTTGCCGGGCGCATTGCCACCGACGGCAGCGAAATCGTTGCCGATCCCATCCTGCTACCCGGTGGCCGCTTCCTGGTGCAAACGCGCGCCGGCGGATTGTTTGCCTTGAGCGCACACGGAACGTGAAACCGACGATCGTGCTGGTAGGCCGACCCAACGTCGGCAAGAGCACATTATTCAACCGGCTGACGCGGTCGCGTGACGCGCTGGTGGCGGATCAACCCGGGTTGACGCGCGACCGGCATTACGGTCATGGCCGCCTGGGCAGCAAGCCTTTCCTGGTTGTCGATACCGGCGGGTTCGAGCCGAATGCGCGTACTGGCATCGTCCAGGAAATGGCGCGCCAGGCGGAGGCGGCGATTGCTGAAGCCGATGTCCTGCTCTTCATGGTTGACGGCAGGAACGGCCTGGCACCGCAAGACAAGGAGATTGCCGACTTGCTGCGGCGGAGCGGCCGGCCCCTTCATCTGGTGGTGAACAAGGCCGAGGGCATGGACCGGGCGATCGTTGGTGCCGAGTTCCACGAACTGGGCTGCGGCGACCCGCGCGTCATCTCGGCGGCGCATGGCGACGGCGTGCGTGAACTCGTCGACCTGGCGCTGGAGAATTTCCCGGATGTCGACGAAGCCGAAGAAGAACACGGCCCGCGTGTCGCGGTGGTCGGACGGCCAAATGTCGGCAAGAGCACGCTGATCAACGCCCTGCTCGGCGAGGAGCGCGTCATTGCCTTCGACCTGCCGGGTACCACGCGTGATGCCATTGCCATTCCTTTCGAACGCGACGGGCGTCGCTACACATTGATCGATACGGCTGGCTTGCGGCGCAAGGGCAGAGTCTTCGAGGCGGTCGAGAAGTTCTCTGTCATCAAGACGCTCCAGGCCGTCGAGCAGGCGAATGTGGTGGTGCTGATGGTCGACGCCAGCCAGGAGGTTTCCGATCAGGATGCGCACATCGCCGGCTTCTGCATCGAGGCCGGACGGGCCCTGGTGCTGGCGGTGAACAAGTGGGATGCGGTCGACGACTATCGGCGCGAGCAAATCAAACTGGATATTGCGCGCAAACTCAATTTCCTCGGCTTTGCCCGCATGCATTACATTTCCGCGCTCGCGGGCCAAGGCGTTGTCGGCGTGCTCGCTTCCGTTGACAAAGCCTACGCTGCCGCCATGACGAAGCTGGCGACACCGAAGTTGACGCGCGTGCTGCAACTGGCGGTGCAGAAGCAGCAGCCACCGCGCCACGGTTTGCATCGGCCGAAGCTGCGCTATGCCCACCAGGGTGGCTCGAATCCGCCCATCATCGTCATTCACGGCAGCGCCCTGGATCACGTGCCGGCTTCGTACACGCGGTATCTGGAAAAGACCTACCTGGAAGCGTTCCGTCTGCAGGGCACGCCGCTGCGGATTCAATACAAGTCGGCGAAAAATCCGTTCGTCGACGATCGTTAGTATCGGCGCGCTGGCACGCAAGGCGGAAATCGATTACATTACCTTTTGGATAACTAGAGCCGAGGGGCCACCATGAGCAACAAAGGGCAGATGCTACAAGACCCATTCTTGAACACGCTGCGTCGAGAACACGTGCCGGTTTCGATCTACCTGGTCAACGGCATCAAGCTGCAAGGTCAGGTCGAGTCTTTCGACCAATATGTCGTGCTGCTGAAGAACACCGTGACACAGATGGTGTACAAGCACGCCATTTCTACCGTCGTGCCGGCACGGCCGGTCAACTTCGCGCAGGAAAACGACGCCGAGTGATGCCGAACCCTCGGTGAGCCGGTTCGATGTTTGAACGACCGGCCGCTGGCGAGCGCGCAATTCTGGTTCAACTCGATCTGGGCGGGGGCGATTTTGCCGAACGCCTGGATGAGTTTCGCCTGCTGGTCACCAGCGCCGGGGCGCAACCGTTGGCCATGGTGTCGGGTCGGCGGCCCGCCCCCGACCCGGCGACGTTCGCCGGTAAGGGCAAGGTGCTCGAGATCGCCGATGCCGCCCGCATGTGGGAAGCGGACCTAGTGGTCTTCAATCATGAATTGTCACCCGGGCAGCAGCGCAATCTGGAGCGGGCGCTTGAATGCCGGGTGGTAGACCGCAGCAGCCTGATCCTCGATATCTTCGCCTTGCGCGCACGCAGTCACGAGGGCAAGCTGCAAGTCGAGTTGGCGCAATTGCAGCATTTGGCGACCCGACTGGTACGCGGGTGGACGCACTTGGAAAGGCAAAAGGGCGGCATCGGCCTGCGCGGTCCAGGCGAGAAGCAGTTGGAAACCGACCGCAGATTGCTTGGCCAGCGGGTTGCCTTACTCAAGGATCGACTCAAGCAACTGGCGCGGCAGCGGCAGTTGCGTCGCCGGGCCCGTGTCAGGCGCGGCGTTCTGTCGGTCTCGCTGGTTGGTTATACCAATGCCGGCAAGAGCACGCTATTCAATGCCCTGACCAAAGCCGGTGCCTACGCGGCGGACCAGCTGTTCGCTACTCTCGATACGACTTCGCGCCGCCTGTTCGTCGAGGGCGCCGGGCAAATTGTCGTCTCCGACACGGTCGGCTTCATCCGGGATTTACCGCACTCCCTGGTGGCGGCATTCCACGCCACGCTCGAAGAAACCGCCGAGGCTGATCTGCTGCTCCACGTCGTCGATTCAGCCAGTTCCGATCGCGATCAGCAGATGGCGGCGGTATCGGCGGTGTTGACGGAAATTGGCGCCGGCGAAGTGACCCAGATCGTCGTCTGGAACAAGATCGACCTGACCGCTGCCCGGCCGGCTGTCGAGCGAGATGACTGTGGTAGTATCACGCGCGTCCGCGTGAGTTCCAAGAGCGGCACCGGGCTAGACCTGCTACGCCAGGTGTTGGCCGAGACCGCACGCCAGCATGCCCTCGGCAAGCCGTCCGAGGCGACCTGATCCACCATGATCCACTTACTCGCTGATTGAATTTCGCCATGATTGCTGGAATGCTGATGTCCATGAACGACCCGGGCTGGGGAAACAAGCCAAACGGCGGCAATTCCGGACCGCCCGATCTCGAGGAACTCTGGCGCGACGTCAATCGGCGCTTGCAAGGCATCTTTGGCCGCAACCGCGCAGGCGGCAACGGCAGCGGTGGTAGCCGGGTGCCCAATTTGAGTCCGCGTCAATTCGGTGGTGGTCTGGGGCTGATCATCGCCCTGGTGGCGGTGGTCTGGTTGGCCAGCGGTTTCTATATCGTCGATGCCAGCCAGCGTGGTGTCGTGTTGCAGTTCGGACGCTTCAAGGAGATGACTGATCCGGGCCTGCGCTGGCGCCTGCCGTGGCCGATCCAGAGCCATGAAACGGTCAACCTCACGGGCGTACGCACGGTCGAGGTCGGCTATCGCGGTTCCGAGAAGAACAAGGTGCCGAAAGAAGCGCTGATGCTCACCGATGACGAGAACATTGTCAGCGTGCAGTTCGCCGTGCAGTATCTGCTCAAGGATCCGATGAACTACATCTTCAAGAATCGACATCCGGATGACGCTGTAATGGGCGCTGCCGAGACCGCGATCCGCGAGGTGGTTGGCAAGAGCAAGATGGACTTTGTCCTTTACGAAGGGCGCGACGTCATTGCCGCCAACACGCAGAAGCTGATCCAGGAGATTCTCGACCGCTACGAGACGGGCGTGCAGATTCGCTCGGTGACCATGCAAAGCACCCAGCCGCCTGAGCAGGTGCAGGAGGCCTTCGACGATGCAGTGAAGGCCGGTCAGGACCGTGAACGGCAAAAGAATGAAGGCCAGGCCTATGCCAACGACGTCATACCGCGCGCCCGCGGCGCCGCATCGCGGCTGCAGCAGGAGGCTGATGGCTACCGGCAGCGCCTGATCGCCACCTCGGAGGGCGACGCTTCACGCTTCAAGCAGATCCTGGTCGAATACAGCAAGGCGCCGGAAGTGACACGGCAGCGCCTGTACCTGGAAACCATCCAGCAGGTCTACAGCAATACCAGCAAGGTCATGGTCGACGCCAAGGGTGGCAACAACCTGCTCTATCTGCCACTCGACAAGTTAATTCAGGCGACCGCGGCGCCGGCGGCATTGGCCGCGCCGGTGGAAGCGCCGGCAGCGGCAGCGCGCAGCGCAGTCATTCCGCCGGTATCTGCCGACGTGCCGCCTCAGCTTGAAAAGGCGCCGCCGGTCGAGACAGGTGGCGACTATCGCGCGCGTTCCTCGCTCGACTCGCGTGAACGGGGAGGACGCTAATATGGCTCGCAACCTGCCTTTCCTGCTGGCATTGGTCCTGACGGTGGTCATTGGCGCCGCCATGAGCTTGTTCACCGTCGATCAACGCCAGTACGCGATCGTCTTCCAGCTCGGAGAAATCAAGGAAGTCATCACCGAACCCGGCTTGGCCTTCAAGTGGCCGCTAATCCAGAACGTTCGCGTCTTCGATAAACGCATCCTGACCCTGGACTCGGTCGAACCGGAACGCTTTCTGACGGCTGAAAAGAAGCCGGTGCTGGTCGACTCCTTCGTCAAGTGGCGCATACACGACGTGCGGCAGTATTACATTTCCGTCGCCGGCGACGAGGCCGTGGCCAAGACCCGTTTGTCGCAGACCGTCAACTCGGGTTTGCGTGAGGAGTTCGGCAAGCGTACGGTGCATGATGTCGTCTCCGGTTCGCGCGACAAGATCATGGCCGATGTGCAGAAGAAGGCCGACGCCGATATGCGGGCCATGGGCGTCGAGATCATCGATGTACGCCTGAAGCGCGTCGATCTGCCGGCCGAGGTTTCCGAGGCGGTGTATCGCCGCATGGAAACAGAACGCAAGCGGGTGGCCAACGAACTGCGCTCGGAGGGTGCTGGCGAGGCGGAGAAGATCAGGGCCGACGCCGACCGCCAGCGTGAGGTTATCGTTGCCGAGGCGTATCGCGATGCGCAGAAAGTCAAGGGTGAGGGCGATGCCAAGGCGGCTGCCATCTACGCCCAGGCGTTCGGCCAGAATCCGGAATTTTTCGCTTTCTACCGGAGCATGGACGCCTACCGCAACGTCTTCAAGAGCAAGAGCGACGTCATGATCATCGAGCCGAATTCCGACTTCTTCAAGTACCTGAAGAACTCTGGTCGTGGCGGCAAGTAGGATCGATGGCGTCGACTTTGCTGTTGGCTTTTGCGCTTATGCTGGTCATTGAAGGTCTGTTGCCGTTTATTGCTCCCCGCGTTTGGCGGGAAGCCTTCCGGCGTGCCATCGAACTCAACGATGGCCAGGTTCGCTTCGTCGGCCTGACTTCGATGCTGGTCGGCCTGGTTCTCTTGGTGATCGTCAATTCATGAGGCGCTGGCTGCTTCCTGAAGCGATCGAGGATTTGCTGCCCGGTGAGGCGCGCCAGGTCGAACTGCTCCGCCGGCGTTTGCTCGATGCATTCGCCGGTCATGGTTACCAGCTGGTGGCGCCGCCGCTGCTGGAATACCTCGAGTCCTTGCTCATCGGTAGCGGCCACGATCTGGATCTGCGTACCTTTAAGCTGGTCGATCAGATCTCTGGCCGTGCCATGGGCTTGCGCGCCGACATCACGCCGCAAGTGGCGCGCATCGATGCCCATTTGCTCAACCGCAAGGGCGTTGCTCGCTTGTGCTACTGCGGCAGCGTTCTGCATACGTTACCCGCCGATCTCATGGCCTCACGCGAGCCCCTGCAGATTGGCGCCGAACTTTACGGCCATGCCGGCGTCGAAGCCGACAGCGAAATTGTCCGCCTGCTGACCGAAAGCCTGCAGCGCTCCGGCGTAGAGGCGACCAGGATCGACCTCGGCCACGTCGGCATCTTCCGCGCCCTGGCCCTGGCAGCGGACTTGTCCGAAGATGCCGGCGAAGAGGTGTTCGCCGCCTTGCAAGCCAAGGATATATCGACATTGCGCGAACTGCTGGTCTCGGTCGCCGATCCGGTCCGTTCTGGATTCCTCGCCCTGCCGGATCTCTATGGCGATCGCCGCGTGCTCGCCGATGCTGCGCGCCTGTTGCCGGCAGTCGGGGAAATTCCCGCGGCCCTGGACACGCTCAGGCAACTGGCTTCGGACTTGGCGGATCTGCCGGTCGGCTTCGATCTTGCCGATCTGCGCGGCTACCACTATCACAGCGGCGTTGTTTTCGCCGGCTACTGCAGCGGCGCCTCGGCGGCCGTGGCGCTTGGTGGCCGTTATGATCAGGTCGGCGCATCGTTTGGCCGCGGCCGGCCGGCAACGGGCTTTTCGCTGGATCTGCGCCTGCTGGCGCGGCTGGCGCCGGCTGTGCCGGACAGGGGCGCCATCCTGGCACCATGGCCGGAGGACGATCGGTTGCGAGCGGAGATCGCTCGCTTGCGCGCCAGCGGCGAGACAGTGTTAGTGGCTTTGCCGGGCCACGAGGGTACTTGGCGGGAAGTCGGCTGCGATCGGCGTTTGCGCCGGTGCGAAGATCAATGGCTTGTTGAGCAATTAGGGGAAGAGTGACATGGCAAAGAACGTGGTGGTCGTTGGCACCCAGTGGGGCGACGAGGGCAAGGGCAAGATCGTCGACTGGCTGACCGATCATTCGCAAGGCGTGGTTCGTTTCCAGGGCGGCCACAACGCCGGCCATACGTTGGTCATCGGCGGCAAGAAGACCGTGCTGCATCTGGTACCCTCGGGCATCCTGCGTGAGGGCGTCACGTGCTACATCGGCAACGGCGTCGTGCTGTCGCCAGAGGCATTGATGCACGAACTCGACGAACTCAAGGCCGCAGGCGTCGATGCGGAACCGCGGCTGAAGATTTCCGAAGCCTGCCCGCTGATTTTGCCTTATCACCAGGCGCTCGACATCGCCCGCGAGGCGGCCAAGGGAGCGAAGAAGATCGGTACCACCGGCCGTGGCATCGGCCCGGCCTATGAGGACAAGGTGGCGCGCCGCGGCCTGCGCGTGCAAGATTTGATGCGGCCAAAGCGATTTGCCGAGAAGCTCGCCGAGATACTCGACTATCACAACTTTGTCCTCAAGAATTACCTTGGCGCCGAGAGCGTCGACTTCCAGAAAGTGCTCGACGGTGCCATGGCCGTCGCACCACGCCTGACGAGCATGGTGGCCGACGTGCCGCGCGCGCTCTATGACGCCCACAAGGCCGGCGCCAATCTGCTTTTCGAAGGCGCGCAGGGAACCTTGCTCGACATCGATCACGGCACTTTCCCGTATGTCACTTCGTCGAACTGCGTTGCCGGTGCGGCGGCGGCCGGTGCCGGTGTCGGCCCGGGCATGTTGCACTACGTGCTTGGCATTACCAAGGCCTACACTACGCGTGTCGGTAGCGGCCCATTCCCGACCGAGCTCTACGACGCAGTGGATAAACTGGACCCGATCGGCAAGCATATGGCCACGCGTGGCCATGAGTTCGGTGCCACAACCGGCCGGGCGCGGCGTTGCGGCTGGTTCGATGCCGCGGCGCTCAAGCGTTCGATCCAGATCAACGGCGTTTCCGGTCTGTGTGTGACCAAGCTCGATGTGCTCGACGGCCTCGAAGAGATGAAGATCTGTACCGGCTACAAGATCGATGGCCGCTTCTCCGATATCCTGCCGGTGGGCGCCGATGACCTCGAGCGCTGCGAGCCGGTTTACGAAACCATGCCCGGCTGGTCGGAGAGTACCGTCGGCGTCAAGACGCTCGACGGTCTGCCGCCAGTTGCCCGCGCCTATATCAAGCGCATGGAAGAACTTTGCGGCGTACCGGTGGACATGATCTCGACCGGTCCGGACCGCGAGGAAACCATCGTCCTCAGGCATCCGTTCAAGTAGTCAATCGCTTTACCAGGGCGGCTATCGTTTGTCGACGATAGCCGCCCTGCCTTTCTTGAGCTCTTCAGGCGCGCCGGCGGCAGAGACCCAGATTGGTCGCGGCGGCACGCATGCGCTATGATGAAGCGATGGCCAATGTTGATCATGGCTGGAATGGGCGCAATGCGAAGGGAGGGGGGGCATGGTTCGCATCCTGGATCAGCTGAACGTTCGCAACAAGATCTGGTTGATGATCGCCTTGTTTGTCGTTGCCATCCTTGCCGGCAGCTATGGCGACGTAGTATCCACTCGAGGGCTGCTGCGGGCTGAGAAGGAGCTGAAGACCCGCCATCTGGTTGAGACCGCGGAGGGCGTTCTCAGCCATTTCTATGACTTGCAGCGCGCCGGCACGCTTAGCGAAGCCGACGCCAAGACACAGGCGATAAATACCATTCGCGGCCTTCGCTATGAGGGCGCGGAATACTTCTGGCTGAATGATCTGGGCAAGCCGGTGCCGACCATGATCATGCATCCGACCGTGCCTGCCCTGGACGGCAAGGTCTTGGATGCCGAGCGCTTCAACTGCGCCACCAGCCAGGAATTCGGCGATTCCGGCGAGGTGGTCGACACTGGCGGGCGCAAGAACTTGTTCGTCGCCATGAGCGAGGTCGTCGAGCGCGCGGGGAAGGGCTTCGTCACCTACAACTGGCCGAAACCCAAGAGTGGCGGCGGTGTTACGGAAGAGCTGTTTCCCAAACTCTCCTATGTCAAGAAGTTCGATCCCTGGGGCTGGGTGATCGGCTCCGGTATCTACATCGACGACGTCGATGCCGCGGTGCGCGCGCGCGCCACGCACAATGTCGTGCTGTCGGTCGGATTTGTCGCTGCGCTGCTGATCCTCGCTTCGATCCTGGCTGGCAGTATCACTCGGCCGTTGGCGGAAGTGGCCGGTGCCATGCGCGAAATCGCTGACGGCGACGGCGACTTGACCAAGCGCTTGACCGAACATGGCGGCAAGGAAGTGGTTGCCCTGGCCACTGGCTTCAATCGCTTCGGCGCCAAGATTCAGCAGGCCATGTTGCGGGTGGTAGAGGCAACCCACCAGATCAATTCCGCCTCGTCCAGCCTTTCGTCCGTAGCGCAGCACACTACTGGCAACATCCGCCGCCAGGACCAGGAAACGACTCAGGTCGCGGCGGCTATCCAGTTGATGTTGGCGGACGTGCGCATGGTCGCGAGCAATGCCGACCAGGCTGTGTCGGCTGCACGGCAGGCCGACGGCGAGGCCAAGCAGGGACTTGCCGTGGTCAACGAAACCATCGCTTCCGTGCACGCGGTGGCTGAGGAAGTGGGCAACGCTGCCGATGTCATTGCACAGTTGGACAGCGATAGCCGCAACATCGGCACCATTCTCGAAACCATCAAGGGCATCGCCGATCAGACCAACCTGTTGGCGCTGAACGCCGCCATCGAGGCGGCGCGTGCCGGTGAGCAGGGGCGCGGCTTCGCTGTCGTGGCAGACGAGGTGCGCAAGCTGGCACAGAGCACGCAGGAAGCGACGGCACGCATTCAGGACATGATCCAGCACCTGCAAGCCAAGGCGGCTGCGGCGGTACGGGTCATGGCAGAGGGACGGCAGCGCGTCGAGGCAAGTGTCGGTCAAGCCGGCAATGCCGGCGACTCCTTGCAGAAGATCACCACGGCGGTAGCCAGCATCAGCGACATGAATCGCGGCATCGCGGTCGCTGCCAACCAGCAGGCCGCCGAGGTTGAACGTATTCACGCCAGTATTGCGACCATCCGGCAGATGGCGGCCGATACATCAGCCGACGTACGCAGTACCGAAGCGGCGGTTGGCGACCTCGCCAAACTGCTGCAGGAGTTACATACCCTGGTTGCACAATTCCGTGTTGGCGGTGCGCAACTGGATTTGTCGGCCGCCAAGGCGGCGCACTTGAACTGGACGGTGAGGTTGCGCGCCTTCCTGGACGGCAAGGCGACATTGACCGAGGACGAGGCGGTATCGCATCATCACTGTGCTTTCGGCAAGTGGTACGACAGCGAGGGGCTGAAGCGTTTCGGCCATATTCACGAGTTGCGGCAAGTCGAGGAGCCGCATGCCGAGTTGCATCGCACGATCAAGGAGATCGTCCAGGCGATGAAAGCCGGCGACAAGGATCGCGCCGAACGCCTCTACGCCAGTGTCGACGGTATTTCCAGGCGCATTGTGACGCTGTTGGAGGCCGCGGAGGCCAGTGCCTAGTCGATGACGTGCGAGACGAGGCCGTCAGCCAGCTTGGGTTCGAACCAAGTCGATTTTGGCGGCATCACCTGACCGGCGTCGGCGACGGCCATCAAGTCGTCCAGCCGGGTCGGATACATGGCAAACGCTGCTGCCATTTCGCCGCTGTCCACGCGTCGTTCCAGTTCACCNNATGGGCCGACAGCAGGCTGACATCGAGGCGAGCCACAGGATCGGCGACGAACAGGCGCGGATTGATGTTGAGTCGGTACCAGCGGCCTGGCAGGTAGAGGCCGACCTCGCCCGGACAGGCAGGTTTGACGGCGCCGCTGGCCGGCGAGACGGCGTAGCAACTGGCCAGGCGGGCGAGAAACTCGTCGCCGGACAGGCCATTCAGATCCTTGACCACCCGGTTGTAATCCATGATCCGCATCTGGTGATGGGGAAAGATCACGGCCAGGAAGTAGTCACTCGATTGTTCGCGGCCGCCGTGACGGCGGGCAGCGGCGATGCGTGATGCTGCCGCCGAGCGATGATGGCCGTCGGCGATGTAGAGCGCGTGCATGCGCTCGAAAGCGGCGGTGATGTCGGCGATCAGGGTCTCGTCGGCCACTTGCCAGATCTTGTGCCGGATGCCATCGTCGGCGAGGACGTCGGCGATCGGTGCGCCGGATTCCGCTTGGGCGAGCAAGGCATCAGCGGCCGGTGATGCCGGGTAGGCGAGGAGCACGGGGCCGGTCTGGGCATTGAGCGCCTCGATCTGCCGCACCCGATCGTCCTCCTTGTCGGGGCGGGTGAATTCGTGCTTCTTGATCCGCCCTGCATCGTAGGCGGCGACCGAAGCGACGGCAACGAAGCCCGTCTGCACATGCTTGCCCATTTGGATCTGATAGGCGTAGTAGCTGTCGCGGCTGTCGCGCTGAAGAATGCCGGCATCGATCATGCGCTTCAGGTTGTCGACTGCCTTGGCGTATACCTCGGCAGCATAGGGATCGATGTTCGGTGCGAGGTCGATTTCCGGCTTGGATATATGCAGGAAGGACCAGGGCCTGCCGGCTGCCCGCAGCCGCGCTTCTTCGCTGTTGAGAACATCGTAGGGTGGCGCCGCGACATCGGTGGCATGATGGGCGGCCGGCCTCAGGCCGCGGAANNTGGCATCGCGGATCATCTTCTCGGTGGTCGGCCAGTCGACGCAGGCATCGGTGACTGAACAACCGTAGCGCAACTTGGCCAGGTCGTCCGGAATCGGTTGATTGCCGGCTTCGATGAAACTCTCGATCATCAGGCCGACGATTGATCGATTGCCGGCGCGGATCTGGTTGACGCAGTCGTGCATCACCAGCGGTTGCAATTCCGGCTTCTTGTAACTGTTGGCGTGAGAACAGTCGACGACCACGTTTGCTGGCAGCTTGGCGGCGGCCAGGGCTTTCTCGGCCATGGTGACACTGACTGTGTCGTAGTTCGGTCGGTCACCGCCGCCGCGTAGTACCAGATGGCCGTAGCGATTGCCGCGGGTACGGATGATGGCGGATCGGCCCTCACCGCTGATGCCGAGAAAACTGTGCGGTCGCGAAGCCGAGAGGATGGCATTGATCGCCGCATCGAGCGAACCGTCGGTGCCGTTCTTGAAACCGACCGGGGTCGACAGGCCTGAAGACATTTCCCGGTGCGTCTGGGATTCCGAGGTACGGGCGCCGATCGCCGTCCATGCCAGCAGGTCGCCCAGATACTGCGGGGCGATCGGATCGAGGGCTTCGGTGGCGGCCGGCAGGCCGAGCTCGTTTACCGCGAGCAGGAACTCGCGTGCCTTGTGCATGCCTTCCTCAATGTGGAAGGAATCGTCCATGCGCGGATCGTTGATGTAGCCCTTCCAGCCGACCGTGGTTCGTGGCTTTTCGAAGTAGACGCGCATCACGAGGTATAACGTTTCGCTGACCTCGTCGGCGAGGGCTTTCAGCCGGCGGGCATAGTCGATGCCGGCAATCGGATCATGGATCGAACAGGGGCCGACGACGACCATTAGCCGATGATCGCGACGATCGAGAATTCGTTCCAGCGTCCGGCGGCCGGAGACCACGGTTGCCGCAGCGGCTTCGGATAGTGGTAGCCGGGCATGGACTTCTGCCGGTGTCGGCATGGCCTCGAAGGCCTCGATGTTGAGGTTCTCTGTCTGCTGCATGGTACGGCAGGAAATGTGCAATTGCACATTGTAGCCTGCCGTGCCTGATCGCAGTCAGCAACCCCTCATGGACGTGGTGACGGCGCGCATTCGCGTCCGGGTGCCAGGTCGGCTTTCAGTCATCTGGCGCTGCTCTGCAGTCAGCAGGCGCGGTGTAAAGTTTGGTTAAGCGTGGCTTCCTGGATATAGCTGAGGCCGCGTTAGGTCTTATCATGGCGTGGCAAAGACAGCCATGGCCCATGTTCTCCTGATCGACGACGACATCGAGTTGAGCGAGATGCTCAGGGAGTATCTTCGCCATGATGGCTTCGAGGTGGCGGTGGCGAACGATGGTCAGTCCGGCATCGCCGCGGCTCTGGCGGGGAATTGCGATCTGGTCGTGCTCGACGTCATGATGCCGGGGATCAACGGCATCGAGGTCCTGCGGCGAATCCGCTCTCAGTCGCGTTTGCCGGTACTGATGTTGACTGCCCGCGGTGATGAGCTCGACCGCATTCTTGGTCTGGAACTGGGCGCGGATGACTACGTACCGAAGCCGTGTGCGCCGCGAGAACTGGTGGCGCGCATACGGGCGATCTTGCGTCGCGCGCAACCCGATGCCACGGCCGGCGTNNCTGACCAGCGCCGAGTTTGGTTTGTTGGAAGTCCTGTTGCGCAATATTGGCCGCGTGGTCGGTAAGGCGGAACTATCCGAGGCAGGTCTGGGCCGACCACTGGCACGCTTCGATCGCAGTGTCGACGTGCATATCAGCGCCATCCGGCAGAAGCTGGGCGGCCATATCGACGGACGCTCCTGGGTACAGACGGTGCGCAGTGTCGGCTATCAACTGGTGCGCGAATGATGGGGCGCCTGTTCTGGAAATTCTTCTTCGCTTTCCTGGCCTCGTTTGTTACCGCGGGTGTTGGCGTTGGTGTGGTCATCTCGCTGCATCACGATCGCTCACCATTGATGATGCAGCCGGGGTTGCCATCGATGGACCGGTCGCCGCCGATGTTCGATCACCCCTTGGCCGACTATCGTGGGCGGCCACCGCTGCCACCACTGCCGGACGGTCAACCGCCTTCGTTACTGCTGCCGATTTCGACTGCGCTGATCGTCAGCCTGCTGGCCAGCGCTCTGCTGGCCTGGTATTTCGCCAAGCCGATCCGTCACCTGCGGTGGGCTTTTCGCGCACTTGCCGACGGCAGGCTCGATACCCGCGTGCAGCCGCTGATTGCCGGCCGGCGCGACGAAATCGCCGATCTGGGCCGCGATTTCGATCACATGGCGCAGCGACTCGAGCAGACCGTGGAGTCGCAACGCCGCTTGTTGCACGATGTCTCGCACGAGTTGCGCTCGCCGCTGGCACGGTTGCAAGTGGCCGTTGGTTTGGCGCGCCAGGATCCCGGCAGAGTCGCGGCGACCTTCGATCGTGTCGAAACCGAGGTCGGGCGCCTCGACCGCTTGGTTGGCGAGTTGCTCACCTTGTCGCGCCTCGAGGCCGGCAACGATGGCCAGGGCAAAGCTCCGCTGGATGTGATCGAGCTGCTGGCCGGCATTGTCGAAGATGCGCGCTTTGAGGCGCAGGCCAACGGTCGCGATCTCGCTTGGCAGGAATCCGCTGAGTATGTCATCGACGGGCGGGAGGAGTTGTTGCAGCGCGCCTTTGACAACGTTGTGCGCAACGCGATCAAGTTCACCCAACCAGGTACAACTGTCAGTGTGTCGACGCTTAGGGCTGTGGACGGGCGCTTGCACATCCGTGTTTGCGATCATGGCCCCGGCGTTCTGCCCAGTGAGTTGGAAGCAATATTCCAACCCTTCCATCGCGGTGCCGGCGCCGCCGTAGACGGTTTCGGCCTGGGCCTTGCCATCGCCCGCCGTGCCATTCAGGCGCATGACGGTTCTGTGGTCGCTGCCAATCGCGATGGCGGTGGCTTGTGCGTGGAAATCATCCTGTAGCGGGAATGGCGCTGCGGCAATGTTTGCCGCAGCGGGCGCGAAGCCGCTTGCCGTCGCCAACTGGCGCCCGGCAGGCGCGGCAGAATCTTCCGCGGCGGTCATGTCGTGGCCATGACAAATCGCCGCATTGCCATGTTTATCACCTATCGATCGGCGTCTTCGAGGTTGGGCTTAACCAAACTTTACCCAGCTTTACGCTCTCGCCACGGTGGCTTACCCGTTTCTGGCCGATAACTTGCCTATCGCCTGACAGCGCGTCATCCCGTTGGTTGGCCGCCCGTTCAATCACTCGGCAAGGAGCCTCATCATGAGCAATACCATCAGCAGCTTGGCCAGTTATCTGTTCGCGAAAATTGATACCAGCAGCAAGGGCTACATCGAGAAGACCGATTTCGAGTCGGCGTTCTCTAAGGTCTCATCGACGACTTCCACCAGCAGCGCCGACGAACTGTTCTCGAAACTGGACAGCAATGGCGACGGCAAGCTGACTCAGGACGAGATGTCAACCAGCATCCAGAAGCTGGCCGATGCGCTCGACAGCCAGTTCCAGAGTATGCGCATGGCCGGTGCGATGGGTGGCGGCGGCATGCCGCCGCCACCACCAGCCAATGATGCCGGTTTCACCAAGGAGGAATTGCAAAGCCAGTTGGACTCGATCGGTAGTTCCGATAGCACGGGCTCCAGCCTCATTTCAAAGATCATCAGCAACTTCAGCGCCGCCGATACGAACGGCGATGGCAAGGTGAGTTTGCAGGAAGCGATGGCCTACGATCAGTCCAATCCGTCCAGCAGCGCGACGGCATCGAGCGGCGGCACGACGTCAAGTGCAACTTCGTCCGGCTCCAGCGCGACCTCCAGCAGCGACACCACGGCGCTGGCGCAAGCGGCGCAGGAGATGAAACTGATGCTGACCATCATGCAGTTGATGAATGCTTATCAGAGCAGCGCGACAGCGAGTGCGACATCAAGTGTGTCTGCCTTGGCATGATTCCGGGCGGCGGCTGCCAGGGGGTGGCGAGGGCAGCCGCCGGCTTACAAATTGTTACTCTGGATAATGGGTTCTTCCATATAATCATCTAGCTTCTCGGCTGGAATACCCGTCCAGGCTTGAATACGCCATCTCTCTCGCGGCAGCCGCCGCAAATTTGAGGAAACATCCGTGAAACTAAAATTCTTGCTTCCCGCCTTTGTGCTCGCCGCGGCCCTGCTGTCGGGATGCGGCGGTCTCGGAAAGAGTTCGAATTCGGGTTCGGTCCGCCTGGTCAATGCTACGACCGACTATTCGGCGCTTGATCTCTACGCGACCGATTCCAAGGCCATCTCGAATGTGGCCTCGTATGCCGGCAGCGGCTTCGTCTCGGTCGGCAGCGGCAGCCAGACATTCAAGCTGACCCAGGTCGGCTCGACGACATCGGTCTTTCAGGTGGCTTCCAGCGTTACCAAGGACGTGAACTATTCGCTGGTCGCCTATACGACCAACAACGCCCTGCAAATGCTGACCGTCACGGAAAACGAAACCACTCCGGTCTCGGGCAACGGCCAGATTCGTGTCTTCAATACTTCGGCTGAAGTTGGCAGTGTCGACGTTTATGTCGTCGCCACGGGTTCCGACTTGACCAGCGCCACGCCCATTGCCAGCGGCATCAGCCTGGCGTCGTCCAGTGGTTTTGTCGATGTCGCCAAGGGAACGTATCGGATCGTGGTGACGGCGAATCAGGACAAGACGGACATTCGCCTGGATATCGCGTCGTTTACGCTGGCTGACCAGCAGGTCGTCAACCTGGTGCTGACCAAGACGCCGGGTGGCGTACTGGCGAACGGCCTGGCTGTCGTTCAGGCGGGTAATGTGACGGCCTACCAGAATACTTCGGCGCGCATGCGCCTGGTTGCCGATGTGGCCTCTTCGGGTGTGGCCACGGTCGCGGTCAACGGTGTGACGCTCGGTTCCGGGATGACCTCGCCGGCAGTCAATGGCGCCTATTCCTTGGTCACGGCCGGCAGCCTGTCGATCGCGGCGACGATCAACGGCTCTACCGTGAGCGTGCCTGGCGGCGCGACGGCGGCAGCCGGCGATGACATCACGCTTCTGGTCATGGGTAGCGCGTCGTCGCCCAACTTCGTCGTCATTCACGACGACAACACGCTTGCCGCCAGCGGCTATTCGAAGGTGCGTTTGCTCAACGGCATCAACGGCGCGACCGCTGGCCTGACGCTAACGATCGATTACAGCGATGTGGCCAATGGCGTTACACCGGGTACCGTCTCGACGTCACAGAAGGTGGCGAGTGGTACCGGCATCAACATCAACGTGGCGGCTTCGGGGTCGAGTACTTCGCTCTACACGAACAGCATAGCCAGCCTGGCCAGCGGCTCGGTTTACACGGTGTTCATGCTCGGCGACAACAGTGCCCCAGTTGGTTTCCTGCGCAAGGATCGTTGATCGGTCCCGCGCGGCCCAGGTTGCGTTGATCGCGGCCTGGGCCGCAGTTTTCTTGCTGGCCGCCTGGATCATCGCAGGTTGGATCTGGGATCTGGCGGCGCCGGCACCCTATGCGCCGCCTTTGGCTGTAGCGGCAGATTCGCAGAAGGCGGCGGATGCCGTGGCAGCGCGCCATTGGTTTGGCTCTGACGCAGTGGCGCCTGGGGACGGCAAGCATGTCGCCAGCTATCAACTTCTCGGCGCCATGACGGGTAGCGGCAACAAGCCGGGGTTTGCGATCATCAGCGAGACGGGCAAGCCGCCCATGCCGGTCGTGGAAGGTGAGGAATTTGCACCGGGCGTCCGCCTCGAACGCGTTCTGCCGCGTGCGGTTGAAGTGCGGCGGCAGGGGGCGACCGAGCGCCTGGAGTTGCCGGAAAAATCTGCAGCGGGAGGGAAATCGTGAAACGGGCGGTAGCGGTTTTGGCGGCCATGGCCTGTTTTGCCGGCAAGCCTGTGTGGGCAGCCGGCGACGAAGTGACGCTGGACTTCGTCAATGCCGATATCGACACGGTGGTACGTGCGGTCGGCAAGATGACCAAGCGCAACCTGATCGTCGATCCGCGCGTCAAGGGCACGCTCTATATCGTTACCAACAAACCGGTTGCGCCGGCGCT
This sequence comes from Rhodocyclaceae bacterium, assembly GCA_003157035.1. GTDB lineage: Bacteria > Pseudomonadota > Gammaproteobacteria > Burkholderiales > Rhodocyclaceae > Fen-999. The sequence continues at coordinate 32,905 of PMIF01000297.1, forward strand.
CGGCTACCAGATTCTGCTCTCGGCACTGCGGCTGCAAGGCTATACGATCGTCGATGGTGATGGCGTTTCCATCGTCCTGCCGGAAGCCGACGCCAAGTTGCACGCGACACCGGTGAATCCGGGCAAGGCCGGCGCGCGCGGCGACCAGCCGGTCACCCAGACCTTCACCCTGCGTTACGAGTCGGCAACCCAAATGCTGCCGATTGTCCGGCCACTGGTGTCGGCCAATAACACGGTCAATGCCTACGCCAACAACAACACCCTGGTGGTGACCGACTATGCCGAGAACGTCGAGCGGATTGGCCGCATCATCCAGGCCATCGATCTGCCGCACGGCGAGGTCGAAGCCATTCCATTGCTGCACGCATCGGCGCTCGATATCGCGCCGACGATTTCCCGCCTGTTTGCCGATACCGGTACTGAAGCGAATCAAAAGGTGAGTGTCGCCGCCGATACGCGTGGCAACCTGCTGTTGGTCCGCACCGACAGCCCGTCCCGGCTCTCCGCGGTACGGCAACTGGTGGCGACGATGGACCGCGAAAACGGTACTGGCAACATCCACCTCATCTATCTCAAGAACGCCGAGGCGACCAAGGTCGCGCAAACCTTGCGCGCCATACTGGCCGGCGACGGCGGCAGCAACCTGCAAAGTGCCAGCACTGCCGGGGCCGGAAGTAATCCGGCCTCCGGCGGTGCGACAACGACGCCATCGATGTCCGCGACGAGCAGCAGCGGCGGCATGGTGCAAGCCGATGCGGTCTCCAACGCCCTGATCATCACCGCTTCGGAAGCCGTCTACAACAACTTGCGGCAGGTGGTCGACGGTCTCGATCGTCGGCGCGCGCAAGTGCAGGTCGAGGCGCTGATTGCCGAGATTTCCGCTGACCGCGCCGCCGAGCTGGGCATCCAATGGCAGAGTGCCAAGACGCCGACCGGGGCCAATGGCAGTTCGGTGGTTTTCGGTGGTACCAATTTCGGTACCGGCGGCAGCAACATCCTGACGGCGGCGAGCAGTATCGGTTCGGTGGCGCAAGGTCTCAATGTCGCCATCGCCGGCGGCACCATCACGCTGCCCGGCAGCAGCACGCCGATCATCAACCTGTCGATGCTGGCGCGGGCGCTGGAGGCGTATAGCGGCACCAACATTCTGTCAACGCCGAACATCATCACCCTCGACAATGAGGAAGCCAAGATCGTTGTCGGCCAGAACGTGCCCTTCGTTACCGGCCAGTACACCAACACCGGTTCGAGCTCGACCACGGTGAATCCGTTTCAGACCATTTCGCGCCAGGACGTTGGCCTGACGCTGCGCATCAAGCCACAGATTTCCGAGGGTGGTACCGTGCGCATGCAGATCTATCAGGAGTCGTCGTCGGTCGTCGCCAGTACCGCCAGCAACGCTGCCGGGCCGACCACCAAGAAGCGCTCGATCGAGACTTCGGCGCTGGTCGATGACGGCGCCATCATCGCCTTGGGTGGTCTGGTCGAGGACAGCTACGCATCGACGACCGAGAAGGTGCCGCTGCTGGGCGATGTGCCCGTGCTCGGCCACTTGTTCCGCTACGACACCCGGCAACGCACCAAGACCAATCTGGTCGTCTTCCTGCGGCCGAAGATCCTGCGCGATGCCGAGAGCTATCAGTCGCTGACCGTCGATCGCTATCAGCAAGTGCTTGGCGAACAGCGACGTCCGGGCGGCGATCGTATGATGCCGGGCGAGCAGGTGCCACCGCAGTTGCCGGCTTTGGTGCCGGCCATGGAAACTCCCGGCACTTCAGTAATCCTGGAGCGCTGATGGCCGCCGTGCTGCCCTACGGCTTCGCCAAGCAGAATGGCATTTTGCTTGAGGCCGAGGACGATCGCGAGGCAGTCGTGCTGTTGCGCGACGACGCGGATCTTGCCGTGCTCGGCGAGGTCCGCCGATATTTCGGCAAGCCGTTGCGTCTGGCCGGTACCATGCCCCAGGTGCAGTTCGATGCCAGGCTGTCGCAAACCTATGCCAAGGCCGAGACCCGTGCCGCCGAGGTGATGCAAGACCTTGGCCACGACGTCGACTTGTCGCGCCTGATGCAAGAGCTGCCGGCGGTCGAGGATCTGCTCGATGCCGAGGACGACGCGCCGATCATCCGCCTGATGAATGCGCTATTCACCCAGGCGGTGCACGAACGCGCTTCCGACATTCATATCGAACCGTACGAACTGTCGTCCATCGTGCGCTTTCGGCGCGATGGCATGCTGCGTGAAATCGCCCGACCGCCGCGGGCCTTGCATGCCGCCCTCGTCTCGCGGATCAAGATCATGGCCAGCCTCGATATTGCCGAGAAGCGCTTGCCCCAGGATGGCCGCATTGCCCTGCGCATCGGCCAGCGCGCGGTTGACGTGCGCGTTTCGACGGTACCGACCGGCCACGGCGAACGCCTGGTGCTGCGCCTGCTCGACAAGGAGGCGGCACGCATGCGTCTTGACGCCCTGGGCATGGCGGCGGACACGCGCGCCCAGTTTGCCCAGTTGCTGGCCAACCAGCATGGCATCGTCCTGGTCACCGGTCCGACCGGTTCGGGCAAGAGTACGACCCTCTACGCCGCCCTACAAACGCTCGATCGCGCCAGCCGCAACATTGTTACCGTGGAAGATCCCGTTGAATACGAGCTGGCCGGCATTGGCCAGATCCAGGTCAATCCGCGCGTCGAGCTTGGCTTCGCCAAGGCCTTGCGCGCCATCCTGCGGCAGGATCCCGACGTCATCATGATCGGGGAAATCCGTGATCTGGAGACCGCGCGGATAGCGGTCCAGGCCAGCTTGACGGGTCACCTGGTGCTGGCGACCCTGCATACCAACGATGCCGTTTCGGCGGTGACCCGGCTGGTGGATATGGGTGTCGAGAGCTTTCTGCTCGCCTCCTGCCTGCGCGGCGTGCTGGCGCAGCGCCTGGTGCGCCGCCTGTGTCCAGACTGCCGGCGAGCGGTGGCCGCCGACGAAGCCGATCGGCAGCGCCTCGGCGGCGCCGACCTGGCCTCCTTGTGGACTGCGGTCGGTTGTGCCAATTGCAACGGTACCGGCTACCTTGACCGCAGCGGTATTTACGAACTGCTTTTTGCCGACGATGAATTGCAGCGCCTGATCCACGATGGCGCGGCCGAAGCGACGTTGCGGGACCACCAGCAGCGGGCCGGCGGCCGCAACCTCTTCGAAGACGGCCTGCGCCTGCTCGCCGACGGCACGACATCGGTCGACGAATTGCTGCGCGTCGTTACCGAGGCCTGACGATGGCGGTGTTCAGCTACAAGGCGGTCGACGCCGCCGGCCGGCAGAGCAGCGGTACCGTGGAAGCCGATTCGGCGCGCTCGGCGCGCGGCGTCCTGCGCGGTCGTGCCCTGTTCCCGATCGATATTGCCGACCAGGCGGCGAGCGCCAACTCGGCGGGTCGTCGCTGGCTGGCACCGCGCTTGCGCGAAAGCGACCTTTGCCTGTTGACCCGGCAATGGGCGATGCTGTTGGCTTCCGGCCTGACCATGGAACAGGCGCTCTCGGCGTTGAGCGAACAGGCCGAGTCGGCCGCGGCGCGGCTCGTGCTTGAGAGCGTGCGTAGCGAAATCGTCGGTGGTTACTCGTTGCGCGCGGCGCTCGACAGCCATCCGACGATCTTTCCGACGATTTATCGCGCCACCGTGGCGGCTGGCGAAAAATCGGGCGAACTGGCGACGGTGATGACCCAGTTGGCTGACTATCTCGAACGTCGGCACGCTCTGCGTCAGAAGACCTTGCAGGCAATGCTCTATCCGGCCATCGTCACGATCGTGGCACTGCTGGTGATCATCGGCTTGATGACCTACGTCGTACCTCAGGTGGTGGCGGTGTTCCAGCAGAGCAAACAGGCCTTGCCGTTCCTGACCCGGGCACTGATCGCGCTGTCGGCATTCATTCGCCAATGGGGCCTGGCCGTGCTGCTTGTCCTGGTCGGCCTCCTAGTTGCGGCGCGTATCGCCTTGCGTCGCGAAGATCTGCGCCGCCGCTGGGACGCCTGGTTGCTTGGTTTGCCGCTGATCGGCAGACAGTTGCGGACGCTGGAAACCACGCGTTTTGCCGGTACTCTGGCGATTCTGGTCGGCAGTGGCGTGCCCTTGCTTTCGGCCCTCGATGCCGGGCGACAGGTGCTGGCGCGCCTGCCGTTATCTGACGCGGTGGCCAAGGCAGCCGATGGTGTGCGCGAGGGCCAGTCGTTGGCGGCGGCGCTTGGTCGAACGCGGCAGTTTCCAGCGTTGCTGGTGCACATGATCGCCAACGGCGAAGCCACCGGTCGCCTCGACCAGCTGCTCGAACGGGCGGCACGCCTGCAGCAAGCCGATGCCGAAAATCGCACGGCGGTCATCACCACATTGCTGGAGCCCCTGCTGCTGCTGGCCATGGGCGGCATCGTGCTGGTCATCGTGCTGGCGGTGATGCAGCCGATCATCGAGATCAATCATCTGTTGCGATAGAGAGAGTCATGGCCAACAAATTGCGAAAATCATCCGGTTTCACCCTGATCGAGGTCATGGTGGTCATCGTCATCCTGGCCGTCCTGGCGGCGATGATCGTGCCCAAAGTGATGGGCCGACCCGACGAGGCGCGCGTGGTTGCTGCCAAGCAGGACATTGGCGCCATCATGTCGGCGCTGAAGCTGTATCGCCTGGACAATCGTCGCTACCCCACCGCAGAGCAGGGACTCGATGCGTTGGTGAAGAAGCCGGGCGTGGCGCCGATCCCGGATAACTGGAAATCGTATCTCGACAAGATGCCGGTCGATCCGTGGGGCAACCCCTACCAGTATCTCAATCCGGGTATCAATAGCGAAATCGATGTCATGAGTTGGGGCGCCGACGGCAAGGCAGGCGGCGAGGGCGTGGACGCCGACATCGGTTCCTGGATGCTATAGACGCGAACGTGAAACGCACCGCCGGCCTGACCCTGATCGAGCTGATGGTGGTGATCGCCATCGCCGCCATCGCCATGACGTCGCTGGCGGTGCGGGGGTTTGCCCGCGACGACGGCGACCGGTCGCTGTTGCGGCTGCGCCAACTCCTGGCACTTGCCGCGGAACGCGCAGAGATCGGCGGCGCGGCGATCGCAGTCGATTTCGAACCGGGTGGCTATCGCTTCCTTCGTCTGGATACGCGCGGCCAATGGTTGCCGCCGACCGGCGAGTCGGCGCTTGTCGAGCCCCGTCTCGAGCCTGACTTGCACTGGCGCGGCCTGGAAGTGGGCGGCGTGGCCGTGCCACTGCGGCTGGTCTTTGCCGGCCAGATGCCGGATTTTGTTCTGCGCGTCGCCACCACCACGGCGGAGGTCAAACTGGTTGGGCGGCCGAACGGCAGCGTTGTCTTGCTCGCTGCGGCGGAGGCGACACCTTGAGCCGCGGCTTCACGTTGCTCGAAGCGCTGGTGGCGCTGGCGATATTGGCCATCGGCCTTTCTGCCAGCATGCGCAGCCTGATGCTGGCCAGCGGTGCTGCCGGCGATCTTCGCCAGCGCCAGCTGGCCGGCTGGGTGGCAGAAAATCGGTTGGCCGAAATGCGCGTGCTCGGGCAGTTTCCCGCCGTCGGTAGCAGTGACGGCAACGAGACGCTGGCGGGCCAGCGCTTCCACTGGCGCAGCGACGTCAGCCAGACGCCGAACGCGCTGTTCCGGCGGGTCGATGTTCGGGTCGA
>PMIF01000051.1 GCA_003157035.1 Rhodocyclaceae bacterium
AGGCCGAAGCGCTCGGCATGCTCCACCACCATCAGGCTGGCATTGGTCACGTCGACGCCGACTTCGATCACCGTCGTCGCCACCAGTACCTGGATGCTGCCCGCGGCAAAAGCCGCCATCACGGCCGCCTTCTCGTCGGCCTTCAGCCTGCCATGCACCAGACCGACGCGCAGATCGGAAAGCTCGGCCGTCAGGCGGGCGTAGGTCTCTTCCGCGGTCTTGAGTTGCAACACGTCGCTGTCTTCAATGAGGGGACACACCCAGTAGGCCTGGCTGCCCAGGCGACAGGCATCGCGGACGCGGCCAATGACTTCGTCGCGCCGCTCCTCGCTGACCAATTTGGTCACCACCGGCGTGCGTCCCGGCGGCAGTTCGTCGAGCACCGAGACGTCGAGGTCGGCGTAGTAGCTCATGGCCAGGGTGCGCGGAATCGGCGTCGCCGACATCGTCAGCTGGTGTGCCGCTTGCCCCTTCTGCCTCAGCGCCAGACGCTGCTGGACGCCAAAGCGGTGCTGCTCGTCGACGATGGCCAGGCCGAGCCGAGAAAACTCGACGCCCTCTTCGATCAAGGCGTGAGTGCCCACTGCCAGGGCGATGCGGCCTTCGGCGATCGCCGCCGCCATGGTCCGTCGCGCCGCCTTCTTNNGGCCGCCTGGTGGCCGCACTCGACGGCCCGCAGCATGGCCAACGCCGCCAGCACCGTCTTGCCGCTGCCGACGTCACCCTGCAACAGGCGCTGCATCGGATGCGCCTGCGCCAGGTCGTCGGCAATTTCCCGCCAAACACGCGCCTGCGCCCCAGTCAGACGAAAAGGTAGCTCTGCCAGCAATCGCTCGGTCAGATGACCGTCGCCGAGCAACACCGGCGCGCCGCGGGCGCGGCGCTCGGCGTAGGCCCGGCGCAGGCTCAGTTGCTGGGCCAGCAATTCGTCGAAGGCGATGCGCCGCCACGCCGGGTGCTGGCGGTGCTCGAGGTCGAGCAGCGAGACTTGCGGCGGCGGCTGGTGCAGGAAATGCAGGCTGACGTCGAAAGGGGCGAGTTTCAAGTCGTGGCGGATGCTGTCGGGCAAGGTGTCACTGAGATCCTCACTGGCCAACGCGCGCACGATCAACCGGCGCAAGGTTGCCTGGCCGACACCGGCGGTGGTCGGGTAGATGGGCGTCAGGCGATCGGGCAGCGGCTCCCCTTCGGCCAGGACGTGGAAGCGCGGATGGATCAGTTCGTCGCCGAAGAAGCCGCCACGCACTTCGCCGAACACACGCAGGCGCTTGCCGACCGCCAGGGCCTTTTGCTGGCTCGGATAGAAGTTCAGGAAGCGCAAGATCAGCGTGCCGCTGCCATCCTCGACGCGGACGATCAGTTGGCGCCGCGGCCGGAAGGCGATTTCACTGGCGACGACCGTCACTTCGAATTGCGCCGGCTCGCCGGCGCGGGCGTCGCCGATGGCCGTGACCCGCGTCTCGTCCTCGTAGCGCAGCGGCAAGTGCAACAGCAGGTCGGCACTGCGACGCAAGCCCAGACGGGCCAGGTGCTGTGCTACCGGCGCCGTGGCGCCGGCAATGGCCGGTCGTGCTTCAGCTGACAACGAGGATCGCGTCCGCCTCGACCAAGGCGCCGCGCGGCAGCGCCAGTACGCCCACCGCCGCCCGCGCCGGATAAGGCTCATGGACGTACTGCGCCATGACCTCGTTCACCTTGGCGAAGTTGGCCAGGTCGGTCAGATAAACCGTGAGTTTCACGGCATCGTCGAGCGAGGCGCCGGCCGCGGTCGCCACGGCCTTGAGATTCTCGAAAACGCGGACGATCTGCGCATCGATGCCTTCGACCATGGTCATCGATGTCGGCTCGAGGCCGATCTGTCCGGACAGGTAGATCGTCTTGCCGGCGCGCACCGCCTGCGAATAAGTGCCGATGGCTGCCGGTGCCAGCGGCGTGGCAATGATCTGGCGGGCCGCGGAATCGGCGTGCGGGCTGTCGTTGTTCATCAGCTTCTCCTATTTGTGCGCTGCCATGACCAGGCCCGGTTCGATACCGAGTTGCTTCAGTTTATCGCGAGCCTGCTCCGCTTCCTGTCGCGTCGCGAACGGCCCGACCTGGACGCGGGCTTCGATCTGCGCCGGCACGCCGGCCAATTCAAGCTTGGCGCGCAATTCCTCCGCGTTGGCAATACTGCTGAACACGCCCACCTGGACCAGGAAGCGCCGCGCCGCCTCCAGGGCCTGGGTCACGGGCGGCGGTGTTGCCGCCACCGCGGCAGCCTTGGCGGCTAGCGCGGCCGCCTTGGCGTTGGTATCCGCCACTTTTGCCTGGATCTCCGCTGACCTGGCCGTTGTCGGCGCCGCATTGCGAGCAATCTCCTTCGACGCCAGCGGCGGCAGGATCATCACCGGCGCCGACGGTCTGATCATGGCCATTTGCGGCCGCGCGGGAACCGTCAGTGACCGCTCCGGCTTTGTCGGCGGCATGGTGTCCTCGGGCGCAGAAGACCGTTCCGGCTCGGCGGCCGCCTCGGCACCGGCAGTTGGCTTGACTGCATCAGGTAGCGCCGGCTCCGGCTCGGCAGCGGCGATTGGTCCGGCATCGGCCGCCGGCTTCCCCTCGGTCGCAGGCGCGATCACCTGGGCGGTCTTGTCGACCACCGGCCGCTCGGGCTTGACCACCAAGGCATCAAAAATCACCAACCCGGCGACCAGACCGGCCATGACCGCGCCGGCCAAGCCGACGCGCAGCAACAAGCGCTTTCTCAGCGCCTGCTCATCGTCCCGAGATTGCTCTGCCGCGCCAGATTCCGTCATCGTTGCCCCCTTGTTCCGGCGTCTCCCGGCGCCGACTCATAGCCAACAGAAGCTCTGCTTCCGCCACCGAAATACCGCATTCGTCGGAGATGCCCCGCGCGTCATAGCCCCGAGCTGCCAGGTCCATCGCCTCACCATAAAACGGTGAAACCGGCCGCGGTCGCCGCTCCGCCTCGATTTCCTCACGCAATGCCGCCACTTCTGCGCGCAGCTCCCTGACTTCGGCGGCCAGCGCCGAAACCGACAGTTGCTGGGAAAAGTTTGGCGTATCCGCCAGCTGGGGTTCGGGCGGGGTGGGCGCAGAAGCCGACGGCTTGCGCAAACCGTCGGCGGCGATGAAGGTCAAGTCGGGAATGCCCGCAGCCGGCACGGCCGCCGGCCGCCGGGTGAGCCGTAACAATCCCCGCAGGCTGACCACGAGATAGACGGCCGCCGCCGCCAAAGCCAGCCAGATCACCTCGCGCAAGCCAAAATCGCCGAAATCCATCGTCCCTCGTCGCCAAAGCACGCCACCCACCGGCGCCGGGATGGCGAAGAGCGGGCAAGCTACCCCGATCCTAAGGGCGAAGGCGACGGCGATAAGGATCGATCAGGGGGAATTTGTCCAGCGATTTACCCACTCCATGGGTCCATAACGCAACACTCGGTGATGGCGGCAACGGCTAAAACGCCCGGATGGCAGACGGCAAGAGGCATTTTGAGATACCATGATGGGGACATGACTTCCAGCTTGGCCGAGATGGGGAACGGAACCTCGCCCAACCAGTCCCCCACCGCCAATCCTTTGATTGCCTCCTTATCTGAAGATCAAAACCATGAAACATACAAATATTGCAGTTGCGCTGGGTGCTTTGGGATTCTCGATCTGTTCTCTGGGAGTGCTTGCCCAGGAAAAGCCTGCCGCGACCGAACCGGCAGGCGACTATTCGCTCAAGGCGAGTTCAGTCGGCGCTGCCGACACGGGGACCCAGCCGCTTGCTGCCCCCACCTACGGCATGGCCGGCACCGGTTTCACCACCGTGCACGCCACTGACGGCATCCTGACGGCGCGCATTCCGGAACGGGCTGCCCCGATCAAGACCGATGGCGGTGTCTTCTTCTATCCCTCGGTGTTCGTCGGCATCGGCCACAACGACAACGTGCTCGGCACGCCGACCAACCAGATCAAGTCGGCATTCCTCAATGTCTCGCCGGAAGTGGTGGCCGAACTCAAGAACCGCGGCGACCGTTATACCGCCAAGGCAACCATCGACGCCTTGCAGTACGACTCCAGCCACGACGACGATTTCGTCGCCCACGACGTACGCGTCGCCGGCGACAACTACTTCTCGCAGCGGGCGCGCATGGGCTGGTCGATCGGCCATATCGGCGCCGTCGATCCGCGCGGCTGGACGCAGCGCACCGAATCCACCAATCCGGACAAATGGACCGCTTCGGTCCTTGAAGGCCGCTTCATCTATGGCGCCCCGGAAGCCGCCGGACGAGTCGAGCTCGACGTGAACTACGTGCCCAAACGCTATCAGAATAACCGCACCTTCACCGAAGTGGCCGATGTCAACGTCACGGAAATCGCCGGCCGGGTGTTCTACCGCATCGGCTCGCGCACCCTGGCATTCGTCGAAGCGCGGCAGACCCAGTACGACTACACGTCGTCGGCCGCGATCGACAGCAACACCGAACGCAACTACAACCTCGGTGTCACCTGGGAAGCCACTGCTGCCACCACCGGCGTCGTCAAGGTCGGCCACTTGAGCAAGAACTTCGACCAGGCCGGGTTGAGCGACTTTTCCGGCACCAGCTGGGAGGCCTCGGTTCGCTGGCTGCCGCTCAGCTACTCGGCTTTCGATCTCACGGCCTCGCGGTCCACCGCCGACCCGACCGGCCTGGGCGACTACCTGCTGAACACCGGCGCCAGCCTGGCCTGGGTGCATCGCTGGACCGGCTACGTGAATACGCGAGTCTCCTACGGTTCGCTGCGCACCAGCTTTGCGGCGGCGTCACGCCTCGACACGGCCAAGACCTGGAACGCCATGGTCTCGTACAACGTCCTGCGCTGGCTGACACTGGGCGTCGATTACGCCCACATCGATCGCTCATCGACCGACCCGACGGCCGCCTTCCGCCGCAATGTTGTCATGTTGACGGCCAACGTCACGTTGTAAAATAGCCCTGCCGCGTCTTGCGGCGGAGAGCAGTCGAGGTCTGGGGTCGCTATGGTTGGACGGATATTTGCCTTTGCAGGCGGCGGGGGATGGCGCCTCGCCGTCGCCTTGTTGGCGATGGGTTTCATGGCCTTCTGCCATGCGGCCGATTCTTCGCCCAACGACTCGGTAAATTTCCAAGACCCGGCATCGGTCCTGTCAAAGTACGAGCTGGCGGCGGGTGACGTCATCACCATCCGCGTCTTCGGCGAAGATGACCTCAGCCGCGACAAGATCCGCCTCTCCGATGCCGGCACCATCCCCTACCCGGCGCTGGGAGAAATCCGGGCGCTCGGACTGACCATCGGCGAACTCGAACGGCGCATCACCGCCGGCCTCAAGAACGGCTACCTGGTCAATCCGCGCGTGTCGGTACAGATCGAGGAATACCGACCGTTCTACATCAACGGCATGGTCGACAAACCCGGCGGCTACCCCTACCAGCCAGGACTGACGGTACTTAAGGCCAGCTCGCTGGCCGGCGGTTTCAAGGAACGCGCTTCGTTCTCGAAGATCACCATCATCCGCGAGAGAGCACCCAGTGCGACGCGCGAAAAAGCCACGCTCAATACGCCCGTCTATCCCGGGGACACCATCTTCGTCGACGAGAGCTTCTTCTAGACGCCGCAGCCAACCCGACCAGGCGCCGGCGGTTTCCGGCCCGACTTTTGACCATGCCCGAAACTCCCGCCAGCAGACCCGAAACACCGCTGTTTCTCATCGATCCGGCTGAAATCGCCAGTCGCATCGACTTCGTCGAATACTGGCGCAGCATCAACAAGCGCAAGGGCGCCATCATCGCGTTCACCCTGGCCGTGGCCTTGCTGGCTGCGGTCGTCGCTTTCGTGTCGACACCGGTCTATCGGGCGACGACGACGATCATGATCGAGCCGAAGCCGCAGAAGGTGATGACCACGATCGAGGATGTCTACTCGAGCCTCGGCGACACCCGCGAGCATTTCCAGACCCAGGTCGAAATCATCAAGTCGCGCGAGGTGGCGTTGCACGCTGTCTCCAAGCTGCGCCTGTACGACAACGCCGAATACGACCCGCGGGCGCCCAAGAAGGGTCTTGCCGCCCTTCTCGAGTCGCTCGGCTTCACCACTGCCGAAGAACCACCGGAATGGAATGACGACACCCTGAGTGCCGCCGTCGTCCGCTCCTTCAGTGGCAGCGTCGTCGTGGAACCCGTTCGCCTCAGCCAACTGGCGACCATCAGCTTCGAATCCACTGACGCCAACCTTGCCTCCCGGGCCGCCAACACCCTGGCCGACGCCTACATCGAGAACGACCTCGACGCCCGCTACGAAATGACGCGCCAGGCCTCGACCTGGCTGCAAGGACGCCTGACCTCCCTCAAGGAAAAGCTCAACGAGTCCGAAGAGACGCTGCAGAATTACCGCGAGAAGAGGGGCATGGCCGACATCAAGGGCGCGGCCCAGAGCGGCGCTGGCGAAGCGGTGCAACAGCTGACCATGCAACTGGTCAATGCCCGCGCCCAGCGCGCTCAGGCCGAGAACGCCTACAAGGCGATCAAGGGCGCCGCCCAAGGGGGCGAATTGTCGTCGTTGCCGGCAGTGCTGCGCAGCCCGCTGGTCGCCGAGGCCAAACGCCAGGAGGCCGAAGCCGACCGCAAGATGTCCGAGGTCACGCAGCGTTACGGCAAGTCGCATCCGAAATTTGTCCAGGCCGAAGGCGAACTGGCCACCGCCCACGACAATGTCAGGCGCCAGACCGATGTCGTCGTCGCCGGCATCACCCAGGAATACGAGGCCGCACGCGGCACCGAAAGGGCTCTGGAGTCGACCTTGGCGCAGGCGCGCGGCTCCGTGGTCTCCCTCAACCGCCAGGAGTTCGGCCTTAGCGTGCTCGAGCGCGAAGCCGACTCCAATCGCCAGATGTACGACATGTTCATGAAGCGGGCGAAAGAGACCAACGTCGGCGGCGACCTGCAAACCACCGTCGCCCGCGTTATCGATCGCGCCACCGTACCGACAGCGCCGATCAAGCCGAAGAAGATGCTGATCATCGCCATCGCCCTGATCCTCGGCGCCGCCACCGGCATCATGATCTCGCTGCTGCTCGATCTGCTCGACAACACATTCAAGCGCAGCGAAGACGTCGAACTGAAGCTCAAGCTGCCAGTGCTGACAGTGCTGCCGATGCTCGAAGACAGCGAGTCGCAACGCACCGTCAGCGGCACGCTGATGCTGGCGGCGCCAAACTCGATCTATTCGGAAGCCGTGCGCACGGCGCGCACCGGTGTCCTGCTCTCCTCGGTCGACCTGGCCAAGCGAATCCTGCTCGTCACTTCCAGCGTTCCTGGCGAAGGCAAGACAACCTTCTCGGTCAACCTGGCGCTGGCCCACGCCCACACCAAGAAGACGCTGCTCATCGATGCCGACATGCGCCGGCCGGCCGTGGCGCGAGCCTTCGGCCTCGAAGCCACCGCCGCCGGCTTGTCCGACCTCGTTTCCGGCACGGCCCGGATCGGCGAGTGCCTGCACCGTTTCCCCGACACCAATCTGGTCTACCTGCCATCCGGGCCGATCCCGCCCAACCCGCTCGAACTGCTGCATTCGGACAAGTTCAAGCAGACGCTGGACATGCTGACGGAACTGTTCGACATCATCGTCATCGACTCGCCACCAGTGGAACTGGTCAGCGACGCACTGGTGATATCCGGTCACTCGACGGGCGTGCTGTTCGTGGTCAAGGCCATGTCGACCAGCTATCAACTGGCGCGCAAGGCGATCCTGCGGCTGCGCCGGGCCCACGCCAACATCATCGGCATCGTCCTCAACGCCCACGACTTCAAGAGGGCGGAAAAGTACTACGGCGAGTACAACGCGTACAACCGCTACGGCTACAGCAAGTCCGGCTACTACGGTGGCTATGGCTCCAGCTACGGTAACGTGCCGCCCGGCCCGGACATAGCAGACAAGGAAGGCCGTGCTTGACCTCCATTGCCACATGCTTCCCGGGGTCGACGACGGCCCGCAGACGATGGACGAAGCAGTGGCCCTGGCACGCTACGCCGTCGCCGACGGCATACGGGCAGCGGTACTGACCTCGCACGTTCATCCGGGACGCTACGGCAACAACCGCACGTCCTTGCAGCAGGCCCTGAAGGCCTTCGAGGCGCAGCTGGCGGCCGAATCCATTCCGCTCAAAGTACGCCTGGGCGCCGAGGCGCGTTTCTCCGACGAACTGTTCGATCTCCTCGCCGCTGGCGAACTGCCCTTTCTCGGTGAGGTAGATGGCTATCGCATCCTGTTGCTGGAATTTCCGCACGAGATGATCCCGGTCGGCGCCGACAAGCTGGTCACCCTCCTGTTGCGGCAGAAGATCCGGCCCTTGATCGCCCACCCCGAACGCAACAAGACTGTGATGGCCAAGCTCGACAGGCTGGAGCCCTTCGTCCGACTCGGCTGCTGGCTGCAGATCACGGCCGACTCCCTCGCCGGCGGCTTCGGACCGGCCGCTGAACGCACGGCCTGGGCGATCTTCGAGGCCGGCTGGAACTGTGTTCTGGCCAGCGACGGCCATAACCTGGCCCACCGGCCGCCACGGCTCTCCGCCGGCCGTGATGCACTCGCCCGCCGCTACGGTCATGACTTTGCCCTCGATCACGTGATACACAAACCGGCACGCATCGCCGGCGCTACCGTCACGGCGGTCGCACCATGAAGCTCTCGCCCCGCCAACTGTTCATCCTGGTGCCGCTTGGCGTCTTCCTCGTCGGCGGTGCGCTCTACGGACTTGTTTACGGCCTGCCCGCTGCCGCCACCGACTTCTCGAGCCTCAAGGCACGCGACGAAGTCGAGCGCATGCGCGACGGCAAAAAGCGCATGCCGGCACTGGCCGAATGGGCCAGGCTGCGCCGTTCGCTGGAGCGCGCCGCCGCCAGTGCTCCCGACAACGCGCAAATCCTCGACGACATCGCCTTCCTCTATGCCTTCCGCGCCTTGAGCATGGACGGTGTGGCCGAACTGGCCGATCTGCGCCGCGAGATGTTTGCCGAGGCTGCGGGCTACTACCGGCGAGCGGCGCCGCTGCGACCGATGTTCCCCTACACCTGGGCTCAGCTCGCCCTCGCCGACCATTACGCCGACGGCGACGAGCAGGAAATGTGGTCAGCCTTCGACAAGGCCCTGGCCTATGGCCGCAACGAAGGCTCGGTGCAGCTGATGCTCGCCGAAATTGCCTTCGCCCGTTGGTCGACGCTTGATGCGAAGCGCTCAGCCGCAATTGCCGAAATGGTCGACCAGGCCCCGGAAGCCCTGCAGAAACCCCTGCTCGAAGTTGCCGAGCGCTACGTCGTCGAACTGCCCGGCTTTAGCCGCTAGAGCCCAGGCTTACATCGCCTGTTCGCGCGCCAGGCGCTCGAGCAATTCGCGCCACAAGCGCACCTGACTCGAGCCGCCCTTGCGGTTCTGGCCGTTGGCCAGCCACAGATCCTCATCGTTGAAGCTGTAGACCGGCTCCAGATCGGGTCGTTGCGAAGCCGGACGGATATCGCCGATCAGGTTGTCGAGGATCAGCGGCTCGGCATCGAGGCTGGGATAGTAGGCCAACACCATGTGCGACTCGTCGATACCAGCGGCCCGGACATAGGTGATGCGCAGCCGGTCCACGGCGATGCCGAGATCCTTGAGCGAGAGAAACTTGGCAATCGAGTAGTCCTCGCAATCGCCGCCGAACGAGCCGAGCATTTCCACCGGCGTCGCCCAGTAATCGACCACGCCCCAGTTGCGCAGATCCGACACGTAGGGCACCTGATTGAAGAAGGCGTTGGTGCGCTTTAGTGCCGGCCCCTCGCCGCTGTTCTGCGGCCCGGGCACCGACGGTCGGGTATCCCGGATCAGCCGCTGCCAGGTATCCAGCCGTGGCGGCGCCTGGGGGCCCCAGCGCTGCGTCACCCAGGCAATTAGCCGCGGCGAGAAGTCGACCAGCCCGGCCAGCACCGGCATCGCCGTCGACAGCAACATGACCAGAATCGCACCCCGTCTCACGTAGCCCTCGCAAGATTATTCGCAAGCGGGATGATACCTCGCCACCCGCCGCTTGCCTCCTGACCGGCCCCCGGTGGCCCATGGCATGCGACAATTATCGTTTGCGTCAATCTTGTCTTTCGAAGGATCACCATGTCACGCAAGATCGCTCTCATCACCGGCGTTACCGGCCAGGACGGCGCCTATCTGGCCGAGCTGCTGCTCGCCAAGGGCTATGAAGTCCATGGCCTNNAAGCGGCGCACCAGCCTGTTCAACACCGACCGCATCGATCACTTGTATCAGGACCGGCACGAGACGAATGTCCGCTTGTTCCTCCACCATGGCGACATGACCGACAGTTCCAGCCTGGTGCGCATCATCCAGCAGGTGCAGCCGGACGAGATCTACAACCTTGCCGCGCAGAGCCACGTCGCCGTCAGCTTCGAAGAGCCCGAATACACGGCCAACTCCGACGCCCTGGGCGCGCTGCGCATCCTGGAAGCCATCCGCATCCTCGGCCTGGAAAAGAAGACGCGCTTCTACCAGGCCTCGACCTCCGAGCTCTACGG
>PMIF01000130.1 GCA_003157035.1 Rhodocyclaceae bacterium
GCGCATCTTCATGTAGGCGCAGGTCTGGGCCAAAGAGTCATGCACCTCCGCAGCCATCATCGCCCGCTCGTTCATCAACGCGATGCGCATGTTCTCGCGCTTCAGGCGTGCGTTCTCCAGCGCCATGCCCAAATGCTCGCCGATCGAGCGGAACAACCCTACCAGTTCTTCGGGCAGGCTGAAGCGCTCGCGGAGAAACAGGTTGTAGGTCCCCAACAGCCGGCCACCATGCTGCAACGGCACAACCACCATGGCCTGACATTCGTGGCCGAAGTAGGCATTACCGGTGCGCGTGGCGCAATCCTGAAGATCGATCTCGTAGTGGCAACGGTTGTCGCGCACAGCGCTGCCGCAATGGCCGCAATCGATGGGCACGACACGCTCGCGCTCAACCAGGTCCGGCGGCAAGCCGCGGGCGCCGACCAGGCGCAGGTGGCGACTGTCGGTGGTCAGCACGCGCACCACGCCGGCGGTAGCATGGGCCAGACGCAGCATGGTGCCGAGGAAACGGCCGAGCAGTTCCTCGACGTCGTCCTCATCGGCAAGGGTGGCCGAGACTTCCGAGATGATCGCGAAGGCCTCGATGCGCGTGCCGTCGTCGACTTCAACCTCTGGGCCAAGCGGTATCGGCGTCGCCGCATTATCCATTATTCTCTCCGCGCTGCAGGGACAACGATTTTACGCCGGAAGGGGCCAGGCCCCGCTGAGCGTCTTCTCAGCCCAGAGCAACGCGCCGATGGTCTTGCCGTCGGTGATCTCGCCGTCGCGGACGGCTAGCAGCGCATCGTCCAGGCGCATCTCCAGCACATCGAGAATCTCGCCGTGGTCGAGCTGGGCGCCGATATAGGAGAGGCCGTGGGCGTAGAAGACCTCGATGCGCTCATTGGAATAGCCGATGCAGGTGTGCAGGGTACCCAGGTGCCGCCAGGTCTTCGCCTTGTAACCGGTCTCTTCGCGCAGTTCGCGGCGCGCGGTGTCGAGAATGTGCTCGCCGGCATCGATCTTGCCAGCCGGCAACTCGAGAAACACCCGGCGCAGCGGATAGCGGAACTGGCGCTCGAACAACAACTGGCCATTGTCGAGCAGTGCAATGATGACCACCGCGCCCGGATGCGCGACCCATTCACGCACGCTCTCGTGGCCGTCCGGCAGGCGCACCTGATCGCGATGCACATGCAGCAGGCGGCCGGCAAAGACCTCTTCGCTGTTCAGGGTTTCTTCGTGAAAGGAGGCGTCGTCCATGATGGTTCCGGGGATTTGATTTTGCTTGATTTTCGCTGTTGGGATGTTATCTCATTAGCTGTAACGCCAACAGACCAACGAGGAGAACCCCTATGTCCGGCTTCATTCCCGATTTCGACTCCGATGGTATCGTCACCGTCAACCGCGTATTGCTCAAACCCCAGTACAGCATCGACGATCTCGAGGAGCGCGTCGCCATGCTCTGCGAGAACGTCAAGACCTACCACTCGGAGACTGGCTTCATCGGCGGTATGGTTGTGCTCAACAGCGGCATGATCTCCAACGAAGGCAGCACGATCGGTCAGGCGGTCGAAAGCCCAATGAAGGACCGCGAGGCCTTGATTATCACCTTCTGGCGCTCGTTCGAAGAACACGAATCCTCGCATCGCAGCCCGACCTTCCAGCCGCTGTTCAGGCAAGTCCTGGCGCTCTGCGAAAACGGCAACGAGGAGATTGCCTACCGCATGCTGTGGTCGGGCAAGTCTTATACGCCCGAGGAAGCGGCCGAGGCTAGAGCAGCGAAGGAGCGATACGCCGGATCTGCGTAGCCGACAACGAACCGGGTATTATGCTTTCGGCATCGCCAGTGCGTGCCACGCTCCCGGTGGAGCAATCAAAGTGGCGGGGCATCGGCAGGGCGGTCAGGCCATCCACACGTCCTGGCCGGCCTGACGTTCGCAGGTCTCGAAGCCGCCGGTTTCAGCTGCCGTTGATCGAGATCCGGTAGACTTTCTCGTCACGGCTCTTGACCGAGCGGGCGAGATAGTAGCCGTCACTGGTCTTGATAACCAGCCGGCACCAGTCTTCCGTCGGAACCAATTTCCAATCGATATTGATGCAATACCGACCGTCGGGAGCAATGTGCCACGTACCACGTGCCGTTGCGCCGGAATACATTACCGAATGGATCACCCCGGACTTCAGGTCCGTAGACACGGCCATCGTGCCGTCCGGGGCGTTCGTCCAAATGTTGGTGCTGCCACTTGGCGCCACACGGCTCATCTTCGCACCGGGCATCAGTTGATCGAGTTGATCCTTGGACAGTGTCTCGGCATGAAGCGGATCCAGATCGCCGAATATCGCCGGCCCATCGGCCGCAGCAACGCCGGCCAGAGCAGCCAGGGCGAACACGAACATGGTGCGCCGCAAGCCGCGCGAAACGCGGTCAACAGCGGCGCAATGGGTCCAGGGCAGGTTGTTCATTTCGTCTTCCTCCATAAAGGTGGTGAACCTTTGGCTGCCACGACTGGACCGTGCGCTCACTGCGCCCCGGGGGGCTCGCAATGGCCTTCCGACCAGCCAATTTGCCGTCCATGACGTCCCCAGCCTCAGGAATCGGCACAGGGCAATTATGCGCCGTGGGCAGCGCACGTGGGCACCAATGTGCCCGGCGGGCAGGCCTTACGAGCGCATCAGCGCCGCGGTGCAGAGCATCATCAGCGAGTCGGGGAAGATGCCGAACAAGGCCACCGCCAAGCCGTTGAGGGAAAGGAGAAGCTTCATGTCGAAGCCGGCCTCGATCGGTGCGGCGTCGACCGGCGCATCGAAATACATCAGCTTGACCACGCGCAGATAGTAGTAGGCGCCGATCAGCGAGAACAGCACGGCGATGATCACCACGATCAGGTGCCCCGCCGCCAGGGCCGCCAACAGCACCGAGAACTTGGCGAAGAAACCGACGAAGAATGGAATACCGGCCATGGAAAACATCAGCGTCGCCATGATGGCGGCAAACCACGGGCTGCGCCGGTTGAGGCCCTTGAAGTCGTCGAGGTTCTCCGCCTCGTAACCGGAACGCGACAGCAGCAGGATCATGCCGAAAGCGCCGAGCGACATCATCACGTAGGCCACGGTGTAGTACATCGCCGAGCTGTAGGCATTGATCAACGCCATCGGGTCGATCTGCGGTCCAACCACCCCGCTCATCAGCGCCAGCAGCATGAAGCCCATGTGGGAAATCGCCGAATAGGCCAGCATTCGCTTGATATTGGTCTGCGCAATCGCGGCCAGGTTGCCAAGGCCAATCGACAGTACAGCCATGATCATCAGCATCAGTTGCCATTGGCTGGCGAGCTCGAACATGCCCGAGACCAGCAGACGCAGTGCCATGGCGAAGGCGGCCAGCTTGGGCGCCGAGCCGATGAACAGCGTCACCGCGGTCGGCGCGCCATGATAGACGTCGGGAATCCACATATGGAAGGGCACGACACCCAGCTTGAAGGCAATGCCGGCAACCAGGAAGACCAGGCCGAAAACCATCACCGGCTTGTTCGCCACGCCCGTCTGCATGGCCTGGGCAATGCCGCCAAGTTCGAGCGTGCCGGTGGCGCCATAGATCATCGACATACCGTAGAGCAGCAGGCCCGACGCCAGCGCGCCGAGGACGAAATACTTCATCGCCGCCTCGGTGGCGCGCACCGAATCGCGGTCAATGGCTACCAGACCATAGAGCGAGAGCGACATCAGTTCCAGGCCAAGGTAGAGGCTGATGAAGTTGTAAGCCGAGATCATGACCATGATGCCCAGCGTCGCGAACAGCAGCAGCAGGTAATACTCGCCCTTGTCGAGACTGCGCGCCGACATGTAGGCACGGCCGTAAATGACCACCAGGGCGACCGCGACGTAGGTGAACAGCTTGAGCAGATCGGCGACCGGATCGTCGACGAACATGTTGTTGAAGGTCAGCGCCACACTGCCGTCGAAGGTGAAATAGGTGATGATGGCGGCGCCAAGCAGCGCCACCATGGTCAGCATCGGCGTCAGCAGCCGCCGCGCCGGACCGACGAAGAGGTCCACGATCAGGATGAAGCAGGCCATCGCGGCGATGAACAGCTCCGGCGCGGCCGGATAGAAGTCGGGCATGACGAAGTTGTTCAGCATCCTGTTTTCTCGCGCCGCATCAAAGCTTGCTCACCGCCACATGCTTCAGCAGGTTATCCACTGAAGCATGCATGACGTCGGTGAAGGGGAAGGGATAAATGCCCATGGCCAGCACGGCAACCGCCAGCAGACCAAGGACAAGGAACTCGCGGCCGCCAATATCGGTGAGGTGCGCGACATGGTCGTTGGCGACGGCACCGAAGGCAACACGCTTGTACATCCACAGGGTATACGCAGCGCCCAGCACCAGCGTCGTGGCCGCAGCGAAGCCGACCCAGAAGTTGGCCTGGATAGCGCCAAGGATGACCATGAACTCGCCGACAAAACCGGAGGTCGCCGGCAGGCCACAGTTGGCCATGGCGAAGAACATGAACA
>PMIF01000277.1 GCA_003157035.1 Rhodocyclaceae bacterium
CCTATGGCGCCAGCGCCAGCCCCCAGGGTTTTCTCGGTCATCCACCGGTAGTGGAAGTGCTGGTGTAGCCTGCTTGTCATGGGCACAGTTGACTCTGCAATGGCGATGCTAAAGTTACCTCAGGTCCTTGAGGCGTGGGGATATCATTGTTCAACCAACGGGACGGGTATTCCAGACAATCGGAGTCGCCCGGTAGAGCCTTAGAAAGACACCGCATGTTCGGCCGGGAAACATCACGCTGCCCCAGTTGCGAAGGGAAGAATGTCCGCGCGTCGAAGTGGAATTCGCGCGCTGAGAAAGAGCGGAATCCGGGCCGCCAACCCGCTCGGTGCTCGGATTGTCATACTCGGTTCATGATGCCAATCGGCANNAATGATCTGAGCAAACTTGCAGTACCGCTTGGTGTTGTGGGCACGTTACTTATCATTCTCCTGGTCCTGGAGGTCTGGCCCAGGCAGATTCCGGAGCCGAGGGAGGTGCCCGCGGCAGACGTTTCCATAACAATCACGGCCGCGGACATGAGGGCCGCCGAAGATGGCAACCCCGAAGCGCAGTTTGCAGTTGCTACTTCGATGCTGGCTGATGCCGAACTCAATTTGGCCTACTCGGCAAAAGCAGTCGAGTTTCTCCAGCGCGCCGCCGAAGCTGGCCACACGCGTGCGATGCTGAGATTGGGGCTTCTCTATCGCAAGGGTGTCGGTGCTCTTCAGAACTATGCGTTGGCGGCAAAGTGGATCGAGCGTGCTGCGCGGCGCGGCGAGCCGCCGGCGATGCTGGAGTTCGGCCGGCTTTATCGTGAGGGGGTTGGTGTGCGCAAGGATGCGGTTCGCGCCTATGTCTGGCTCAACCGAGCCGCCGCAGCGCGTGACCCCGATGCGGTTCGCGAACGTGCGGAAGTGGCACGTATTCTTTCTGCGGAGGAGCTAAAGCAGGCACAGGATGAGTCCGTTGTCGTCGATGCTTCGACATCCGCTGTACCGGACACTTAGCCGCTACGACGACAATGGACTTGTCATGCTGAACTGTTGCCGCTAGCGCATCAAGAGTGGTCGCACTTAGGGCGAAGCGAAATGAGTCTCGAGTCAACATCGCGTTCCCAGTTCTTGCTCCTTAAGACCAGCCGTTTCGCGCCGCTCTTCGTTACCCAGTTTCTCGGTGCATTGAACGGCAATTTTTTCAAGAGCGCACTGGTTGCCATGCTCACTTTTCAGGCGACCCAATGGACGGCGTTTTCGCCGGCGCTCATGATCTGTGTGGCGGCCGGCGTGTTCATTCTTCCCTGCTTTCTGTTTTCCGCACTGGCCGGACAGTTGGCCGATAAGTACGACAAGGCCAAGCTGGCCCGTCTGCTAACAGCGCTGGAGATACTGATCACGGGTGTGACCGTGCTCGGCTTCCTCATGCCAGGTCTTCCGGTATTGCTCGGTGCGCTGTTTCTGCTTGGTTTGCACTCGACTCTCTTCGAGCCACTCAAATACGCGATCCTGCCGCAGCATTTGCGCCAGGACGAGCTTGTCGGTGGCAATGCACTGGTGGGGGCCAGTACTTTCATCGCCATTCTGGGGGGCATGGTGGCTGGCGGACTGTTCGCCTGGAAGGTATGGCAACCGGGATTGATGGCCGTTGTCGGGCTGCTGGTTGCGGCGACTGGGTTTCTTGCCAGTTGCAGTATCCCAACTGCGTCCGCTCCAGATCCCGGACTGCAGATCAACCTTAATCCACTTTCCGAAACCTGGCGAAACATTCGTTTTGCGCGCCAGAACCGGGCCGTATTCCTGTCGATCCTCGGTATTTCGTGGTTCTGGCTTTGCGGAGCGATTTTCGTCTCGCAGTTTCCGGTCTACGCAACGACTGTTCTCGGGGGAGGCGAGACCTCGGTTGCGTTCCTGTTCGCGACCGTTGCGGTTGGGATCGGTTTGGGTTCGATGCTCTGCAACAAGCTCTCCGGCAAGTACGTTGAAGTGGGTCTGGTGCCCTTCGGCTCTATTGGCTTGACGATCTTCGGCTTCGACTTGGTCGTTGCATCGCCCGGCATGCTGCCGACCGGTGCGCCCCTTGCATTGACGAGCCTGCTCAGCTTGCACGAGACCTGGCGAATCCTGTTCGATATTCTTGCACTCGGGGTGTTTGGTGGCTTCTTCATCGTGCCGCTCTATGTGCTGATGCTGTCGCGCAGCCAGCCCGGGCATCGGGCGCGCATCGTTGCCGCCAACAACATCCTCAACGCGCTGTTCATGGTCATCGGCGTGCTTGCGGCGGCAGGTTTGCTTGCNNTACGTTTTCTGGCCTGGATGCTGATCCACTCGGTATACCGGCTGGAGAAGGAGGGCCTGGAGCACATTCCTGATGAAGGACCAGCGGTGCTGGTCTGCAATCATGTCAGCTTTATCGACCCGGTTGTGCTTATGGCTGCCATTCGGCGCCCGATTCGCTTTGTCATGGATCACCGGATCTACCGGATGCCGGTGATCGGTTTCGTGTTTCGCCACTCGCGAACCATTCCAATAGCGCCGGCCAAGGAAGATGCGGCACAAAAGGAAGCGGCTTTCGTGGAAGTTGCGCGGGCGTTGGGCGAGGGCGAACTCATTGGTCTCTTCCCAGAAGGGAAGATTACCCATACCGGGGAATTGAATCACTTCCGTTATGGCGTGGGGCGTATCGTCGCCGAGACTCCGGTGCCGGTGATCCCCATGGCCCTGCGCGGGTTGTGGGGAAGCTTCTTCAGCCGGAGGTATGGTCCGGCGATGAGCAAGCCGTCTTTGCTTCGGCTGTTCTCCAGGATCGGGCTGGTCGCAGGCGAACCGGTTGCGCCTGAAATAGTGACTCCGGACTACTTGCAGGAGCTCGTTGCGGCGCTGGTCAGTGATGATTAGATTCATTGCCCGAACTGTGTTTGCCAGGCTCAGGACGGGTACGGGGCGATGATGGACTTATTCCTGCTGAAGAAGGCTCTTGCGACATTGATCCTGCCTCCCAATGGACCATTTCTGCTCACTGCGGTCGGCTTGGTGTTGCTCGCTCGGAAGCCGCGGCTGGGGCGCATGTTTTCGCTGGTCGGATTTCTGACGCTATTCGCCGCATGCCTCCCGGTGGTGGCTACGGCACTGGTTCGTGTTCTTGATGACGGCCCGGTATTCGATATTGATCGGCTGTCAGGGGCCGAAGCCATCGTTATCCTCGGCGGTGGCGTACGGCGCGACGCCGTAGAGTATGGCGGCGATACGCTGGGCAGGCTGACGCTGGAGCGGGTTCGGTACGGCGCCTGGGTTGCCCGTAAGACACAGTTGCCGGTTTTGGTCTCGGGAGGGGCCGTCTATGATGGGAGTCCGGAGGCGGACTTGATGAAACGATGTCTCGAGGATGAATTCGGTGTGGCCGTCAGGTGGGCAGAACCGCGGTCCCGCAATACCCATGAAAATGCAGTGCTTTCGGCAGCGATTCTGGCCAGAGCCGGAATTCGAAAGGTCATCCTGGTAGCGCACAGCTTCGACATGCGCAGGGCCAAGGCGGAGTTTTCAGATACCGGCTTACAGGTTATCCCGGCAGCTACCGGCATCCCCAGTAGGGAGCCAAGTCATTGGGTCGATTGGGTGCCCACTGTTTCGGCTTTGCAGCTTAGTTATTGGGCAATTTACGAGCTATTGGCCAACACGGTGCGGGGCGTGAATAGTTGACGGAATTGACCTAGTGGTGTAACGAAGTGTATGTGATAATGCTTGATAAATAGACTGACAGGGCTCGAGGTGTTTCCAATGATGCGATCCAGCGCGCGGATGTCGATGGTCTTTGACGCCAGGTCTGCCCGTTCCTGACTGAAATGGTTTCAGACAGATGAACCGTGCTCCCGGTTTCTCGATCTATTGGCGGAGAATGATCGAAGTTCTGACAGACTTCTCATTCATCATCGTCGTCGTCGTGACGGCCGTGGGGTGGGCGCGTACCAATGGCTTACCGGTCAACACGGAAGCCCTGCTCGTGTATGGCTTGATCCTGTCGCTCTCCATGTTGCCGATCAACGCTTGGCTCAGACTCTACCAGCGCGTTCATTACCGGGTCTTCTACGACAACAGATGCCGCGCAGTGCTGTCACTGCATCTGGCCATTCCCGTCGCTGCCTGTATTTTTGCTTTGTTTCCGATGGCACATGTGGACCGGGGTGTGCTCGCGGTTGCCGCCATGATCGGTTTGTTCGGCATACTTACCAACCGAGTAAGAATCGCCCATGCCAGGAGCCGGGCCGTCTCCAGGGATCGCGTGCTTGTCTACGGGGTCGGCGAGCGGGCGGCTATGGTCAAGGAAGCGCTGGACCGCGCTGACGATCTGGTTGAGATCATCGGTTTCTTTCCCAGTCCTGCGGAAAGGGTTGTGCATATTCCAGAGGACAGGGTGTTGCGCCGCGACGAGACTCTGATAGATACGGCACGCCGACTGAATGTCAATGAGATTGTTGTGGCGGTGACAGAGCGTCGAGGCGGGGGCATACCGCTGCGCGAGTTGCTGGATTGCAAGTTGAGAGGGATTCGAATCTTCGACCTGGCAAGTTATTACGAGCAGATCCTTGGCCAGATCAGGCTGGATGCGCTGTACGCGGGTTGGCTGGTATTTGGCGACGGCTTTGTGCAGGCGGGAATGCGCACTGTCGTCAAGCAGGTCTTTGACATCATCTGTGCTTTGCTGCTGCTGATTCTGGCGGCGCCGGTCATGCTGCTGACTGCCGTCGCCATCCTGGTAGAGAGCGGCTTCCCAATCCTCTACCGCCAGGAGCGAGTCGGTTTGCACGGGCGCCTTTTCGAGGTCTTGAAGTTCCGTAGCATGGGTACGGACGCTGAGAAGGATGGTGCTCCGCGCTGGGCAAATGCCAATGACGATCGGGTCACCGGTGTCGGTCGGATCATTCGCAAGACGCGCATAGACGAGCTACCGCAATTGTTCAACGTTCTGGTCGGCGACATGAGCCTGGTCGGACCGCGACCCGAACGGCCCTTCTTTGTTGATCAGTTGACCAAACAGATACCATTTTATGCCGTTCGTCACTCCGTCAAACCTGGCGTGACTGGTTGGGCGCAAGTGCGCTATCACTACGGGGCGTCCGTCGCAGATTCGGCGCAGAAGCTTCAATATGACCTGTACTATGTCAAGAACCACACGCTAATGCTCGACTTGGTCGTTCTGTTCGAGACGGTCGGCGTGGTCCTGATGGCTAGAGGCGCGCGCTAGCCTTTGGCCTGCCTTCGGCTGCAGCTCCCACGGTGCTGAGAGGTTTTCTGACGGTATGGATGGCAACCTTGGTACATTGATCGTATGGAGCTACGGCCTTGCGACGGCTGGCTATGCCTTGCTGGGCGCCTACCTGGTCGGCCAAGCCATGTCGGGTTATGTCGGCATTCGGAATTCCGTCATGCTCGCCGCAGTCCTGTTCAGCATCTGCTGGACTGCCTTGTCGCTCGGCTATGGCTTGACCGGCAGTTCAGGCCTCTACGCCATTGCCATGGAAGCCGATATCTTGCGCTATGGCGCCTGGTTTGCCTTCGTGCTGTTGGTATTGAAACCGACCGAATCGGAGCCTGATTCCCGCGCCAGGAACCACCGACACGTATCCCTGTTCGCCGGATTCATCGTGGTCGTGGGCATCGTTGTGCAGGTCCGGGTTACCGGCGGAATTGGACTCGGTGGCCTGCCGTCCAAGTGGCTGCTCCTTTACCCGCTGTTACTTACCGTGGTTGGTTTGTTTCTGCTCGAGCAGTTGCTGCGCAACGTTGCCGCGGATTCACGATGGAACGTTAAACCGCTTTGCCTCGGACTTGGCGGGGCCTTTCTGTTCGACCTCTACGTGTATTCGGAGGCCCTGTTGTTCAGTCGCCTCGATTCCGACGCAGTTGCCATTCGCGGCGTCGTCCACGCGTTGGTGATCCCGCTGATCGCGCTGTCATCGGCGCGCAGCCGTGACTGGACACACAAGGTGCGCTTGTCGCGCAAGGTTGTGACGCACACGACTGGTTTGCTCGCAGTTGGCGCCTATCTGTTGTTCATGGCCGGCACGGGATATTACGTTCGCTATTTCGGTGGTGAATGGGGCAGAGCATTTCAATTGGCTATAGTGTTCGCGGCCCTGCTTGGTCTGGCGGTGATGTCTTTTTCCGGCGTTATGCGGGCAAAGTTGCGGGTTTTCGTCGGCAAACACTTCTTCCGTTATCGCTACGACTACCGCGAGGAATGGCTGAAGGTGACGCGTGCCTTGTCGGCNNTACCAGCAGTTTTCGCGGTGGAACATGCTTGAATCGTCCGTGCTTGAAGCACGAGAGTCGCAATTGTGCCGTTTCGTCATGAATAGTGGCTGGGTCATCAACCTTGAGGAATTCCGCAGTCTGCCCAGCCGTTACGAAGGCCTTGCGCTGCCAGATTGGCTGTCCAACCAGGCAGGCGCCTGGCTCGTCGTGCCGTTGATGGTGGGCAGCGACCTGACTGGGTTCGTTGTTCTCGGCAGTTCTCGCACTCATGTCGATGTCAATTGGGAAGTCAACGATTTGCTACGTACGGCTGGCAGCCAGGCCGCAGGTTTCCTGGCGCAAATGCTGGCCACCGAAGCGCTGCTGGAAGCGCGCAAGTTCGAAGCCTTCAACCGAATGTCGGCTTTTGTTGTCCACGACCTGAAGAACATCGTTTCTCAACTGTCCCTGATGTTGAAGAATGCCGAACGTCACAAGGGTAATCCGGAATTTCAGCAGGATATGTTGATGACGGTCGAACATGCCGTCGAACGGATGCGGCGCCTGATGTTACAGCTGCGCGACGGGACGGCGCCGGCTAGTGCCGTCTGCGGTGTTGATTTGGCCAATCTGTTCGGGCGCGTCCAGGCGTCCAAGAACAAGACGGGGCGGGCCGTCGAGGTCGATGTTGTCGAAGCGATTTCGGTACGGGGGGACGAAGAACGTCTGGAGCGGGTATTTGGCCATCTAGTTCAGAATTCGCTGGATGCCACGGATAGCGACGGGCGAGTTTGGGTTAAACTGGATCGAGAGAGCGGCCTGGCGAGAGTGGAAGTCGGCGACACAGGCCATGGCATGACAGCGGATTTTGTTCGCGAGCGTCTGTTCAAGCCCTTTCAGACGACCAAGCAGTCCGGGATGGGAATCGGCGCCTACGAGAGTTTCCAATACATCCGTGAGTTGGGCGGCGAGCTTTCTGTCGATAGCGAGTTGAACGTGGGCACGCGCATCGTGGTGCTGCTGCCTCTCTTTCAAACCAACAGGGATTCTGACCTGATGCGACGTGAAGCGACATGAGCGACGAA
>PMIF01000101.1 GCA_003157035.1 Rhodocyclaceae bacterium
CGGTGAGCTCACACTACGTGCCCTGAACGGCCATTGAGCCTTGGCGCCAACTCAGTCCGCGGCACGTCGGCTAGCGGCCATTGGGGCGCAATTGGCGCTGATCGACCGCTTACCGAATCGGTGGATTCACACTATGTGCCCTTGGCATCTTCGGAGGTGCGCTCGACGAATGCCACGTCGCCTGCATCTCCGCTAGCCTGCGCCGGACCGTGTATTGGCCGGGCAGAACTTGAGCTTCGTGCCGTGGATTTCGCGGCGGACGAGCAGATGCCAGTACAGTGCTTGCTCCTCGATGCCATTCCACAGCCAGACGCGCTGCTTCAGGTAGACCGCACGGATCGGACAGGCAAACCATCCGATCAGAGTGCGCCTTCGCCAGAGGGCTTCCCGCTCGTCGTCCAGCCTGCAGCAGTCACGGCAGATGGCCGTAGCCGGCATCGAACACTGGATAGGCGAAACTGACTGGGTAACACTAGCTGTTCACTGTCCCCCAGCCATCTATTTATGCTTTCGGTATACAACCGCGTAAACTGGAGTCATGATATTCTTTGAGGAACCAGAGCGAAGCCAGAGATCCTCATCATGGCGTTCGGCATAACACGTGATCGTCGTCTCATTACAAGTGAACGAGAATTTTCCATCCTTTATTTGAACAGTCTGCACAAGGCTGCTCAAATCCGCGGAGGATGGGTCTGTGAACAACGATGTGTGCACTAGTTTTGCGACACAGTTGCTGTCGACGCTTGTGATTAGGACGTATTGCTTTTGTGAATCCCATCTTCCGACGAAAGACGAACAGGCTTCAGGTACGGTTTGTGATGTCTCTGTCGTACGCGCCACATTCCCAGTATCTTGTCCGAAAACAGGAAATGTAGCAGTTGCTAGAAGCGTACAAATGAATGAAATGATGTTTCTCACGCGAAGCTCCTTGGATGGTTGTCAACAGCGAACTGTTGGGACCAAAGGGTTTTGTTCATAGCATAAAGAATACGCAATTCAACGAGCCTTGGGGGAGTATCGCCGACACAACCGGCCGCAGTCAATCGCCCATTTCGGGTCTCAGGTATAAGTCATCCCACGACCTGCGGCTTGCCTTGTTTCGCAGCCATGCGTGTGGCCAATCGTCCACGTATGGATGACAGCTGTCCGTTCCGGAGCTGACTCTCAGAGATGGGGAATTTATGCGTCACCAACGACGGTTGCTGGCCGTGAAGAGCCAGCCAGGGCGGTCTTCCAGTCAGGCTCTCAGGCAGTCATGCTTGTGGCGACCGGCGAAACCTTCGTCACGCTGACCGATGCCCGCAACCCCAGTGCTGCCAGTGCGGCCTCAAGCTGAGAGAGCTTGGATTCGTGGTCAAGGTCGAGAATACGACGCACCTGGCGCCCATCGATACTGAGTAACTCGCCTAATTGCGCTTGTGTCACGTCCTCCTCACACATTGCCTCATGAATCGCCAGCTTAATCGCGACACGTGGCGGCAATACGACCATTGGCTGGCCGCGCTTGGCCTTGCTCGGCACAGGCAACGGCCGGCCATCGTCAAGATAGCTGGAAAGCGCCACAGTCAGCGCATCTTGAGCGCGATCCAGCGCCTCGACCTCGTTCGTACCGGCGGTGATCGCTTCCGGCACATCGGCGAAAAACACGCCAACTTGCCCGCCTTTATAGCTTTTTAGGGTGACAGGGTAAGACATGTTCATTTTTGAATACTCCTCAGACGGGTATTGAGCTGCTTGCAAATATCATCCAGAAACTCCGGTGCATAGTCGGTATCGCCGTGCATCGGCACCGTCGTCTGCCGGCCGTTGAGTTTGACCAGGTAATGTCCGCCGTTTCCGCGATTCTTGATAATTTCCGCGCCAGAGGCCTTCAAGAATTTCAGGAATTGCTTTGTTTTCATGGAACAAAGAATAGGACATATATGTCCTTATTGCAAGGCTTGTTAGCAATCTTGTTGTTCTTGATTGGCGGCTACTGCAAATGGCGGGTATCGAAGGTACACCGGGCTCTCAAAACTGGCTTGCCAACCCTGCGGCTACGTTCGCTCATGGCCGAGCCCGGCAATTGGCGGTCCTCCGCGATTGCAGCCGTTGGAAGGAATCGCTAGAAGCGGTGGCTGGCGCCACGCGCACGAGTGCCCGAGGCATCGAAATCGACCATTACGATGTCAAGCGGCAGAACGGGCACACGCCCGTCACTCGGTGCCGGCGTCCAGGACACGGTCGGCCCAGACCAGCGCTGTTGCGGCAATCGGGGAGTAGTCGTGATCGGTGATGCCGCAGACATCGAGCGCGCGTGCCAACTGATCGGGGGGTGTACTGGTATCGGCTTCCGCCAGCACCACCAGATTCAGCGCGTCGGTGCACGGACCGGGGTGCCCGAGCAGCGCGTCACGGACGACGTCGGGCAACGCCGCCTTCTCCACGAGTTCGGGCAGCGGGTGGCCGAGCGCCCGATCCAGCAAAGAGAATAACCCGATCAGGAACAGCTGCTCGGGCATGCGGGGAATCTTGCCTTTGCCGGCGAGCAGTTCGAGGATGCGGCCGCGCGTCAGTGCGCGCTCGGACAACAGACGCTCCTTGTAGCCGGGGGTCTCGATGTCGAACAGGAGCAGGGAAGTCCAGCGGTAGAACTTGTCGCGGCCCAGGACCACCAGAGCTTGCGTCAGGCTGTCGATATGGTGTTGCAGGCCCAGTGCCGCTGAGTTGAGATAGCGCAGGAGCTTGTACGACAGGGTCGGTTCGTTCTTGAGTTGGTGGGCGATTGCCTCGTAATCCCGATCGCTGCGCACCATGCTGAGGATAGGCAAGATCGCCATCCGATTGATGGCGTTATGGGTCGGTCGCAGACTGTCGTGACTCGAGATGAACGGTCCCTGGAACAGGTCGAATCCGCACTTGTAACAGAGCTGATAGTCGTCATCGCTTTGCACGTCGCGGGCGATCAAGGTGGGCGGTGGCTGTCCATCCGTCCGCACATGCTTCAACTTGCGGGTCAGGGTGCGCAAGTCTATGCCATCGAAGGCGGTGACATCGATCTGGATGAACTCGGAGTCGGCGATCAAGGGGCAACTTACGTCGCTCGAATCCGATATGTGGATGCCATGACAAAATCCCATCTCCTTGAGGCGAGCGAAGTGTGTGGCGATGGTCTGCAAATCGCTTGTTTGACGGGTTAACTCGAAAATCAGAACGGTGTTCTGTCGAGGCAAACGGCCAATGGTCTCGTTGGCCAGGGATTCGGCCGAGAGGGTGACGAAGGCAAGGCGGGTGCCCAGTAGCGACATGACTTCGTGCAGCGCCAGGCGGGCCAGCAAGGCCGAATCATAAGCGCGCGTCGCCGTGCCGCCCCGCCGGGCCAGGCGAGCCTTCAGCCGCGTGATCAGCAGAAACTCGTATCCGGCGACCTTCTCGGCACGATTCAATACCGTCTCTCGACGTACGAAGGAATGCTGTCCGCCGGCATTCTTGAGCGGCAGTTGGGCGTTCAGGTGGGCGAAGTCGTTCGAATTGCGCAACGTCTCCGTCTCGCCGCGGGTCAAAACGAGGATTGGCGCTGATTCGGCGGGATCGCTCGCCACCTCTGCCGCGGCGGGCGCCGTCCGCCCGATCAAACGTCGAAGAAATCCGAGCCAGTTCATTTGGCAACCTCTATGTGATGTAGCCAAACCAGGCCGAAGAAGATCCGCTAAGACGCTTCGGCCCGGGTCGTCGGGTCTGGACAGGCGCTCCGGATTCCTTGCAGATTGCCAGCGTCATGGGGTCACCATAGCATCTCGGCGGCAATGTGGATATTCGTGGCGCAGATTGTGGCGATGTTGGTTTTCCTACAATACGCGTTACCTGCAACTCATTGAACTTTAAGCACTGTCGCTCTGGCATGGCCATTGCAATGGGAGGGGTGTCCTCCAATTGCAGGCGCCCATTGCCATGGCCGAAATCCTCAAACGCGCGAAAGCACTGGCGGTTAGTCCGCTGAAGGTGAGTCAGCCCATCGGGGCGTCTT
The DNA here is from genome assembly GCA_003157035.1 of Rhodocyclaceae bacterium. Lineage (GTDB taxonomy): Bacteria > Pseudomonadota > Gammaproteobacteria > Burkholderiales > Rhodocyclaceae > Fen-999. Next base: position 4,007 of record PMIF01000101.1, read on the forward strand.
TGGCCTTTCTCGGCCTGCGCCACGCCATCCCGATGCTGCACGGTTCGCAGGGCTGTACAGCATTCGGCAAAGTGTTCTTCGTCCGCCATTTCCGCGAGCCGATTCCATTGCAGACGACGGCAATGGATCAGGTGTCCACCGTGATGGGCGCGGACGAGAACGTGGTCGAGGGTTTGAAGACGATCTGCGAGAAGAACTCGCCCGAGATCATCGGCTTGCCGACGACCGGCTTGTCGGAGACGCAGGGTACCGACATCCGGCGCCTGGTGAAGAAGTTCCGCGAACTCTATCCGCAGTTTGCCCACATCGCTGTGGTGCCGGTCAATACACCGGATTACACCGGCTCGCTCGAATCGGGGTTTGCCTTGGCCGTGGAAGCCATCATCGAGTATATGGTGCCCGAAACGCGGCATGCCGGGCGTCGGCGGCGGCAAGTGAATGTGTTGGCATCGTCGGCCCTGACGCCCGGCGACATCGAAGCGCTGAAGGACTGGATCGAGGCTTTTGGCCTGCGGCCGATGGTCTTGCCCGACATTGGTGACTCTTTGGACGGCCATCTGCTCGACGGCCAGTTCTCCGCGCTCACCGTCGGCGGCACGCCGAAAGCGGAGATCGAATCGATGGGCGAGTCGATCGCGACACTTGTGGTTGGCCGCTCGCTGCAGCGCGCTGCCGATGTTCTCAAGGATCGCACCGGCGTACCCGATTTTCGTTTCGACCACCTGATGGGACTCGACGCCTGCGATGCCTTCACGCAGGCGCTGGCGCAGCTTTCCGGCCAGCCGGTGCCTTCGATGATCGAGCGTCATCGTGCCCAGTTGCAGGATGCCATGGTCGATACGCACTTTCAGACTGGTTTCGCGCGTGTCGCGCTGGCGCTGGACCCGGATCATCTGATCGGTTTTGCGCGCTTTCTCACCGGCATGGGCGTCGAGATCGTCGCCGCCGTGTCGCCAGCGCGTGCCGAGGTGCTGGCCGACATGCCTTGCGCCATGGTGCAGATCGGCGATCTCGAAGATCTTGAGCATGCCAGCGAGGAGGCCCAGCTGATCATCTCCAATTCGCACGCCGCAGGCACTGCCGAGCGTCTCGGCGTGCCGCTCCTTCGCGCCGGCTTCCCGCAGTACGACTGGGTGGGCGGCTATGCTCGCCAGTGGATCGGTTATCGCGGCGCGCGACAAGCGCTGTTCGATTTTGCCAACCTAATCTTGGGTCAGCACCATGAAATTCCCGCCTATCGCTCCATCTTCCGGCCGGTCGAGGAAGTTGGCGCTGGCATGGTCAAGCACTGACGAGGTGCCAGCCATGCTCAAGGTTGCTTTCGCCACGGATGATCGTGCCCGCGTCAATCAGCATTTCGGCGCGTCGACAGGCTTCGCGATTTTCGCGCTCGACGGCGAACGCGCGCGGCTGGTTGAGGTGGCCGAGTTCGCCGAAGAATCGATGGACGGCAACGAGAAC
>PMIF01000118.1 GCA_003157035.1 Rhodocyclaceae bacterium
CCGCAGCCGGAGGGGCCGATGAAGGCTGTCACCCGGCGCTTGAAGATCTCCAGGTTGATGTTCTTCAGGGCATGGTAGCTGCCGTAATGGAAGTCGAAATTGCGAAAGGCAATCTGCACCTCCAGCGGGTCGGCGGCGGTGCTGGCCAGGACTTCTTCGGTATCGTTCATCATCACAGTTTATGCTTCTCGCGGAAGATCACCCGGGTGACGATGTTGAGGCCGAGCACGCCAAGGGTGATAAGGAATACGCCTGCCCACGCCAGTTCCTGCCAGTCCTTGAACGGGCTCATGGCAAACTTGAAGATGGTCACCGGCAAGTTGGCCATCGGCTCGTTGAGGTTGACGCTCCAGAACTGGCTGGACAAGGCAGTAAACAGCAGCGGCGCCGTCTCGCCCGAAATGCGCGCGACGGCAAGCAGGATGCCGGTCACGACGCCCGCTGCCGAGGCGCGCAGGGTCACCTTGCCGATGACTGCCCACTTGGGTGCTCCGAGGGCATAGGCTGCTTCGCGCAGGCTGTTGGGCACCAGCTGCAGCATGTTCTCGGTGGTGCGAATCACCACCGGCACGACGATCAGCGCCAGGGCCAGTACGCCGGCAAAGCCGGAGAACTTGCCCACCTGAGCGACATAGATGGCATAAACGAATAGGCCGATGATGATCGACGGCGCCGAGAGCAGGATGTCGTTGATGAAGCGCGTAACGCTGCCGAGCCAGGTGTTGCGGCCGTATTCGGCTAGGTAAATGCCGGCCATGATGCCGACCGGCGTGCCGATTGCCGTTGCCAGACCGACCAGGATCAGGCTGCCGACGATGGCGTTGATCAGGCCACCTTCCGAGGAGCCCGGCGGCGGCGTCATTTCGGTAAACAGCTGCAGCGACAGGCCGCTGAGGCCGAGGTCGAGCACCGTATACAGGATCCAGCCCAGCCAGAACAAGCCGAAGACCATCGCAGCCAGCGATAGGCCGAGGGCAACCTGGTTAATCAGCCGGCGGCTTTGATAGAGTGTCACGTCCGAGTTCCTTCCTGGCGGGTCATGCGCATCAACAGGAGCTTCGACAGGGCGAGCACGATGAAGGTGATGACGAAGAGCAGCAGGCCAAGCTCGATGAGCGACGCGGTGTAGATCGGCGACTCGGCTTCGGCGAACTCGTTGGCCAGGGCCGAGGCGATACTGTTGCCCGGCAGGAACAGCGAGACGCCGGTGAATACGTTCATGTTGCCAATCAGGAAAGTGACGGCCATGGTCTCGCCAAGCGCGCGGCCGAGGCCGAGCATGATGCCGCCGACGACGCCGACCCGAGTGTAGGGCCAGACCACATTCCACACCACTTCCCAGGTAGTGGCGCCGACACCGTAAGCCGATTCCTTGAGCATCGGCGGCGTCACCTCGAAGACGTCGCGCATTACCGAGGCGATGAAGGGAATGATCATGATCGCCAGAATCACGCTGGCGGNNGGCTGCACATATTGCGAGAAGATCGGCACGAAAACCAGCAGACCCCACATGCCATAGACAATGGAGGGAATCGCCGCCAGCAATTCGACCGCCGTGCCCAACGGCCGGCGCAGCCAGGGCGGCGACAATTCGGTAAGAAAGAGGGCAATGCCAAAGCTCACGGGCACTGCGATGACCAGCGCCACCAGCGAAGTAACCAGCGTGCCATAGACCGGGATCAACGCCCCGAAACGGTCCATCGGCGGGTTCCATTCGCCCGAGGTCAGAAAGCCGAAACCGAAGCGCTCGATGGCCGGCCAGGCGCCGACGAGCAGCGAGATGAGGATGCCGATCAGCGTCAATAGCGTCAGCACCGCGAACAGGCGCGTCAGGTTGGCGAATAGCCAATCACCAAAGTGGCTGTTATGGGGCGAGGTCGGAGTGGTCATATTGGGCGATATTGAGACAAGAAACAGCCGCCGGCAAGGCCGGCGGCTGCCCCGGGTCTTTTCGCGGCTGCGCTTACTTGACGGATACCGCTTTGCCGGAGGCGTCCTTGATCTGGCCCCAAGCCGTGTGAATGAGCTTCACCAGACTGTCGGGCAGCGGCACGTAGTCGAGATCCTCAGCCATCTTGGCGCCGTTCTTGTAGCTCCAGTCGAAGAACTTGAGCACTTCGGTGCCCGCGGCGGGCTTGTCCTGCACCTTCTGCATCAGGATGAAGGTGGCGCCGGTGATTGGCCAGGCATCCTTGCCCGGTTCGTCGGTGAGGATTTCGTAAAACGCCGACTTGCTCCAGTCGGCAGCCGCAGCGGCGGCCTTGAACGTGGTGTCGTCGGGGGCGACGAAATTGCCTGCCGCATTCTTCATGACTGCATACGACATCTTGTTCTGCTTGGCGTAGGCATATTCGACATAGCCGATCGAGCCGGGCAGGCGCTGAACGAAGGCCGAGACGCCCTCGTTACCCTTGCCGCCGAGGCCAACGGGCCATTGCACGGCTGTGCCTTCGCCGACCTTCTGCTTCCAGTCAGGGCTCACCTTGGACAGGTAGTTGCTGAAAATAAACGTCGTACCGGAGCCGTCGGCACGGCGAACGACGCCGATGTCGGTCGCCGGCAGCGGCAGACCGGGGTTGAGGTCGGCGATTTCCTTGTCGTTCCACTTGACCACCTTGCCGAGATAGATGTCGGCGAGCACGGCGCCAGTCAGCTTCAGTTGGCCGGGGCTGATGCCGGCCAGGTTGACCACCGGCACGACGCCGCCGATAACGGTCGGGAACTGCATCAGGCCGTTCTTTTCCAGATCCTCAGGCTTCAGCGGCATGTCGGAAGCGCCGAAGTCGACCGTCTTGGCGGTGATCTGCTTGATGCCACCGCCGGAACCGATCGACTGGTAGTTGATCTTGTTGCTGGTGGCCTTCTGGTAGCCGTCAGCCCACTTGGCGTAAATGGGCGCGGGGAAGGTGGCGCCGGCACCAGTAATGTCGGCAGCGACAGCGAAGGGCGCAACCGTGGCCAGCGTTGCGACGGCCAGCGGCGTGGTAAAGCGGGAAAGCGTGTTACGCATGTCGGTTCTCCTGTTGTCCATGGATTTCTGCGTCGTACGGCCGGCAGGTTAGCCGCCGATTGTTACAGCGCTGTGACAGGGTCTGTCACATGACGGCAACAAGACGCGACGATGATGCGCAGCCATGTCGCTGCCACTGCGAGTCCTGATGCTCTCCGACGTCTATTTCCCGCGCATCAATGGGGTATCGACGTCGATCGAAACGTTCCGCGCCGACCTGGCGGCGGAAGGCGTTGCCGTGAGGCTGGTGGCGCCGGATTACCCGGGCGCCGGCAGCGACGCCAATATCTCGCGGGTGCCCGCCCGACGCTTGCCCTTCGATCCCGAGGATCGCCTGATGCGCTGGCGGCCGTTGCAGCGAACCGCCCACCGCGTCGCCAGCGAAGGCGTCGACCTCATCCATATCCAGACGCCCTTCGCCGCCCACTATGCCGGTATCGGCATCGCCCGGGCTCGACGCCTGCCGGTGGTCGCCACCTATCACACGCATTTCGAAGAATACATCCAGCACTACCTGCCGCTGTTGCCCAAGGCGCTGTTGCGCGCAGCGGCGCGAAGCCTTGCCCGTCACCAGTGCGATGTTCTCGATAGCGTCATCGTGCCCTCGCCAGCAATGCAGGAGACGCTCGCCGGCTACGGCGTGCGCTCGCCGCTGTGCGTGCTGCCGACCGGTATTCCGGTGCAGCAGTTTGCCGACGGCGACGGCAAGCGCTTTCGGCTTCGCCATCAGATTGCCGAGGACCGCCGGGTGGCGCTCTATGTCGGACGCGTCGCCCACGAAAAGAACATCGGCTTCCTTGTCGAAGCGATGACCATCGCGCGTCGCCTGGACGCCCGGTTGCTGCTCATCATCGCCGGAGAAGGCCCGGCGCTGGAGGGGCTGAAGAGCCAGGTGGCCGCGCTCGGCCTCGACGATTGCGTGCGCTTTGTCGGCTATCTGGACCGCAAGCGCGAACTGCCGGACTGCTACGCCGCCGCCGATGTCTTCGTCTTTGCCTCGCGCACCGAGACCCAGGGCCTGGTGCTGCTCGAGGCCATGGCCGCCGGCCTGCCGGTTTTAGCCCTGGCGAGTCTGGGCACCTGCAGCATCATCGACCCCGGGCGCGGCGCCATCGCCGCACCCGACGATGTCACCGCCTTTGGCCAAGCCCTGGCGCAACTGGTCGCCGACAGCCCGCGGCTGGCACGCCTGGCCGACGCAGGCCGCCGCTTCGCCACCGAATGGTCGGCGCCCGAACGGGCACGCCAGTTGGCCGATCTCTATCGCTCGCTCGTGGTCTAATTCCCGCATGGATGACAGAAGCACAACACCGGGCGAGAGCCCCTTCAAAGGCAAGACCGGCATGCAGCGGGTGTGGAACGCCATGTTCTACTCGCTCGCCGGTCTTTCCGCCGCCTTCCGTCACGAGGATGCCTTTCGCCAGGAAGTCTGGCTGGCGGCGCTGCTGATCCCGACCGCCTTCTTCCTGCCCGCCAGCGGCATTGGCCGTGCCCTGATGATCGCCAGCGTGCTGTTGGTGCTGGTCGTCGAGCTGGTCAACTCGGCGATCGAAGCCGCGATCGACCGCATCTCGCTGGAAAAGCACAACCTGTCGAAGCGAGCCAAGGACAT
>PMIF01000100.1 GCA_003157035.1 Rhodocyclaceae bacterium
CGCGACACCGTATCTGGCCACCGTGCCCTGCGACGCGCCGTACTTCCCCGCCGATCTGGTTGCTCGCCTGCTGGCAGCGATCGGCAGTGCCGATGCCGCCATCATCGTCGATCATCCGGTCTTCGCCCTGCTCCGCCGCGAAACAAGCCAGGCGCTGGCCGATTACCTCGCCAGCGGTGGCCGCAAAGTGCGCGACTGGTATGCCGGCCTGCGCACGGTCACGGTCGAGTTCGCCGATCCGTCGGCTTTCGCCAACCTGAACAGCGGCGACGATCTCGTCAGTTAAAGAGCCAGGGCTGCGCCACTCTGTGCTTCTGCTCGAAGGTCTTGATCTCCTCTGCGTGTTCCAGGGTCAGGCCGATTTCGTCGAGCCCGTGCAACAGGCAGTGCTTGCGGTGCGGCGTGATCTCGAAGCTGAACCACTCACCGGCCGGATTGCGCACGGTCTGGGTTTCCAGGTCGACGCGCAACTGGTAGCTCTTCTGCGCGGCGCATTCGCGGAACAGCTGGTCGACGATATCGACTGACGCGACGATGGGCAGAATGCCGTTCTTATAGCAGTTGGAAAAGAAGATGTCGGCGAACGACGGCGCGATGATGACGCGGAAGCCATAGTCCTCGATGGCCCACGGCGCATGCTCGCGGCTGGACCCGCAGCCGAAGTTGTCGCGGGCAAGCAGCACCTGTGCACCTTTGAACTGCTTCTGATTGAGGACGAAGTCCTGCTTCAGCGGCCGGTTGGTACAGTCCATGCCGGGCTCGCCGGAATCCTCGTAACGCCACTCGTCGAACAGGTAGGGGCCGAAGCCCGAGCGCTTGATGGACTTCAGGAACTGCTTGGGAATGATGGCGTCGGTGTCGACGTTGGCGCGATCGAGCGGGCAGACCAAGCCGTCGAGAGAAGTGAAGGGTTTCATGGGCGAACCTCGCTTAGAACGATTTGCGGATGTCGACAAAATGGCCGGCGATGGCGGCGGCAGCGGCCATCTCCGGACTGACCAGGTGCGTGCGGCCACCGGCGCCCTGGCGGCCCTCGAAGTTGCGGTTCGAGGTCGAGGCGCAGCGCTCGCCGGGGGCGAGACGGTCGGCGTTCATGGCCAGGCACATCGAGCAGCCCGGCTCGCGCCACTCGAAGCCGGCAGCGATGAAGACCTTGTCGAGGCCCTCCGCTTCGGCCTGGCGTTTGACTTGCCCCGAGCCCGGCACGATCAGCACTTGCTTGACGCTGGCGGCTTTGGTGCGGCCCTCAGCAATCTTCGCCGCCGCGCGTAGGTCCTCGATGCGCGAGTTGGTGCAAGAGCCGATGAACACCTTGTCGACCTTGATCTCGTCGATCGGCGTGTCGGCCTTGAGGCCCATGTATTGCAGCGCCCGCTCGATGCCGACGCGCTTTTGCGCATCGCTCTCATTGGCCGGATTCGGTACCCGGCCGCCCACCGCCAGCACCTGCTCGGGCGAGGTGCCCCAGGTAACTTGCGGCTCGATCTTCGCAGCGTCGAGTTCGATCACGGCATCGAACTTTGCATCGGCATCCGAGGCCAGCGTCTTCCAATAAGCGACGGCCTTGTCCCAATCGGCTCCCTTGGGCGCAAACTGCTTGCCCTTGAGGTAGGCGAAAGTCTTCTCGTCCGGCGCCACCAGGCCAGCGCGGGCGCCGCCCTCGATGGCCATATTGCACAGAGTCATACGGCCTTCGATGGACAGGGCGCGGATGGCCTCGCCGCCGAACTCGATGGCGTAGCCCGTGCCGCCGGCCGTACCGATCCTGCCGATGATGGCCAGCGCCACATCCTTGGCGGTGACGCCGGCGCTCAAGCTGCCGTCGACCTTCACCAACATGCGCTTGGAGCGCTTGGCCACCAGCGTCTGCGTCGCCAACACATGCTCGACTTCCGAAGTGCCAATGCCGTGCGCCAGCGCGCCGAACGCACCGTGGGTCGAGGTGTGGCTATCGCCGCAGACGACAGTCATGCCCGGCAGCGTCGTGCCGTTCTCCGGCCCGATGACATGGATGATGCCCTGATTGGCATGCTTGAACGGGAAGTACACCAAGGCGCCGAAGTCCTTGATGTTGGCGTCCAGCGTCTCGACCTGCAGGCGCGAGATCGGGTCCTTGATGCCCTCGTCCCAATGATTGGTCGGCGTGTTGTGGTCCGGGTTGGCGACGATGCTGTCCTTGCGCCACGCCCGGCGGCCGGAGAGGCGCAGGCCCTCGAAGGCCTGCGGACTGGTCACCTCGTGCATCAGGTGGCGGTCGATGTAGAGAAGGCAGGTGCCGTCCGCTTCCTCGCGGACGACGTGCGATTCCCAGAGTTTGTCGTAGAGCGTCTTGCCGGACATGGTGTCTCCTCGTTTCTAGGGCTGAGGAGGCATGCTAACGAAGGATTTGTACCCTGACAAGGATGATAGTTATACTGGTATAAGCATTAACAGCCAGCGAACTCGTTCATGGACAACCGTCAGGAACTCGGCGAATTTCTCCAGGCGGCGCGCAGCCGCCAGGCGCCGGAGGAATTCGGCTTCGCCACCGGCAAGCGGCGGCGCACGCAAGGCCTGCGCCGCGAAGAAGTGGCG
>PMIF01000062.1 GCA_003157035.1 Rhodocyclaceae bacterium
CTCGCGGTATTCAATCTCGGGACGATCGACCTCGCTTCGACCACCAACAATCCGCCGGTGTTTTTGGTTCTTGGCGTAGGCTCGTACAACACCCTGGTTGGCTATGATCTGTTCCAGTATCAATCGCCTGGAGCCATCTTCCCCATCTCCGATGGCGTGTGGGAAATGCACGCGCTCTACGGTGTCGACGCAGTGGGGTCCGGCACGGGGCCCGGCAAGGTCACCAATTGGGTAACGCCCACTGATCAGACGGGCTTGTGCACTTGGTGCACCTATTCCCCTGCTTCCCTGACGGCGACCGATGCCTCCGGAAAAGTCACGGCGACGGCGCTTAAGGCGATCAGGAGCATCAAGGCGGTGCGCATTGCGCTTGTCATGCGCACTTCGTTGCCGGAGAAATCTGCGGTCAGCAACAAGGCGGCCAGCGGCCCCAGTTGTTCCAGCGCCGATGGCACTACGCTGGCCTACTTCTGCGATACCGCTGCAGCGGCTACCCGTTCGCTGACCGGCAGCGAGCAAAATTATCGCTATCGTGTTATCGAGACCGTCATTCCGTTGCGCAACGGGCTGATGGTTCCCACTTAGTAACGGAGTTGCCCCATGTTCCCGTCACACTCCATTCGTCATAAGGCCTGTCGGCCAGCCGCGCGCGGGCAGCGGGGGGTAATCATGATCTTCACCCTGATGGTTCTGGTGCTGCTGCTCATGTCGTCGATGGCCTTGTTCCGCTCTTTCGACTCATCGCTGTTCATGGCGGGCAACATCGGTTTCAAGCGCGATCTGACCAATCAGGCTGAGCGGGGCATGAAGGCCGCCATTGCCCTTTTCCCAAGTGCGTCGAACCCCACGGCGTCTCTGGCAGCGGCATCGACCCGAGAATCGAATTTGCTTTCGCAGAACTACTACGCGTCGGCCCAGGCTACCGACAGCCATGGCATCCCGAGCATTCTGATCAAAGACTCCACCTTCACAGGAACGGCCGCCAAGGATATTTCCGATACGACGTCCGGCGTGACCATCCGGTATGTGATTGACCGCTTGTGCGATTCTTCCGGACCCTTCAGTGCCAATACCTGTGTCACCCTCTATAACCCGGCAACGGCCGGCGGCTCGCATTTCCTGGTCAACATCAAGGTCGGCCAGGACTATCGCCCCGTCTATCGGATCAGCGTCCGGGTCAAGGGGCCACGCAATACCCAGGCTTATCTTCAAAGCGTGTTTTCCTTCTGACAGTTTTCCCCGATAGCCGACATGATGAGGTCGAACATGACAACGAATACTATCAGCGGGACAATCCGGCGCGGCCGACTGCTGCCTCTTGGATGGATGTTGATAGGGGCGCTGCTCCCGGTTTCCTCTGGTGCCGGGGCTACCGTCACCTTGGCCGACCAGCCGGTCTTTTCGTCGACCTCGGTGGCCGGCGCCCTAGCCTTGGCCTTGTCAGTGGAATGGCCGACCGCCACCTCGCCGGCCTACTCTTCGAATACGGCCTACTCATCGGGCAGTACCTTCCTCGGCTATTTTGATCCGGCCAAGTGTTACCAGTACACCTACAATTCAACGACGCCTGCAAGCAGTTATTTCAAGGCTTATGGCAACGCCACCAGCCATACTTGCGCCAGTAACAGTACGGTCCAGCTATGGAGCGGCAATTACCTGAACTGGGCGTCGATGCAAGTACTCGACGCATTCCGCTGGGTCTTGACCGGTGGCTACCGCAGCGTCGACATCAATGATAGCAGTGGTAACCCGCAGACCATTTTGACCAAGACCAATGCGACCTATGACAGTTCTGGCGTAATGCCAAACAAAAGTGTGGCAGTCCTCGCGGATATCTCGGGCGCCACACCATTTACCTGGTCGCAGCTTACCACGCGCCTGCATGGCCTTGGGACACGTATGTGGATGATCGGCAACACTTCTGACCCGTCGACCGCCTCGGCCTATAACGGGCAGTGGGGTAACAAGTCCACCGCTGGCACGGCCGATTCGGCGGTGGCTTACGAGGTCTACATCAACGTCGAGGTTTGCAATGTGGGCAAGGGAGCCGAGAGTAATTGCAAACTGTATCCGGTTCCATCGGCCTATACCGCCTTCGATTATTTTTACAAGACCGGGGACTGCACTTCGGGGGCGACGTGCAAGCCGGTCGGCCTGATGCAGCAATACGCCGGAACACTGCGCTACTCGACCTTCGGCTATCTGAATGAAGACGGCAATCGGGACGGTGGGGTGATGCGGGCGCGGATGAAGTTCATTGGCGATAAGCGACCCCCGCAGATGGCGCAGGCGACGACCAGTAAGACCACTACGTGGCTGGAAAGCAACCAAGCGACTTTATCGGCGGGCGGCACTGGTGTCGGCGAATGGGATAGTCAAGGTTTGATGATCGTAAACCCGGATGCCGACGACGCGTCTTCGACGGTGACGGAAGCGGCCGCGGCCTGCTGTGCGGTAACGATCGGCAACAGCGGGGCAATGAATTATCTGAACAAGTTCGGCAGTGCCGCCACGTCCACAAAATCGTACAAGTCCAACGATCCGAGCGCCGAGTTGTACTATGCGGCGACACGCTATTTCCGCAATCTGGGCAATGTTGCCAACTATTCAAAGTTGAACACTACGTCGAGTTCCAGCGCGACGAACAAGCTGGACGGCTTTCCGGTGATCACCAGCTCGAGCGTATGGCAGAAAACGGCGGGGAGCGATTCGGCCGACACCTATGGGTCTTATGGCGTACCCATAGCGCGCTATTGCCAAACCAACTTCATATTGGGCATTGGCGACGTGAACTCCTGGTACGACGTCAACCTGCCGGGGGGGACCCTTTCTCAGTCGGCGGAGCCCGCCATGCCTACGGAAGTGACCAACGACACGACGGTCAATGTGACGACGGCGACGAATATGGTCGGCAAACTGGAGGGCTATAGCGGCAATCTGGGCGGCCAGTGGAACGATAGCGGTCGGGGTAATGGCATGTACATCGCGGGCTTGGCCTACGATGCGCATACCAAGGATATCCGTTCCGATTTGACGGGTACCCAGACCATCAATACCTATTGGGTGGATGTTCTTGAAGGCCAGCTTTACCGGCACAAGAACCAGTACTATCTGGCCGCCAAATATGGCGGTTTCACCGTTCCTTCCGGGTTTTCGCCCTATGCCGCCGGAAACGGCACGTCGACGCTGACCGATTCGATGTGGTACACCACTGGCACCACGGTGCCCTTTAGTGGAACAAGCTACTCGAACAGCGGCCAAACCTATTCGACCGATTCGGGGCAAACCGACAAACGGCCGGATAACTACTTCCCGGGTAACCGGCCGGACTTGCTCCAGTCGGGGCTCATCGACGCCTTCCAGAAGATGAAGAGGGAAACCTCGTCGGCGACCACGACGGCGTTGGCGTCCTCAACCCCGCGCATGACCTATTCCGGGAACGCCAACTACTCGGTCGCTTATGACCCCTCTTCGTGGAGCTCGACTCTGCAAGCGCAGACGGTGTCCTACTCCCTCGCCGGGGCGCCAGTCTATTCCCTGTCCTGGGATGCAACGGCACTGCTCGACGCGGCGACCTACACTTCCCGCAACATCGTGACCTGCTGTACTGCAGCGGGCGCCGGTCTGGCTTTCACCTACTCGGCCTTGAGCTCGGCTTCGCTCGATAGCCGAACCAATTATCAGTCGTTTGCCAACGTCTACAACGTACCTGTCGTCGGCGGTACCTCATGTACTTCCAGTGCGGCGACATGCATTCAGGCCTATATCAACTACCTGAGTGGGGCTCGATCCAACGAGCAGAGTAGTGGTCCCTATCGCACCCGTGCGTATGTGCTGGGCGACATCGTCGATGCCAAGCTCTTGGCCATTGGGGCTCCCACCAGCCCCTATTCGGATACTTACAATTCGGGTTATTCCACCTTCAAGACGACCTACACATCACGCACGACCATGCTTTACGCCGGCGCCAACGATGGCATGCTGCACGCGTTCGATGGTCGGGTGCCTGGTGGCGGAGCGGAGCTTTTTGCCTATATTCCGAGTTTTGTGTACGGGACGAATACAGCAGATCCGGACTGGCCGACCCAAACGGTGGCCCAGTACCGCGGTTTGGCGGCCTTGGGGAGCCCAGCGTATTCCCATCACTACTACGTCAACGCAACCCCTGTGGTTGCCGATGTTGACTTTTCCAACACCTCGGATAAGCGAGCCAACGGTGTCTGTTCCAGTTGGTGCTCGATTCTGGTCGGCGGCCTGGGGCATGGCGGCAAGGGTTATTACGCGCTGAATGTGACCAGCCCGACTACATTTTCTTCGAGCAACGTACTGTGGGAGTTTACCTCGACGCACATGGGCTACAGCCTCGGCGATGCGGCGATCATCAAGACTTCGCAGTATGGCTGGGTCGTCGTTCTGCCTTCCGGCATCAACAACGACGATGGTAACGGATATCTGTATTTCCTCGATCCGAGCAGTGGTCGATTGCTGACCACCATCACGTTGACGGGAAGTGCCTCCGCCCCACTCAACTTGATCGGTGTCACCGCGTATGTGCAGGACTATACCGACTTCACTGCCGATGCCATCTACGCCACCGATTTGCAGGGTAACGTCTGGCGGGTCGACCTTACGGGCAGTTCTCCGGTGCTCAATCCCTCGAGCGGGCCGTTTGCGACGCTGACTGACGGCGCAACCGGACAGCCGGTCACGACCAAGCCGCTGATCGAGATCGACCCCAATACCGGCAAACGGTATGTGCTGATCGCGACCGGCCAGATGTTGTCCACTAACGATACCGACGGCACCGATACTCAGTCGAAACAGACCCAGACCTTCTATGCCATCATCGATGGGACCTACCAATCGGGCAAGTTCTACACTTCAGCGACTCTGCCCAGCGGTGTGAGTTTCCCGGTTACGCGAGCCAACCTGCTGCCGAATACCGATTTGACGGCGGGAGTAACGGCGACGGCGGCAAAGCCCATGGGTTGGTATTACGACCTTACTCTGAAGTCGGCTGCCGGGGTTACCGAGCGGATCAACGTTCAGCCTACAGCGACCAACGACGGCATCGTCGCTTTCGTGGCCAATCTACCGAACGGCGATGCGTGCTTTCCTGCCGGGACAGCGGAGGCATTTGCTGTGAGTTTCGGCTTGGGCAAATCCGCGATCACTGATACCACCGGAGCGGTTCTGAGTTCGGTGCCTCTGCCGAATTCGGCAACGGATATTGCCTTCCAGAGCGTGAACCAGACGGTTCATCTCTATGTCGGCAGCTCGGTGGGCACGGTGAGCCAGATCGGCACCTCGTTTGCAGGCGACTCGAAGGTGAAGCGCTTGAGCTGGCGGGAAATACCCACGGCCGACTGAAGCCCATGTCCGAAACGGGGCGACTGGGGGCGGCGCTGGCCGCCTCCTGTCTTGTTCACGTCTGCGCTTTATCCGTTCTTACCGGATTTGATGTGCCCATTGCCCGCGGGGCCTCCGGTGCCGTGTTGCTCGTGAGCCTACGGGCGGCTACCGTGGACTTGCCCGGGCGTCGCGAGGAACATCGGGGAATGGATGAGCCGGCAACGCCCATCAGTACAGGCAGCGGGGCCAATGCGATCGTGTCTGTGCGACGATTGCTGCCGGGGATGGCTGCACCGACACGGTTTTACCCGAACAGGCAGTTGGATCGCTATGCCGTGCCCATTTCGGCACCCGACCCGCAAAAGTTTCTTACCGGGACCAATATCCCGGCAGTTCCCTTTCGATTGCGCCTGTTTATCGACGAGTTCGGCAAGGTGGTGCAAGCCGAAGCGCTGCCTCCGTTTACCCTGGAGGAAGTACACTTGCGGGTCGTGAAAGAGATGTTTCTGGCAACGGCGTTTATTCCCGGTCGTCTAGGTGGGCGTGACGTTCCGGCATATCTGGATATTCAGATTCAATTGGAAGATATCGGGCCACTGCCAGACAAACCACCCCAATAGCCAAGCGCCACGGCGGTTGCCGGCGCGCTATCAAGGTGCAGCCGCGGGGCCACCGAGGAACGGCGGTAAGACGGGGGTTGGCTTGGTTTCCTCGGGCGGCGGCAAGTGCTCTTTGTACACGAACTCGCGCGTTGTTTCCTTCGCGCCCGGATCGACGGCGTTGATGCTGACCAGGCCGGGCGGCTGTTCCATGAACGACTCAGGAATACCCTTCAGCGCCTTGTCCATATAGCTGATCCAGATTGGCAGCGCGGCGGCGCTGCCGGTCTCGCCGTTGCCCAACTTCTTCGGTTGATCGAAGCCGATCCAGGCCACGCCCACCAGGGTTGGCTGATAGCCGCAGAACCAGGCATCCACGTAGTCGTTGGTGGTGCCGGTCTTGCCGGCCAGATCGGTGCGCTTGAGTATGGCACCGGCACGCGCCGCGGTGCCGCGGCGGACGACGTCGTGCATCATGCTGTCCATCAGGTAGGCATTGCGGGCGTCGATGACGCGCAATTCCTCGTTGCCGGCGGTTACCGGCTTGGCTTCACCCAGCAGGTTGCCCTTGTCGTCGCGGATTTCCTTGACGATGTAAGGCTCGATCTTGTAACCGCCGTTGGCGAACACGGCGTACGCGGTCAGGTGCTGCCAGGGCGTCACCGAGCCGGCGCCGAGCGCCAGGGTCAGGTAGGGCGGATGTTTGTCGGCGTCGAAGCCGAAACGGGTGATGTAGTCCTGGGCGTAACGGGTGCCGATCGAACGCAACAAGCGGATCGAAACCATGTTCTTCGACTTGGCCAGCGCCGTGCGNNACGTGGTTGAACTTGTTGCGGCCGAAATCGAAGCCGCCGACCAGCGCCCGGATGGCACCAGTGCGTGGGTCGGCCGCGACGAAGGCGGCTTCGGCTTCGGGAAGCTGGGTGATCTGCCAGGCGTCCTTGGCATCCTTGCTGACGCGGATGATGGCTCCGCGGCGAATGCGTTTGTTGGCCGGCGCCTTGTCGTCGAGGTGACGGCTGGCGAACTTGATCGCCTCGCCGCTGAGTTCGATGACCTCGCCGCCGCGCATGTAAGCGCGCACTTCCTTGCTACCGGCCGCCAGCACGATGGCGGGCTTCAGATCGTCCGAATCCTCGAAGTCCTGCAACAGGTCTTCAAGCTCCTCATCCTGCTCGCCCTTGACATCGGTCATGTCTACATAGGCCTCGGCGCCGCGGTAGCCGTGACGATGGTCGTACTCGATGACGCCGCGTCGCAGGGCGGCATAGGCCGCCTGCTGGTCTGCCGCGGCGATGGTGGTGGTGACGCGCAGCCCCTTGCTGTAGGTCTCGTCCTGGAACTGCTGGTAAGCGATCTGCCGCGCCATCTCGGCAACATAGTCGGCATGCATGCCGAAATCGTTGACATCCCGCTTGACCCGCAGCGCCTCGCCCTGTGCCTGGGCAAGCTGCACTTCGTCGACGAAGCCGAGTTCGCGCATCCGCCGCA
>PMIF01000064.1 GCA_003157035.1 Rhodocyclaceae bacterium
ATCAACATCAACCAGAACAAGATCGTCAAGATATTCTCCGTCGCCTCGGTGGCACTGCTGCCGCCAACCTTGATCGCCAGCATTTACGGCATGAACTTCAAGGGCTGGTTTCCCGAACTGGAGTGGCAGTACGGCTATCCGTTCTCGCTGTTCTTGATGGCAATCTCGGTGGCGGTGCCCTTTTGGGCGTTCCGCCGCAAGGGCTGGTTGAAGTGAATCGCAGCTTTTTATTGCGTTTTTGCTAAACTCCGGCAACGGGACAGAATTCGGCACTACGTTCACAGCGGATTTCAGGGGATCGGATAATGACTTGCATATCACGTATTCGGCAACTGGCATGGTTGGCGCCGGTGCTGCTTGCCAGCGTCGCATCTTCGACATGGGCACAATCGACCGACCGCCTGAAGGCCATTCTCGCCGAACCGTCCGCCCGCAGCGCCGCCGTCGATGCGGGGCGCAAGACCTCGAGCTTCTGCGCCAACTGCCATGGCCTGGATGGCAACAGCAAGCTCTCGGAGGTACCGAATCTGGCCGGGCAAAATCCGGTGTACCTTATGAACCAGGTGCACAAGTTCTACACCGGCGAACGCAAGGACCAGTGGATGGAACCGGTCATCAAGCTGCTCAGCGAAAGCGAGCGGCTCAACATCGTCGCCTTCTTCGTTGCGCAAAATGTCACGCCCGCCAGTTCGGCGCCGCCGAATGCCCAGGGTTACGAGCTCTATCACCGCGTTTGCGCCCGCTGCCACGGCGATCAGGCGCGAGGGGGCGAACGGTTTCCGCGCCTTGCCGGTCAGCAGAACACTTACATCATCCGCTCGTTGACTCGCTATCGCGATCGCACCGGCAATCGTATGGAGCCTGAGATGCTGGCGATGACCGCAGCCCTGAAGGACTCGGACATCAAGGCCCTCGCGGACTACCTGTCCAGCCTGCACTAGTCGCAAGGCTGGTGAGGGCTTCGCAAGCTGGTCAGGGCTTCGCGCGGCTGGTCAGGCCTTCGCGCCTTTAGCCAGTTCGGCAAACACGGCTTCGGCNNAGCATGGCGTGGAAGAAGCGGTTGAAGGTCTCCTTGTCGCAGGCCATGACTTCAGCGTAGGTGTGCGGCGGTTCGGCGGCAAAGTAGAGGCCGAACATGCCACCGACCGCTTGTGCGGAAAAAGTCACCCCCTGGCGCCGCGCGGCCGCCGACAGGGACTCGACCAGCGAGCGCGTCCGCGCCGTCAGGGTTTCGTAGAAGCCGGGCAACTGCACCTTCTTCAGCGTCGCCAGACCGGCGGCCACCGACAGCGGGTTGCCTGACAGCGTGCCGGCCTGATAGACCGGGCCGAGCGGTGCAATCTTGCTCATGATCTCGCGCCGACCGCCAAAGGCGCCCAGGGGCATGCCGCCGCCGATGACCTTGCCGAAGGTCGACAAGTCCGGCTTGATGCCGAACAGTCCTTGCGCGCTGGCCAGAGCGACACGAAACCCGGTCATCACTTCGTCGAAGATCAGTACGCTGCCATACTGGTCGCAAAGTTTGCGCATGGCGGCGAGGAAATCGGCACGTGGCGCCACCAGGTTCATGTTGCCGGCAACCGGCTCGACGATGACACAGGCGATGTCCCGGCCGCGTTCCTGGAAGACGCGCACCAACTCATCCGGCTCGTTGTAGTTCAGGACCAGAGTGTCGCGGGCCAGATCCGCCGGCACGCCCGCCGATGACGGATTGCCGAAAGTCAGGGCCCCGGAGCCGGCCTTTACCAGCAGGCTGTCGGCATGGCCATGGTAGCAGCCCTCGAACTTGATGATCACGTCGCGACCGGTGAACCCGCGCGCCAGGCGAATCGCGCTCATGGTCGCCTCGGTGCCGGAAGACACCAAACGGACCATCTCCATGCTCGGCACCAGGTCCACCAGCAATTCGGCCAATTGCACCTCGGCTTCGGTCGGGGCGCCGAACGACAGGCCGCGCACTGCCGTCTGCTGGACGGCAGCCACGACATCCGGATCCGCGTGGCCGAGAATCAGTGGTCCCCAGGAGCCGACATAGTCGAGATAGCGCTTGCCGTCGGCATCCCAAAACGAAGCGCCTTCGCCGCGAACGAAAAACCTTGGCGTTCCGCCGACCGACCTGAAGGCGCGCACCGGTGAATTGACGCCACCCGGAATCGATTTCTGGGCACGGAGGAAAAGCTCTTCGTTTCGACTCATCGCAATCAGGTTCCTGGAAAGAGTTTCTGGAAATCGGCGGCACGCGTGCGGATATCCATGGCGTTGAACAAGTCGCTGACCACCGCCAGCATGTCGGCCCCGGCAGCCACCACCGAGGCGCCGTTATGGATGGTGATGCCGCCGACCGCCGCCACGGGAATGTCGAAGCGGCGCGCCTGCGCCAACAGTTCCAGCGGCGCCCTGGCGGCGTCCGGTTTGGTCTTCGACCCGAATACACTGCCGATGCCAACGTAGTCGGCGCCCGCCTTTGCCGCCGCCTCGACGCGACCGAGTTCGCCGTAGCACGACACGCCGAGCAGCCGTTTCGGGCCCAGAGCGTCGCGGGCAGTCACCAGGTCGCCACCGGGCATGTCGTCGCGACCGATGTGGGCTCCGTCGGCACCAATCTCGATGGCCAGCCAGACATCGTCATTGACCACCAGCTTGGCGCCATAGGCACGGCAGACGCGCAGCAGTTCGGCTGCCTGCGCCCGGCGCAACGGTGCCGGCGCCTGCTTGTTGCGATACTGGACCAGGCGCACGCCGCCTTCGAGGGCCGCTTCCACCAGGGCCGAAAGCCTCGGCAACAGCCGATCGTCGGGCGTGACGGCATAGAGGCCACGCAGGTCAATGGTCATCTTCGTTCTCAATCCGGGCCCAGAAGAATCGGTCCGGGACGTGCTGTCCCATGCCCGGTCGGAAGGCCGCTGCCAAGGTCTGCCAGACATATTCCTGCGCCTCGGCAACCGCTTCTTCAATAGCCGTGCCGTGCGCCAGACTGGCGGCGATCGCCGATGCCAGGGTGCAGCCGGAGCCATGATAGCTGCCCGGCAACCGCTGCCATTTGTCTTCGCGTATCTTGCCGCAGCGACCATAAAGCGTGTTCACGACTTGTTCGGTATTCTCATGAGTGCCGGTGATCAGCACGTGCCCGGCACCCCCATTGATCAGCCGTCGGGCGCACTCCGGCAGCGGCGGCGTCGTCCCCTCGCCATCGTCTTCGGCGACCAGTCGCCTGGCCTCCAGACTGTTGGGCGTCACCAAGGTAGTGAGCGGCAACAGCAGGCCAATCATGGCGTCAACCATCTCTTCGTCGGCGAACTGATCGCCGCGCCCTGAGGCAAGCACCGGATCCAGCACCAGCGGCACATCAGGATAGTCGGCAACGACTTCGGCAATGGCGGCAATGGCGTCGACACTGCCGAGCATGCCAATCTTGAAGGCCGCCACCGGCATATCCTCCAAGAGCGCTCGCGCCTGGTCTGCCACCCAGTCGCCATCGATGGCCAGGAAATCTTCGACCCCCGTGGTGTCCTGAACCGTAATCGCCGTCACCACGGACAGCGGATGGCAGCCGAGGGCCGCCAAGGTCAGCAGATCGGCTTGCAGACCGGCTCCGCCCGTGGGATCGGAGGCGGCAAAAGTCAACACCAGAGGAGGATGGGGTTCGTTGGATGGCAACATCGGGTGGCTGGGCAGGCCTCGCGACAGGGAGCGGAAAGCATTCTAACAGGCCCTCGCACCTGTTCAGGGGCTCGTTCGCCACTGGGACAGCGTGTCTCCAGAATGCCAAAACATCTCGATCTGGCCTGAGGGCTATGCTGCAAAGCATTGCCTGGGCAGCGTTTTGCCTATAGTATCGGCAAACGCAGGGCGATAGAATACGAATGGCCCGTAAGGAGGAAATGCGCGTGGCGGACATTGCCAATTCGAACGGCATCAAGGTGATGGTGATCGATGACTCGAACACCATCCGCAAAAGCGCGGAGATATTCCTGGTCCAGGCCGGCTACCAAGTCATCCTGGCAGAGGATGGCTTCGATGCGCTGACCAAGATTGCCGATTATCTGCCGGATGTCATTTTTTGCGACATCCTCATGCCCCGCCTGGACGGCTACCAAACCTGCGCCTTGATCAAGAAGAACCAGCGCTTAGCCAACACGCCCGTGATCATGCTCTCGTCCAAGGACGGTCTGTTCGATCGCGCCCGCGGCCGCATGGTCGGTTCTGACGAATATTTGACCAAGCCATTCACCAAGGACAGCCTGTTGAAGACCGTTGCCGCCCACACGGCGGCACCGGACAGAACGTAAGGAAACAGCAATGCCCATCAAGAAAGTTCTCATCGTTGACGATTCGCCGACCGATCGCCACATGCTGAGCGAGATTCTGGTTCATGCCGGCTATTTCCCCATCATTGCCGAGAGCGGTGAAGAGGCGATCGTGGTGGCCAAGAAGGAATTGCCCGACCTGATCCTCATGGACGTGGTCATGCCGGGAATGAACGGCTACCAGGCGACCCGCACGATCACCCGCGAAGAGGCAACGCGCCATATTCCGGTCATCATGTGTACCAGCAAGGGCCTGGAAACCGACAAGATCTGGGGCATGCGCCAAGGCGCCCAGGACTACGTAATCAAGCCGATCGATGCCGCCGCGTTGCTGGCCAAGATCGCTGCACTCAGCTAGGTCGAACAGGCGATGGCGAAACGAATCAGTTTGCGCGAGTTCCAGGAGAGCCTGGCTCGGCGCTTGAGTTCGGCACAGCGCGGCGAGAGCAAGCCGGCGATGCTTGGTGTGGCCTCGGGCGCGGACCTTTGGCTGCTGGATCTGACCGATTCCGGCGAAGTCGTTCCCCTGCCCGCACTGACCTCGGTGCCGCTGACGCAGCCTTGGTTTGCCGGCATCGCCAACGTGCGCGGCACGCTTTACAGCGTTGTCGATTTCTCGGCCTTCCGCGGCGGCGAACCGACGCGGCGCAATGCCAATGCCCGCTTGCTCCTCGTCGGCGCCCGTCATGGCGTCAATAGCGCACTGCTGGTGGACCGGACGCTCGGTCTGCGCAACCTTGACGATCTGGAACGCACGGACGATTTTGCAAACCCTGCGCCTTGGGCCGGTGAGCGGCGCCAGGACGTTCAGGGCAATCGGTGGACCATGCTCCAACTAAAAGAACTACTCGCCGACCCGGGGTTCCTGGACATCGGCTTATGAAAATTCTGCCAAGCTAGCTGGGAGATTCAAATGGCTTTCAAGCTGCCTTTCAACTTACCCCTGTTCGGTAAGAAACAGCCTTCGGGTAGCACCGTATTGAGTACAGTGCTCGACCAGGCACCGGGCTCTACAGGGCTTTCGGCAAGTGCGCACCACGGCTTGCCCTTCATCGGCCACATGCTGGTGCCGAGGCAGCTGCGGATTCTCGGTACCTTGTTCGCGATATCCTTGCTCATCGCAGCGACTGCCACCCTGCTCGACTTCCAGCAGGCCAAGAACAGCGCGGCGCTTGCCACGGCGTCGGGCCAGGTGCGAACGCTATCGCAGCAACTGGCCAAGACCATGCCATTGGCGCTGCAAGGAAATGCATCGTCATTCAAGGAACTCAAGTCGGCCAAGGATCGATTCTCGATTCTGGTGGCCGCGCTGTCTTACGGCGGCGATGTCGAAGGCCTGTCGATTCCTCCGGCGCCCGACGCCATCCGGCCTGCCCTCGACGCCACGATCACTACCTGGGAAAAGACCGCCAAGGATGCGGCACTGGTGCTCGACCAGGAGACGAATTTGACGGCTCTTGGCAAGTCCGTGGAGCACCTGAATGACCGGAACCCGGTCTTGCAGGGCCTGGCCGAGGACGTCCTGACCAACCGGCTCGCCACTGGCGCTGGCGTGCGCGACATTTCCAACGCCAGCCAGCTTGTGATGCTGACGCAGCGCATCGCCAAGAACGCCAACACGCTGCTCGCCGTCGAAGGTGTCCGGCCGGAAGTCGCGTTCCAGCTCGACAAGGACATCAACACATTCCGCGAACAGCTGGCGACCATGAGGCAAGGTGCCGATCCGACGCTAACCAAGCGCCTCGATGCCCTCGAGACGGAATTCAAGACTCACCACGAAGCCATGGCCGGTGTGCTGGGCAATCTGCAGAAGCTGGTCAGCGCCAAGCAGGCGGGGGCGCGAGTGCTGCAAGACAACGCCGTGCTGCTGAAGAACGCCGACGAACTTTTCGACACCAATGCGCGCGAAGTGTCCGGCTCTGCGGCCAACAAGATCATCGCCGTCGGCTTCGGCGCCCTGGCACTATTGGCCTTGCTGCTGATCGTCAAGGTATTCAACGACGACGCCGAAGAGCGGCGCGCCTTGGCAGAACGCCAGCGGCGGGAGGCAGAGGCATCGAAGGATGCGACTCAAGAGGCCATTCTGCGCTTGATGAACGAGATGGGCGATCTCGCCGACGGCGACCTGACGGTGCGCGCCACAGTCACCGAAGACATCACCGGCGCCATCGCCGACTCGGTGAATTACACCATCGAAGAGCTCTCCGTGCTGGTAAAGCGCATCAACGATGCCGCTCTGCGTCTGACCTCCGCTTCAGCAACGGCACAAAAGACTTCGGTCGAACTCTTGTCCGCCAACCAACGTCAGTCCGGCGAAATCACCGAGGCCGGTGGTCAGGTTCTCGAAATGGCGCACAGTATGGAGACGGTTTCCCAACGCGCTACCGAGTCGGCACTGGTTGCCCGCCAGTCGCTGGAAGCCGCCCAGAAGGGTGCGCGGGCTGTGGAGAACTCGATTTCCGGCATGAACGACATCCGCCAGCAGATCCAGGAGACTTCTAAGCGCATCAAACGGCTAGGCGAGTCGTCGCAGGAGATCGGCGAAATTGTCGAGTTGATCTCCGACATTACCGAGCAGACCAACGTGCTGGCCTTGAACGCTGCCATCCAGGCAGCTTCCGCCGGCGACGCCGGCAGAGGCTTCTCGGTGGTGGCGGAAGAAGTGCAGCGCCTGGCGGAACGTTCGGCCGAGGCGACGAAGCAGATCGCGGCCATCGTCAAGACCATTCAGGCCGACACTTCCGACGCCGTACTGGCCATGGAACACTCGACTCAGGGCGTGGTCGAGGGCGCCAAGCTATCGGATGCCGCCGGTCAGGCCCTGACCGAGATTTCGTCGGTGTCCACCAGCCTTGCCGGCCTGATCGATCATATCTCGACCGATACCCAAGCGCAGGCCGGCATTGCCACAACCGTTGCCGGCACGATGCAGAACATTCTGCGTGTCACCGAGCAGACCACCACCGGTACCAAACAAACTGCCGAGTCGATCGGCGAACTGGCCGATCTGGCCGTCGAACTGAAAGGTTCCGTCGCAGGCTTCAAGGTCTGAGCGCTTCTCCATGGACAATTCCTTCGAATTGGATATCGGCCCGCTAACCTGGGTCAAGGGTGAGATCGATCTCGCGCTCGAGCGGGCTCTGGAGGCCTTGGGCCAGCATGGCGACGATGTTGCCGACTCGAGTTTTCTCAAGTCGACACGGTCGCACTTGCACCAGGCATACGGCGCGCTCTCCATCGTCGGCCTCGAGGGAGTCACACGCTTCGCCGAAGCACTGGAGCAACTGTTGTCGGCGGTCGAGGAAGAACAGTTGCCCTACACGCCGGCGGTGGCAAACGCTGCCCGCCAGGGCATCGCCGCCATTCGCCATTACCTGGAAGATCTGGTCAGCGGCCAGCCGGACCAACCGCTGCGGCTGCTGCCAAGTTTCCGTGCCATTGTCGAAGCGCGCAGTGCGCCGACGCCAGCACCCTCGGAACTGTTCTTCCCCGATTTGTCGCTGCGGCCGCCGCGCCGCAGCCGTGAAATCGATCCGCTGCCGGCCGATCAACTGAGAATCCGCCTGCGCGCGGCCCGCTCCGGCTATCAGCGGGGACTGCTCAAGTGGCTGCGCGAAGATCCGCGTGGCGTGCGGGAAATGCGTGAGTATCTGGCGGTCATCGAAGCCATGCAGGCGCAAGGGTCGCGGGCCTTTTGGTGGGCGGCGATTGGCTACATCGATGCCATCGAAGCAGGAACGTTGCCGATCGACTTCAATGTCCGCCGTCTGTGCGCCCGCGTCGACACCCAGGTCAAAAAGCTGATTGACGGCTCGCGCACGGTGGCCGAACGATTGCTGCGCGACACGCTGTACTACGTGGCCATCGCCGGCCCGGCCAGCGAGCATACGGAAGCGGTGCGCAGGACCTATCAGCTCGCCGCGCTGATTCCCGAGCCAACAGCCAGCGGCGATATCGAGCCGCTGCGGCCAGTCTTGCGCGCCTGCCGCGAGCAGTTGACGGCAGCGATGGATGATTGGAACCGTTTCTGCGCTGGTACGGCCGCTGCCCTACCGCAATTTCACGAGCATGTTCGTCATCTCGCCGGCCAGATTGCCGACCTCCATCACGACGACCTGACTCGCCTGGCACGGCTGATAGTCGACGTGGCCGATGCCATGCGCAAGGCACCGCTGGCACATAACGAGGCTATCGGGCTGGAGGTGGCCACCGGCATGCTCCTGATGCAGGACGCGCTGGTCAGTTTCCAGCGTCTTGGCGCCGATTTCGCCGGCCAGGTGGATACGGTCGCCAGCAGACTTGACGCCGCCCGTAGCGGCCAGCCACTCGCTGCCATGGAGCTGCCGCATCTCGACCGCATGTCCCGGCGCGCCCAGGAACGGTTGCTGATGGCGCAGGTGGTCAAGGAAATTCAAGTCAACCTGAGTGCGATCGAGCAAGCGCTCGACGCTTTCTTCCGCGACCAGACCAAGACGGCAGAACTGCCGAACCTGGCCCGTCCGATCAAGCAGGTCGAGGGCGCCTTGTTGGTGCTCGGCCAGGATCGCGCCGTGGCAGTGCTGAAGGAATGCGAGGCCTTGATCAGCCCGTTTGGCCAGGAGAGCTACACGCCGCGGCAGGATGACTTCGAAGAAGTAGCCGCCAAGCTCGCCGCCATCGGTTTCTTTGCCGAAAGGCTGCAGCATGGTCCGGCCGACATTGACGCCATCCTCAATCCGGAAGTGGCGACAAGCGCCGACGAGAGCGATGAACCGAGCGTTGAAGACGAGTTGGATGCCGCGCGCCGTCTGACCAAGAGCCTGGTCTTCGCCTTGCGCTCGCAGCCCGAGGACGAGAGCCTACGTGGCGAGATCAAGCAAAGCCTCGAGGTCGTCCGCGAAAATGCCCAGTTGGTCGACGACGTGGGCCTGGTCGCCCAAGCCAATGCCGCCATCGTCGCCCTCGAGAGCGACCAGACATCCGGCAGGATTGAGGAAGCGGTCGCCGAAATCGCGCCGGCCAGGACCCAGACGATCGCTGCTCCATCGGCCGAGGCCACGCGCCTGGCGGAAGCCAGCAACGAAGAAATCGACGCCGAACTGCTGGACATTTTCATTGAAGAGGCCCACGAAGTACTCGGCACCGTCGACTCGCTAACTCCGCAGCTCGCCAATCATCCTCATGACCGAGACACGCTGACGACGGTCCGCCGCAGCTTCCACACACTGAAAGGCAGCGGACGCATGGTCGGTCTCGCCGATCTCGGCGAGACGGCCTGGGCGGTCGAGAAGGTGCTCAATCGCTGGTTGCAACAGGAACAGGAAGTAACGCCGCCGTTGCTGGCGATGGTCGGCGAAGCCCATCGACTGTTCCTCGCCTGGGTGCAGCAACTTGAGGACGGCTTCGGCCTGCACTACGACTCCTCGGCGCTCATCGCTACTTGCGACAATTTGATGTCTGTCGAGTTCGCCACGGCCGACGTTGCCCAGGCAACCATGCCTGCCACGACGTCGTCGGCAGCCGCAGCAGAGACGGATGAGCCCGCATTCGAAGAGTTGGCAGCCGAATCGACCGAGCTTCAGCTTGCCGACGACGCAAACGTCGAGTCGGTGACCGAGCCGGTGACCGAGCCTGAGCCCGCGACACCGGTGCTGAGACTCGTTCAACCAGTCGTGGAATCCGTTGCCGTCGGTGACTTGATTCTGTCGCCGACACTATACGAACTCTATGTCAATGAGTCGAAGACCCACATCGCGACGCTGAGCCGTGAGATAGCCTTGCAAGAAGTTCCGCAGCACCCGGTGGTCCGTGCCGCCCACACGTTGGCCGGCATATCGGCGACCGCCGGCTTCACCGCGGTCAATCGGCTGGGCCACGCGCTAGAGAATGTGCTGACCCGCTTTGCCGAGGCCGAGCGCGCTCCGGACGAAAACCGACGTCTGTTGTTGGCGCGCGCCGTCGGGGCGCTCGAAGGCATGGTCGGTGCCATTGCCGAACGCCGACTGCCGACCGGCGAAGAAGACCTGGCGAGCCAGCTCGACGAGATGGCGATGGAGCTCGCGCCACCGGCGGCAAGCGACGACACGGTAGCCGATGCCGACGAGTCGCTGGAGGAATTCGAAGCCGAGGTCATCGTCGCCGTCGAACTGCCGGAGGACTTGCTGGCCACTGACATCGACATTGATGAAGCTGCCACGACCGACGAACTCGGGCCTGAGCCGAGTACCGTCATAGAATCGCCGATCACTATCGAACCGCTTGCCGTCGAACCGCTTGCCGACGAGCCGCTGACGCAGGAAGTCATAGTAGAACCGATCCCGGCAGCAACTGGACCTGCGGCCAGCACAACCCTGGAGGACAGCGATCGCCGCCATCTGCGCCTGCACGACGAAATCGATCCTCAGCTGCTGCCCATCTTCCTTGAGGAAGCGGACGACCTGATGCGCGAAATCAGCGGCGACCTGCGTACCTGGCGCCATCAGCCGAGCGACGGCGCAATGGCTGACCGCCTGAAGCGGGCATTGCACACGCTGAAGGGCAGCGCGCGCATGGCGGGCGCCATGAGCGTCGGTGAGCTGGTGCACAGCATGGAGTCGCGTATCGAAGAAGCGGTCGCAGCCAATGCGGTAACCGGCGGCTTCCTCGATTCGCTCGATGGTTCGTTCGACCGCGCCAGTGGCTTGATCGAGATCCTTCAGGGGGCCAGTCCTGCGGAAGTCGTACTCGAGGAACCGGCCGACGAGGACGCCGCGGCTGCGTCGGTAACGGCGGCTGATGTGGCGCCGCCAGAATCGGTCGCGCCCGCCAGTAGCGCCCGCCAACCGGCCTCCACCCATACGGCTACTGCCGATATCCGCCCGGAAATGGCCGAGACCGAGGCCGCCCGAGCGATGCTGCGGGTCCGCGCCGATATCGTCGACAAACTGGTCAACGAGGCCGGCGAAATCGCCATTGCCCGCGGCCGTATCGAGGCCGAGATGCGAACCGTAAAGGTGGCGCTGCTCGATCTCACCGAGAACGTGATTCGCCTGCGCAAGCAACTGCGCGAAGTCGAAATCCAGGCCGAGAGCCAAATGCAGTCTCGCCAGGCGCTGGCCGCGGAAAGCGTCCGCGAGTTCGACCCGCTGGAATTCGACCGTTTTACGCTCTTCCAGGAATTGACGCGGATGATGGCCGAGAGCGTCAACGACGTCGCCACCGCTCAACAAGGCTTGCTGCAGAATCTGGACCATGCCGATGCGGCGATTACCGCTCAGGCGCGGCTGAATCGAGAGCTTTCGCAGGCCCTGATGGGCGTCCGCATGGTTCCGTTCAACACCCTGGCGGAGCGCCTGTATCGTATCGTTCGCCAGACGGCCAAGGAAACCGGCAAGCGCGCCAACCTGGACATCCGCGGCGGCCAGACGGAGCTCGATCGCTCCGTGTTGGAAAAGATGACCGGCCCCATCGAACACCTATTGCGCAATGCGGTCGCCCACGGCATCGAGGGTTCAGCCAAGCGGCAAGCGGCGGGCAAGACTGAGATCGGCGAAATCGGTCTGCACGTCGCCCACGAGGGCAACGAAGTGGTCATCGAGCTGAGCGACGATGGCGCTGGCATCGACCTGGAAGCCGTTCGAGTACGCGCCGTTGCCGATGGCCTGCTCGCGGAGGACGAACAACCCTCTGCCGAGCAGCTGACACAGCTGATATTCCGTCCAGGCTTTTCCACCGCCAGCGAATTGACCGCCTACGCTGGCCGCGGCGTCGGCATGGACGTGGTCAAGAACGAGGCGGCAAACCTCGGCGGCCGTATCGAAGTTGCCTCGAACATGGGCCAGGGCACGCGTTTCCGCGTCTACCTGCCCTTGACGCTGGCTATCACGCAGGCGGTCCTGGTTCGGGTCGGCAATCGCCACTATGCCATCCCGTCATCGATGGTCGCTCAGGTCAGTGAGCTCAAACCAAAGGCAATCGCCGCCATCCGCGCCGAGGGTGCCACGACCTGGCTGGGCGATCGCTATGTCTGGCACTACCTGCCGCGACTGCTCGGCGACCGCTCGGCCCAACCCGACGACTCGCTGCGACGGCATTGGTTGTTGCTGCTGCGTGCCGGCAACCAGCACATTGCGGTTGAAACCGACGCCCTGGTCGGCAATCAGGAATTGGTGGTAAAGAACGTTGGCCCGCAGCTCGCTCGCGTCGTCGGCATCGCTGGCGCCACGGTACTAGCTGACGGCGAAATCGCGCTCATTCTCAATCCAATCGCGCTGGCAGGTCGCGAGGCCAGAGCGTCGAAGATTGGCACCACCACAACCGGCGGCGAGGCTGCAGTGCCGGCCGTCGCCGCGCGTGCCGGGACCATCATGGTGGTGGACGATTCGTTGACCGTGCGCAAGATCACCGGCCGCCTGCTTGCCCGCGAAGGCTACCACGTGCTGACGGCCAAGGACGGTGTCGAGGCATTGGAACAGCTACTCGACGTGACGCCCGACGTCATGCTGGTCGACATCGAGATGCCGCGCATGGATGGCTTCGACCTGACTCGCAACGTCCGTGCCGACGAACGGCTGAAGCGCATTCCGATCATCATGATCACTTCGCGGATTGCCGACAAGCACCGCAATTACGCCATGGAGATCGGCGTCAATCATTACCTCGGCAAACCTTACGACGAAGAGCAGTTGCTCGAGTTGATCGCCGGTTACGTGCACCAGCAGTGAAACGCTCATCTGTCCTGTCCAGCGGCCGCCAGGTATTACAATGCGGCCATGGACAGTGTCAGCCTGACCCATCATTTTCTGATTGCCATGCCGGCGATGGCGGACCCAAACTTTGCCCGCACGCTGACCTATGTCTGCGAACACAACGGTGAAGGGGCGCTCGGCGTCATCGTGAACCGACCGCTGGACATGGATCTGGCGACCTTGTTCGAGCGGGTGAACATCACCTTCGAGAGTGCCAACGTCGCCGCCAGCTGGAGCCGGATGCCGGTCTATTTCGGCGGACCGGTGCAGACCGACCGCGGCTTCGTCCTCCATCGCCCCCTCGGCGACTGGCAATCAACTCTCAAGGTCGCCGACGACATCGGTCTCACCAGTTCGCGCGACGTCCTGCAAACCATGGCCGAAACTGGCGAGCCAAGTGATGTCCTGATCACGCTTGGCTATGCCGGCTGGGATGCCGGACAGCTAGAGTGGGAGCTCGGCCAGAATGCTTGGCTCACCGTGGCCGCCACGCCGCAGGTGATCTTCGATTTGCCTGCCGAGGAAAGGCTGCCGGCAGCGATGCAGTTGCTCGGCATCGATTTTGCCAACCTTGCCGATAGTGCCGGGCATGCCTGATGGCATTGTGCTCGCCTTCGACTTCGGCACTCGGCGCACCGGCGTTGCCATCGGCGAAATGATGCTCGGCCAGGCGCGCCCGTTGACGGTCATCGAGACAGAACAGAGCGACGCCCGTTTCGCCGCGATCGCCGAGCTGATTGCGCAGTGGCAACCAAAGCGCCTGCTGGTAGGCATTCCCAGCCGTCTCGACGGCCAGGACAACGAGATGAGTCAGCGCTGCCGACGCTTTGCCCGCCAACTGGAGGGCCGCTATCGCCTGCCGGTCGTGCTGATCGATGAGCGCCTCAGCTCGGTCGCTGCGGAGGAAACCCTGCGCCAACGCGGCCTCGATTGGCGCGCGCGCAAGGACACGGTGGACGCTGAAGCTGCCGCCATTCTGCTGCAGAATCATTTTGACGAAAGCTGCCATGAATTTGCCGCCACCCGCCGCTGACCTGTTGCGCCAGCTTGCCGACGCCATGCGCCCGCATGTGAGCCCCTCGACCATGTTGGTTGGTATTCACACCGGCGGGGTCTGGATCGCCGAGTGGCTGCACCAGACGCTCGGCCTGACCTCGCCGCCGAGCAGCATTAACGCCTCCTACCACCGCGACGACCATCATCTTGGCGGCGGCCGTGGCGGTGGCCGCGCATCGCGGCTGCCTTTCGACGTCGAGGGGGCTCACGTGGTCATCGTCGACGACGTTCTGTACACAGGACGGACCATCCGCGCCGCCATGAACGAATTGTTCGACTACGGCCGACCGGGCAGGATCGACCTGGCCGTGCTGGTCGACCGCGGCGGCCGCGAATTGCCGATTGCCGCGACCTGGTGCGCAGCGACGATCCAGTTACCAGCGAGCCAGTCACTCGATCTGGCGCGCAGCGACGATGGGCAACTCGAGTTCAGGATTACCGAGAAATGAGCGAACGCAACCCGCAGCTCAACGCCAACGGCGAACTCATTCACCTGATCACGCTCGAAGGGCTGCCGCGCGAAATCATCGCCGGCATACTCGACAAAGCGGCGCCATTTACCGAGATCGCCGAACGTGAAGTCAAGAAGGTGCCGCTGTTGCGGGGCAAGAGCGTCTTCAACCTGTTCTTCGAGAACTCGACCCGCACGCGGACGACGTTCGAGATTGCCGCCAAGCGCCTCTCGGCCGACGTCATCAACCTCAACATCAACACCTCGAGCACGACCAAAGGCGAGACACTGCTCGACACGGTGGATAACCTGGCGGCGATGCAGGCCGACATGTTCATCGTTCGCCACGCCTCGAGCGGCGCTCCCTGTCTGATTGCCCAGCATCTGGCGGCCACCGACCGCGAGTACATCCACGTGGTCAATGCCGGTGACGGGCGTCACGCCCATCCGACCCAGGGACTGCTCGACATGTACACCATCCGCCATTTCAAGGGTGATTTCCGGCGCCTGGCGGTGGCGATAGTCGGCGACGTGCTGCATTCGCGTGTCGCCCGCTCGCAGATCCATGCCTTGGCGACGCTGGGCGTCCCCGACATCCGCGTCGTCGGACCGAAGACCTTGTTGCCGACGGGCGTCGAGCACCTGGCCGGTGCCGGCACCCGGGTACATGTCTGTAACGACCTGCGCGAAGGGCTCAGGGGTGTCGACGTCGTCATGATGCTGCGCTTGCAGAACGAGCGCATGCAAGGCGCGCTACTGCCAAGCCCGCAGGAATATTTCA
The DNA here is from genome assembly GCA_003157035.1 of Rhodocyclaceae bacterium. Taxonomy (GTDB): domain Bacteria; phylum Pseudomonadota; class Gammaproteobacteria; order Burkholderiales; family Rhodocyclaceae; genus Fen-999. The sequence goes on from PMIF01000064.1 coordinate 15,301, forward strand.
AGTCCTACGGCCTGACGCCGGATCGACTGGCAGTCGCCAAACCAGACGCAATCGTCATGCATCCGGGACCGATGAACCGCGGTGTCGAAATCGATTCGGCGGTAGCCGACGGCCGTCAGGCGGTCATCTTGCCGCAAGTAACCTTCGGCATCGCCGTGCGAATGGCGGTCATGTCGATGCTCGCCGGAGCCTGACCATGCGCATCCAGATCAAGAACGGCCGCGTCATCGACCCAGCCAGCGCCATGGACCGCGCCGCCGATGTCTTCATTGCCGACGGCCGTATCGCCGCCATCGGCACCGCCCCTGCCGGCTTCGAGGCCGAAGGGGTGATCGACGCCAGCGGCTGCATCGTCGCACCAGGCCTGGTCGACCTGTCGGCGCGGTTGCGCGAACCCGGCTTCGAATACCGGGCGACCCTGGAATCGGAAATGGCGGCAGCGGCAGCGGGCGGCGTCACCCACCTCGCCTGTCCGCCGGATACCGATCCGGTTCTCGATGAACCCGGGCTGGTGGAAATGCTCAAACATCGGGCACGGCTGCCGGAATTCGCCCACGTCTATCCGGTCGGCGCNNGTCCTGTTGCGGGCAATGCAATACGCGGCAACCTTCAGCTATTCGGTCTGGCTGCAACCCCAGGATCCACACCTGGCACGCGCCGGCGTTGCCCACGATGGCGAGATCGCCGCCCGTCTCGGCCTCACCGGTATTCCGGTCGTGGCCGAAACCATCGCCCTGGCAACACAATTGCAACTGGCGCGCGAGACCGGCGCTCACCTGCATCTGACCCGCATCTCCAGTGCCGCAGGCGTCGAAATGGTCCGCGCCGCCCGCGCCGCCGGCATCGCCGTCACCTGTGACGTTTCGGCGCACCATCTGCATCTGGCCGACACGGCAATCGGCTGGTTCGACGCCCATTGCCGCTTCGACCCGCCATTACGCAGCCCGCTCGATCGCGATGCCTTGCGTCAGGGGCTGGCCGACGGCACCATCGACGCACTGTGTTCCGATCACACGCCGGTGGACGACGATGCCAAGCAAATGCCTTTCGCCGAAGCCGAAGCCGGTGCCACTGGTTTGGAATTGCTGCTGCCGCTGACCTTGAAATGGGCGGCGGAAATGAAGCTGCCGCTGGTCAAGGCCTTGGCCAAGATCACCTGCGAACCAGCCCGGATCCTCGGTTTACCGATCGGCAGCCTTGGCCCGGGCAGTGCTGCCGATGTTTGCGTCTTCGATGCCGAGGCCACCTATCTGGTCACTGCCAAGACACTGCACAGCCAGGGGCGCAACACACCGTTCATAGGCCAGCAACTCAAGGGCAAGGTGCGTTGCACGCTGATCGACGGGTACTTGGCCTACCACGACGAATTGCTCTGAATCAGGACAGCTTGGCGGCGACTTCGGCGGCAGCGGCGTTGCTCAGGCGCAGCCGCTTCGACCGCGATGTCGCACCGGCTTCCAGCGAGAGCGTGGAACGGGCGACCGAAAGCTTGGTGGCGAGGAAAGCCACTAGCGCGTCATTGGCCTTGCCGTCGACCGGCGGCGCGGCGAGGCGGATCTTCAGCGCATCGCCATACTGACCGGAAATCTCGGTCTTCTTGGCTCCGGGCTGGACATGCAGGATGAGCACGACGTCAGCGCCGGCCTGACGCAGCCAGGTCGGTGTCACGGCGCGAAGAACGGCAGCAGCCCGACCCGCCAATAGCTGAGGACCCTCAGTAAAACCTGCAAGCCCAACAACACCACCATCGGCGACAGATCGATACCGCCAAGTGGCGGTAGCAACCGCCGCACCGGCCGCAGCAACGGATCTGCCAACTGACTGAACAAAGGGGCCAGTGGCGCGTACGGTGCGATCCAGGACAGCAAGGCGGCGATGATGACAATGGCCGAAGCCAGTTCCAGGACCAGGCGCATCGTCTCGACCAGGCCGGAAAGGACCACCACGCCGACGGCAAAACCGGAACTGGCGCCATACAATCCGGTGATGCCAACAACGACGCTCAGGTAGAGGCTCTGCACCACCCAGGCCAGCAGGAAGCTAGCCCAATCGAGGCCGAACAATCCCGGCACCACCTTGCGTACCGGTAGCACCGCCCAGTCGGTCACGGCCAGGACAAATTGCCCGACCGGGTTGCGGAATGGCGCTCCGACCCATTGCATGAAGAAGCGGGCCAGCAAGGCCAGCGACAGGAAATCGGCTAGCGTGCCGACAACGAGGCTAAACAGTTGCGCGAACATGGCTAGTCCTTGCCCATGGTTTCGCCGAGCTCGCGCCCCCGGGCAGCGGCGGCAAAGACGCCGCGCTCGATAATCGCGCGCAATGCCTCGGCATCGAAGGACATCAGCGCCGCTTCGGTGGTCCCGCCTTTCGAAGTCACGCGCTCGCGCAGGACCGAAACCGGGTCGGTGCTGGTTTCGGCGAGGCGGCTGGCGCCAAGAAACGTCTCGATGGCCAGTACCCGCGCCGCTTCCGGCGCAAAGCCGAGCTTGCGCGCGGCTGCCTCGACGGCCTCGATGAAATAGAACACGTAGGCCGGGCCCGAGCCCGACACTGCCGTGACGGCATCCATCTTGGCTTCATCCTCGATCCAAACGGTACGGCCGACGGCGGCAAGAATCCGGTCGGCGGAATCGCGGCCCTCATGGTCGACAGTCGGATCGGCATAGAGACCGGTGATACCTGCGCCGATCAGCGCCGGAGTGTTCGGCATGGTGCGCACCAAACGGCGGTAGCCGCCGAGCCAACGGCCGATGTCCGTCAATCGCAGGCCGGCGGCAATGCTGATGACCAGCTGACGCTCGAGCTTTCCCGCCACCGGCGCCAGCGCCTCTTTCATGCTCTGCGGCTTTACCGCCAGCATCAGCACTTCGCAATTCAGTGCCGCCGCGTCGACCAACGGCGCGCAGCGGACGCCAAAGGCAGCAGTCAGTCGCTCACGGGCCGCCGCTATCGGCTCGACGACCTGGATGCCTGCCGCAGAAAAGCCCTTCTTCTTTAGGCCGCCGATCAGCGCGACGGCCATGTTGCCACCCCCGAGGAACGTAATCTTCATCGCTTGTCCTTGTAGCTGCGGCGGCCGAATATCGCCGTACCGACACGCACGATCGTTGCCCCCTCCATTATCGCCGCTTCGAGGTCGTCCGACATGCCCATCGACAAAGTATCCAGATCCAGGCCGCCCAGAACCAGGCGCTCGCGCAGCCGACGCAATTCGGCAAAACGCTCGCGAGCGAGCGTAGCGTCCGCCGTCGGCTCCGGAATGGCCATCAGCCCACGCAGCCGCAACCGGGGTAGGGCGGCCAGTGCCCGGCACAGTTCCTCGGCCTGCGCTGGCACCACCCCACTCTTGCTCTCTTCACCGCTGACATTCACCTCGACGCAGACCTGCAGCGCCGCCAGCGACGACGGACGTTGGGCAGACAAGCGCTCGGCGATCTTCAGGCGATCGACGCCGTGCACCCAAGCGAAATGTTCGGCGATCGAGCGTGTCTTGTTGCTCTGGATCGGACCGACGAAATGCCATTCCAGGTCTCGTCCGGCCAGGGCATCGATCTTGGCCAGCGCCTCCTGAATATAATTTTCGCCGAAAGCCGCCTGGCCGGCCGTCGCGGCCTCGGCGACTGCTTGTGCCGGCCAGGTCTTGGACACTGCCAATAGTCGTACCGAAGCAACGTTGCGGCCAGCGGCAGCACAGGCGGCCCCAATACGCGCATTCACGGCTTGCAAGTTGGCGAAGATTGTTGTCATATAGCACCTCAGTATACCGATCGCCTCTTTTGGAACAGCAATCCAATCATGGATATCACTGAACTGCTTGCCTTCGTGGTCAAGAACAAGGCTTCCGATCTGCACTTGTCGGCCGGACTGCCACCGATGATTCGGGTTCACGGCGACGTTCGCCGCATCAACTTGCCGCCGATGGAGCATCGCGACGTCCATGCGATGGTCTATGACATCATGAACGACGCCCAGCGCAAACAATACGAGGAGCATCTCGAATGCGACTTCTCGTTTGCGGTGCCCAACCTGGCGCGATTTCGCGTCAATGCCTTCGTCCAGATTCGTGGTGCTGCCGCCGCATTTCGTACCATTCCGACCAAGGTGCTGACNNCCAACCGGTTCCGGCAAGTCGACGACATTGGCGGCGATGGTGGACGAGGTCAACGAAACGCAGTACGCACACATTCTGACCGTCGAGGATCCGATCGAGTTCGTCCATGAATCGAAGAAGTGCCTGATGAACCAGCGCGAGGTCGGTCCGCATACGTTGTCATTCGCCAACGCCCTGCGTTCCGCGTTGCGCGAAGACCCGGACGTGATCCTGGTCGGCGAAATGCGCGACCTGGAAACCATACGTCTGGCGATGACTGCCTCCGAAACCGGCCATTTGGTGTTCGCTACGCTGCACACGGCCTCGGCGGCCAAGACCATCGACCGCATCATCGACGTTTTCCCGGCGGCGGAAAAGGAAATGGTCCGCTCGATGCTTTCCGAATCGCTGCGGGCAGTAATCTCGCAGACGCTGCTCAAGACCAAGGACGGCCAGGGGCGCATCGCCGCCCACGAGATCATGATCGGCACGCCAGCCATCCGCAATCTGATCCGCGAAAACAAGGTCGCCCAGATGTATTCGGCGATCCAGACCGGGCAGAGCCTGGGCATGCAGACCCTCGACCAGAACCTGACGGAGCTGGTGCGCCGGAATATCATCTCNNAGGTAGTATGGCCCCCCACGCTCACAAACGTTCGCTGCCCCCCACGGGGGGGCGCATGCCCCCTTGGGGCGGCCCTGCGGAGGGTCATATGGCCCCCCACGATCACAAACGTTCGCTGCCCCCCACGGGGGGGCGCATGCCCCCTTGTCCCGCAGGGATTCCCTGCGGTCAGGGCGGCCCTGCGGAGGCATGACCATGGAAAGAGACGAAGGCCTAAAGTTCATGCATCAGCTTCTGACCATGATGGTGCAGAAGAAGGGTTCCGATTTGTTCATCACCGCCGGCTTCCCACCGGCAATCAAGGTCGACGGGCGGGTGACGCCGGCGACGACGCAGGTGCTGACGGCGCAGCACACACTGGAGCTGGCGCGGGCGATCATGAACGACCGTCAGGCGGCCGACTTTGAAGCTCACAAGGAGTGCAATTTCGCTATCGCGCCCAGCGGCATCGGCCGCTTCCGCGCCAACGCCTTCGTTCAGAGGGGACATACCGGTCTCGTCCTGCGCACCATCAACACGCGCATCCCGACCATGGAGGAGCTGAACCTGGCACCGGTCCTGCGCGACGTCGCGATGACCAAGCGCGGCTTGGTGCTGTTCGTCGGCGGCACCGGCTGCGGCAAATCGACTTCGCTCGCCGCCATGGTCGGCTATCGCAACGAGAATTCCTACGGCCACATCATCACGGTCGAGGATCCGATCGAATTCGTGCACGAGCACAAGAACTGCATCGTCACCCAGCGCGAAATCGGCGTCGATACCGATGACTGGCAGACTGCGCTGAAGAATACGCTGCGCCAGGCGCCGGACGTGATCCTGATCGGCGAAGTGCGCGAACGCGAGACCATGGAACATGCCATTGCCTTCGCCGAGACCGGTCACCTGTGCATGGGTACGCTGCACGCCAACTCGACCAACCAGGCGCTCGACCGCATGATCAACTTCTTCCCCGAGGAGAAGCGCGCCCAATTGTTGATGGACTTGTCGCTCAACATGCGTGCCCTGATCTCCCAGCGTCTGATTCCCAAGCGCGACGGCAAGGGCCGTGTGCCGGCCCAGGAGATCCTGCTCAATTCGCCGCTGATCTCGGACCTGATCTTCAAGGGCGAAGTCGTCGAAATCAAGGAGATCATGAAGAAGTCGCGCGAACTCGGCATGCAAACCTTCGACCAGTCGTTGTTCGATCTCTACGAGGCCGGCGAGATCAGCTACGAAGACGCACTGCGCAACGCCGACTCGGTGAACGACCTGCGTTTGCACATCAAGCTCTATGGCAAGGAAGCCAAGGATCGCGACCTGACGGCCGGCATAAAGCATCTCGACATCGTTTGATTCACGGACGGCGGAATCGTCCCGCGCCGACGCGGACGCCCTACTTGCGATGGCTACCGGCGACGACGGGAAAGCCGTAAAGCCGGCATTCGAGATTGCCGTTGAAAAGAGGAATCTTCCGCGCCGGCTTCAGGCCAATGAGCTTGGGCAGGCGCGTATCGGCAGAGAGTAGCCAGCAGGTCCAGCCGGCAAAATTCCGTTTCAGCGCATCGCCCAGGCGCGGATAGAAGGCGGCCAGTTCGTCGGCCTCACCGAGGCGCTCGCCATAGGGTGGGTTCGCCACCAGTATGCCTTCCGGCGCAGGTGCCGCGCGGTCGAGGAAATCCGCCTGCTGCACTTCAACCAGATCGTCAATCCCGGCGTGGGCCAGATTCTGCCGCGCCCGTGCCACCGCATCAGCGGAAAGGTCGGAACCCCAGACGGGCAAGCGCTCGGCAGCAACGCGATGTTCGGCCGCCGCGGTCTTCAGGCGGTGCCACAACATCGCGTCGAAGCCGCGCAGTCGCTCGAAGCCGAACTCCCCGGCTTCGCGACTCAAGCCCGGCGCATCGCCGATGGCGATCTGCGCAGCCTCAAGCAGGAAAGTGCCGGAACCGCACATCGGATCGAGCAGCGACATCCCCGGCTGCCACCCGGTCAGGCGCAAGATACCGGCGGCGAGGTTCTCCTTCAGCGGTGCACCGACCTTGGCAATCTTGTGGCCACGCTGCCAGAGCGGCTCGCCTGACGTGTCGAGGTAGAGCGTCGCCTGCCGGTCGGTCAGAAACAAGTGGATGCGCACGTCGGGCGACTTGGTATCGACATTCGGCCGCTGGCCGGTCAGGTCCCGGAAGCGGTCGCAGACGGCATCCTTGACGCGCAGGGTAACGAACTCGAGGCTCTTCAGCGGCGAGCGTTGGGCAGTCACGTAGATGCGCAGCGTCCGCTCGACGTCGAAATGCTTCGGCCAGTCGATGCCAAGCGCAAAGCGGTAGATGTCATCCTCCGTCGCGTAGGCCGACTCGCCGAGCCACCAGAGGACACGGGTGGCAATGCGCGACTCCAGGTTCATGCGATAGCAGCACTCGCGGTCGCCAGCGAATTCGACACCCCCCGGCACTTGCCTGGCGCCCTGACCGCCGGCGGCGGCCACATCCTCGACCAACAGGACCTCCAAACCCCGCGGGCAGGGAGCAAAGAAGCGCGCCGCTTTCAAAACGGCTTCACCACTGCCAGCAGGCAGATGGCCAGCAGCAGCAGCACCGGAGCTTCGTTGAAGAACCGGTACCAAACGTGCGAGCGACGGTTGCGGCCAGCGGCAAAATCGCTCAGCATGCGGCCACAGTAGAAATGGTAGCCGAGCAGAATCACCACCAGCGTTGTCTTGACGTGCAGCCAGCCACCACTGAAATCGAAACCGAACCATAGCCAAAGGCCGAGTGCCACGGCAAGCAGGCCGATGGGGGTGACGAACTTGTAGAGTTTCTTGGCCATCAACAACAACCGCTCACGCTCGGCAACGCTTTCTGGCGGCACCATCGCCAGGTTTACGAAAATCCGCGGCAGATAGAACAGGCCGGCGAACCAGCTGACGACAAAGAAAATGTGGCAGGCTTTCACCCAGAGCATGAGGATTCCTTTGCGGCTGCGATGCCGGCATCGACGGTTGGGTAGCGCAGCCGCACTTTCAGTTCCCGCTTCAGCCGGCGGTTGTCGAGACGCCGCGATTCGACCATGAACGATAGCACGAGCGGCGATACCTCAAGTGCCACGACGGCGCGCGGTCGACGCGGCGGCCGGGTCAGACCGAAGGCATCGGCGAGCTTGTCGTACCAGTCGCCCATGGCAATCCCGGAATCGTCGCAAACATTGTAGATGCGGTTGGCGGCACCGCGCGACAAAGCCGCCGCGCACGCAGTGGCAAGGTCGTCGGCATGGATATGGTTGGTGATCGAATCCTTGCCCTGCTCGAATACCGGCAGGCCGCGCCGCAGGCGATCGAGCGGCAGGCGATCGGCGGCATAGATACCCGGTGCGCGCAGGATCGAGACGCGGCAGCGACCGGAGCGACCGAGGCGCCGCAGCAGTTGCTCGGCGGCAACGCGCCGAGCTGCCCTGGCGGTCTGCGCGGCGGGTCGGCGCGTCTCGTCGACGCGCTGGCCGGCACAATCACCATAGACACCGCTGGTACCGATGTACACAAGTCGTCGTGGTAGACTGCCTCGCGACAAGGCGGCGATCAACCGACGGGTTCTCGGGTCGTCAGCGCCAGATTCGGCGGGCGGCGCGCTGTGCAATACTGCGTCAGCGAGCCCGGCCAGGCGTCTGAGCGTGATCGGGCGATCGAGGTCGCCGACGATCTGCGTGACACCGAGAGCCTTGAGGCCAGCGTCGCGTTCCCGCGTCAGGGCATAGACCCGCCATTGGCGGGTCAGCTCGGGCAGGGCGCGGCGGACGACGTCACCGCAGCCGACAATCAACAATCTTCGCACCCGATCATTATCGCATGCCCCACAAAGTCACTCTCCAGCCCAGCGGCCACTCCTTTCCAACTGCAGCCGATACCACGCTGCTGCAAGCCGCGCTCGATGCCGGCCTAACCATTCCCTACGGCTGCCGCAACGGTGCCTGCGGCGCCTGCAAGTGCCGCGTCATAGCCGGCACGATTGATCCGGGCGGCGCGCCCGAACATGTGCTGCCGGCTGCCGCTGCCGCTGCCGGGTTCGCACTCGCCTGCTGCGCCAAACCGCTTTCCGACCTGTCGGTGGAAGTTCGCGAAGTCGTCGGCCAAGACGATATTCCGCTGCGGACCATGCCCTGTCGGATACACGAGTTGCGCCAGTTCGCGGACGACGTGATGATCATGCGTCTGAAATTGCCGGCCAACGAACGCTTGCAGTTCGTTGCCGGCCAATACATCGAATTCATCCTGCCCGAGGACAAGCGCCGGGCCTTTTCACTTGCCAACGCACCGCACGAAGACGACTTGCTGGAGCTGCACCTGCGGCTGATTCCCGGCGGCACATTCACTGAGCGGGTGTTCTCGTCGATGAAAGAACGCGACATCCTTCGTTTCGAGGGTCCGTTCGGCACTTTCCACCTGCATGAAGATTCGGCCAAGCCGATCGTCATGGTCGCCGGCGGCACCGGTTTCGCGCCAATCAAGGCCCTGGTCGAGCACGCCATCCATAGTCGCATCGATCGTCCAATCGCCATCTACTGGGGTGCCAAGAACCGCAAGGAACTCTATCTTCCTGACCTGCCGCAGCAGTGGGCCACCGCGCATGCCAACATACGCTACGTACCGGTGCTGTCGGAACCGGCCACAGCGGACGCCTGGAGCGGTCGCATAGGCCTTGTCCATGAAGCTGTGCTGGCCGATTTCGCCGATCTCTCCGGCTACCAGGCCTATGTCTGCGGCGCTCCCGTCATGGTCGAGGCCGCCCAACGCGACTTTCTAGCTCGTGGCTTGCCCGCCAACGAGTTCTTTGCCGATATCTTTTCCTACGCTGCCAAGAGCGCCAAACCATGAACGCCGCCCTGATCCGCCGCCAACCCGTTGTCAATCGACAAAAGGCCATTACTGCCAGTCGCGTCATCGTTCACGCGAACTCAGCCGCTGATGCCGGCGCAGCACTGTCGGAACTCTCGTCGATCTGGCCGACGGCCCGCAGCATCTTCCTCAGCCTTCCCGACGCCGCACCCGATGCCGAGTTGCTCGAATGGCAGCTACCGGAAAACGTCATGCTCGAACTGCCCGCCGTCGGACTCGGCGAATCACCGACCCGCGAGATCGCTGTTGAGTTGTCCAGCCGCGGCGTGCCGCTGTGCCTGGATGGCTATGAGCCGGGCATGGCACTGCCGCCGGAGTTGGTATTTCGTTTCCTGCTGGTCGATTCGGCCCGCCATGCGACGATCGCCAATCCACCCGGACTGGCGCTGGCCAAGGGACTGGCGGACCAACAAGCCTTTACCCGCGCCATGGAGGCCGGCTATTCCGGTGCCTGCGGCTGGTTCTTCCTGCGCGGACTGCCCACGACGGACAAGCTGAATCCAGGCCACGCGCAAATCGTTCGGGTGCTGAATCTGGTCCGCCGCAATGCCGAGGTCAAGGAAATCGAAACCGCCTTGAAGCAGGACGTGACGCTATCGTACAAGTTGCTGCGCTACATCAACTCGGCCGGTTTTGGCCTTTCCTGCGAGATCCAGTCGTTCCGTCACGCCGTGGCCATTCTCGGTTTCGACAAGCTCAACAAGTGGCTTTCCCTGCTCCTGGTCACGGCCAGCCGCGATCCTTCGGCACCGGCGCTGATGCAGACCGCGATCGCGCGTGGCCGCTTTATGGAAACCATCGGCGAGTCGTATTTCGACAAGGCCCAGCTTGACAACCTGTTCATCACTGGGGCCTTTTCGCTGCTTGACGTACTGCTTGGCGCCCGCATCGAGGCAGTGCTGGAACAAATGCACCTGCCGGAAACCGTGGTCGACGCCTTGCTGCATCGGCAAGGCATTTTCGGCCCCTTCCTCGATCTGGCGCTCGCCTACGAGACCGAGGCCATCGCGCCGATACGCGAGAAGGCTGCCGCACTCGGTCTTTCCACTGCCAAGCTCAATCGGGCGCAAATCGAGGCGCTGGCATTCGCCGATGCCTTGCAGCTGAACTGAGCTACTCGCCGAGATAGGCAGCGCGCACCCGAGCATCGCCAGCGAGGGCATCGCTGGTCGCAGCCAGCGTGATGCGGCCGCTCTCCATGACGTAGCCGCGCTGACAGACTTCCAGGGCCAGGCGGGCATTTTGCTCAACCAAGAGGATCGTCACGCCCTCAGCGGCCACCTTGCGGATGACTTCGAACACCTTTTGCACCATCATCGGCGCCAGGCCCATCGACGGTTCGTCAAGCAGCAGCAGCTTCGGCCGCCCCATCAGGGCGCGGCCGATCGCCAGCATCTGCTGCTCGCCACCCGACAGCGTTCCGGCCAGTTGGCCGCGCCGCTCGCGCAGCCGCGGCAATAGCTCGTAGATCCGCTCCAGGTCCCGGTCAATCTCGGCATCGCGACGATGGTAGGCGCCCATGGCGAGATTCTCCGCAACCGTCAGGCGCGCGAAGACGCCACGGCCCTCGGGCACCAACGCGAGGCCACGGTGGATCAAGTGATGGCTGGCGAGGCCATCGATGCGCTCGCCGCCATAGCGAATCTCGCCGCTGGACGCCAGCATGCGCGCCAGCGCCTTCAGCGTCGTCGTCTTGCCGGCACCGTTGGCGCCAATCAGGCAAACCATTTCGCCTTGCTCGACGGCGAAGGAAATACCCTTGACGGCATTGATGCCGCCATAGCGCACATCGAGGTTGAGGACGTCAAGCAGGACTGCCAAGATAGGCCTCAATGACTTGTCGATTCGCCTGTACGGCCGCCGGCACGTCTTCGGCGATCTTCTCGCCGTAGTCAAGTACCGCCACGCGGTCGCACAGGCCCATGACCAACCGCACGTCGTGCTCGATCAGCAGGACGGTGAGACCGTCGGCGCGCAGCCCCTCGATCAGTGACTTCAGGGCTGCCGTCTCGGTAGCGTTCATGCCCGCCGCCGGCTCGTCGAGCGCCAACAGTTTCGGCTCGGTGGCCAATGCGCGGGCGATTTCCAGCCGTCGCTGATCGCCGTAGGCCAAGTGGCGGGCAATATCGTCGGCGCGATGTTCGATGCCAACGTAGCGCAACAACTCGTCGGCACGTCGGCGCAGCGCCGTCTCTTCATCGCGGGTGGCGCGATCGCGCAACACGGCGCCGACGACACCCGCCCTGGTGCGCAGGTGACGTCCGACCATGACATTTTCGCGAGCAGTCATGTTGCCGAACAGGCGGATGTTCTGAAAGGTGCGGGCGATGCCGGCCCTGGCCACCTCGTGTGGATTGGCCAGGTGCAGCAACTCGCCGGCGAAGCGAATCTCGCCACCGTCGCGCGGATAGAGCCCGGTCAAGACGTTGAAGAAAGTCGTCTTGCCAGCGCCGTTGGGCCCGATCAGGCCGTAGATCTCGCCGCTATTGATGGTCAGCGAAACGTCCTTCAGCGCCTGGACGCCGCCAAAGCGCTTGCTGACCTTGCCTGCTTCGAGCAATACTTTCATCGCGCTTCCGGCAACAAAATCATTTCGCCAGCTCCCGGCGATGGCGCGGTTCGGGCCAGAGACCGGCGGGGCGGTAGAGCATGACGGCGATCAGCGCCAAGCCGAAGAGCAGCATGCGCAGCGCCTCGGGGTCCAGCACCACCTTGCCGAAAAGGGCGTGCTGAAGCGGCGCGGCACCATGACGAAAGGCCTCGGGAAGTATGCTCAGCAGCACACCGCCGAGGATGACGCCGGGGATGTGGCCCATGCCGCCCAAGACCACCATGCACAAGACCATGACGGATTCGAGCAAGCCGAAGCTCTCCGGCGAAACGAACTCCTGAAAGCCGGCGAACAAACCGCCGGAGATACCGCCGAAGCTGGCGCCCATGGCGAAGGCGAGCAGCTTGATATTACGCGTGTTGATGCCGCAGGCCTTGGCGGCGACCTCGTCCTCGCGGATCGCCACCCAGGCGCGACCGATGCGCGAATCCTGCAGGCGGATGCCGACGAAGACGATGCCCAGCGCCAGGACCACGAACAGGTAGTAGTAGAGCATGACGCCCGAGAAGGTGATGCCGAGGAAGTCGATGGGCTTCGACAACGGATGACCGAACAGCGTGATCGGGTCGATGCGGGCAATACCCTTGGGGCCGTTGGTAATGTTGATGGGCGCGTTGAGATTGTTGAGGAAAATGCGGATGATCTCGCCGAAGCCAAGGGTGACGATGGCCAGGTAGTCACCGCGCAGGCGCAAGGTCGGCGCGCCGAGCAGAACGCCGAACACACCGGCAACCAGCGCGCCCAGCGGCAGTACCGCCCAAACCGGCCAATGCAGGCCGAGGTGCGGCGAAGCGAGCAGCGCGTAGAGGTAGGCGCCAACGGCATAGAAGGCGATGTAGCCGAGATCGAGCAGGCCGGCGAAGCCGACCACGATGTTGAGGCCGAGCGCCAGCATGACGTAGAGGGCGGCAAAGTCGAGCACGCGCACCCAGGCATTGCCCAGGCTGGCGCCCACCACGATCGGCGCCAATACCAGCGCCACCGCGACCAGCGTGACGCCCAACCAGGGCTTCCTAGGCACGCTCCGCCACCTTCTCCCCCATCAGGCCCGAGGGGCGGAAGATCAGCACCACGATCAACACGAAGAAGGCAAAGACGTCCTGATAGTTGGAGCCCAGAACGCCGCCGGTGAGGTCGCCGATGTAGCCGGCACCGAGAGCCTCGATGATGCCGAGGAGAACGCCCCCGACCATGGCGCCGGCGAGATTGCCGATGCCACCGAGCACTGCCGCCGTAAAGGCTTTGAGGCCGAGAATGAAGCCCATGTTGTAATGCGCTATGCCGTAGTTGGCGGAAACCAGAACGCCAGCCAGAGCCGCCAGTGCCGAGCCGATGACGAAAGTCAGCGAAATGATTCGATTGGCGTCCACCCCCATCAGGCCCGCGATGCCCGGGTTCTCGGCGGTGGCGCGCATGGCGCGGCCAAGTCGGGTCCGATTCACCAACAATATCAGCCCGGCCATGGTCAACGCGGCAACGACGACGATGATTACCTGGACTTCGGTAAACGAAGCACCGAAAATCTCGTGGGTATCCGACGGCAAGAGCGCCGGTACGGAATGGTAGCTGCGACCCCAGGTCAGCATTGCCAGCTGCTGCAGGACGATGGAGACGCCGATGGCGGTGATCAACGGCGCCAGGCGGGGCGCGTTGCGCAGCGGCCGATAGGCGATGCGCTCGATAGCGAAGCCGAGCAACATGCAAACCATGGCCGCCGCGACAAGGCCGATCAACACCACCAGGGGTCCCGGCAAGCCGCTGCCCGCGAGCGATTGGATGACCGTCAATGAAGACAGGGCGCCGATCATCACCACCTCGCCATGAGCGAAGTTGATCAGGCCAAGGATGCCATACACCATGGTATAGCCCAGCGCCACCAGGGCGTAGATACTGCCGAGGGTCAGGCCGTTGATGAGTTGCTGCAGGAAGATGTCCACGGCCGCGATGATAAGAGAAACGGCACCCAAAGGTGCCGTTTCTTTGCCCTCAACAAAGGCCGATTCCGGCCCTACTTCTTCTCGGCCGGTGCAGGTGCAGGCGCAGCCTCCGCCGGCTTGGCCGGTGCTGCCGGAGCGGCAGCCGGCTCCGGCACGGCGACGCCA
>PMIF01000142.1 GCA_003157035.1 Rhodocyclaceae bacterium
CGAGCCGACCGGCAATCTCGACCGTGCCACCGGCGACGAAGTCATCCGCTTGCTGGAAGAACTCAACGCCGGGGGCGTGACGCTGGTCGTCGTCACCCACGATGCGGCGATCGGGGCGCGTGCCCGGCGCCGCGTGCTGATGGAGGACGGTCACAAGGTGCGCGACGAATCGTGAGAAACGCCGATCTCTTGCGCTTTGCCGCCGGCGCCGCCAGCGGCTATCCGCTGCGCACCAGCCTGATGATCCTGGCGATGAGCATCGGCGTTGCCGCGGTGGTTGTGCTGACGGCGTTGGGCGACGGCGCGCGCCGCTACGTAGTGAATGAGTTTTCCTCGCTGGGGGCGAACCTGGTCATCGTCCTGCCTGGCCGCTCGGGCACCGGTGGTTTCAATCCGGCCAATGCGATCACCAACACCACGCGCGATCTGACGGTCGGCGATGCCAAGGCGCTGCTGCGTGCGCCGGCAGTGCTGCGCACCGCGCCGATCACCATCGGTACGTCGGAGGCGACGTTCAGCGGCAAACTGCGCGATGTCACGGTCGTCGGCACCACGTCCGATTACATTACCATCCGCCGGATGGCCGTGGCGCAGGGCCGCTTCCTGCCCGACGACGCTGCGCAGGCGACGTCGGTTGCGGTCCTGGGGGCGAAGATTCGCGAGGAACTGTTCGGCGCCGAGCCGGCAATCGGGCAAATGATCCGGCTCGGCGATCGGCGCTTTCGGGTGGTCGGCGTGCTGGCGCAAAGCGGTCAGGGCCTGGGTATGAATGCCGACGAAATCGTCGTCATTCCAGTTGCGGCGGCGCAGGCGATGTTCAACACCAACACGCTGTTTCGCATCCTCGTCGAGGCGCGCAATCGGCCGGCACTCGAAGAAGCCCGCCAACAGACGCTCGACAGCATCAAGCTGCGCCACGGCAACGAAGAGGATGTGACTGTGATCACGCAGGACGCTGTGCTCGCTACCTTCGATCGCATTCTCAGTGTTCTGACGCTTGGCGTCGGGGGCATTGCCGGAATTAGTCTGGCCGTGGCCGGCATCCTGGTCATGAACGTCATGCTGGTCGCCGTCACCCAACGTACCGGCGAAATCGGCCTGATGAAGGCGCTCGGCGCCCCGGCAGCGACGATACGCAACGCCTTCCTGGCCGAGGCCGTCCTGCTGTCGATTTCCGGCGCCTTCTTTGGCTACCTGATCGGCGAGGCCGGTGCGTTCATCCTGCGCAGCCTCTATCCAACGTTACCGGCCTTCCCGCCGAATTGGGCGATCATCGCTGCGGTCGGTACTTCGGTGTCGACCGGCTTGTTGTTTGGCGTCATGCCGGCGCGACGCGCAGCGCGGCTTGATCCAGTGCTGGCGCTGTCGAAGCGATGACCTGGGCGGATAGCATCCACCTCGCTTTGCGCGCACTGATCGCGCATCGGCTGCGCAGTTTTCTGACTTTGCTCGGTATTGCTGTCGGTATTGCGGCGGTGATTCTGCTGACCAGTATCGGCGAAGGCGTGCATCGCTTCGTGCTTGCCGAGTTCACTCAGTTCGGCACCAATATCATCGAATTGCAGCCGGGCAGGACGGCTGCCAGCAGCGGCCCCGGGGGCTTGCAGACGACAGTGCGCCTGCTCACCGTCGACGACGCTCGGGCGTTGGAGCGGGTACCGGATGTGGTGGCGGTGACACCCGTGGTTTGGGGCAATTCGGAACTCGATGCCAACGGCCGCACCCGGCGCACGCTGGTCTATGGCGTCGGACCCGCGATGCAGGAAGCCTGGCAGATGAAGGTGCGCGTCGGCAGTTTTCTCCCGCCCGAACAAGCGGAAAGCGCGCGCGCCTTGATCGTCCTCGGTCCCAAGGTCAAACAGGAGTTGTTCGGTGCCGAGTCAGCGATCGGCCAGCGCGTGCTTGTTGGCGGCTCGCAGTTCCGCGTCGTTGGCGTCATGGAGCCGAAAGGTCAGTTTCTCGGCATTGACCTCGACGATACCGCCTATGTTCCGGTGGCGCGTGCGCTCGAGTTGTACAACCGCGAGGGGCTGTTGCGCATCAATCTCGCCTATCGCGATGGCGCCTCGGCGACACGGGTTGCCGAGGCCGCACGCAAGGTGATGATCGCCCGCCATGGTCGCGAGGATTTCACGCTGGTGACGCAGGAGGACATGCTGCGCACGCTGTCGAAGATACTCGACGTGCTCACCGCCGCTGTCGGGGCGCTGGGCGCCATCTCGCTTCTGGTCGGCGGCGTTGGCATTGCCACGATCATGACCATCGCTGTCACCGAGCGAACCAACGAGATCGGTTTACTCAAGGCGCTGGGTGCTCCAGCGCGAACGATTCTGGGCATTTTTCTCGGCGAAGCGGTGGCCGTGGCGGCGATCGGCGGCGCCGCCGGTTTGGCCTTGGGCATCGGCATCGCGCAATTGGCCAGACTGGCGCTGCCGGCGCTACCCGTGCATACACCATGGAGCTTCGCCTTGCTGGCGGAAATCGTCGCGGTGTTGATCGGTCTGGCTGCCGGTGTGTTGCCGGCACGACGCGCGGCGCAACTCAATGCCGTCGAAGCCTTGAGAGCAGAATAGAGAAAAAAGAAACCGCCGCCGGTGGCATGACCACCTGCCGGCCGCAGGACAGCGGAGGAAGGGATGCGTCCCGCGCCGCGTCTTGGCTTCAGGCAATTTACTTCCGCCCACGCCATGAAAGAACCAAGAACGCAGAATGCCGGTGGCTGAGATGCAATCTATTTGGGGGGGATTGCTCCTGGCCAACGACGGTTTCCAAGGGAANNTAATCTGTTGCGCGCACCGCACAATCCCGATGTGATGTGCCATAATTGGCGCTACCCTTTTGACTTTGCCGCCATTAATGACATGAGCCTCTCCGGAATCGCCGAACTGGTTGCCTACCTGGAAGACCTTCCGGAACCCCGCATTGTCCTTGCCGCCGACTACCGGATTGTCGCGGCCAACAAGGCCTACAGCCGCGATTTCGGCAACGGCGAGCCGGTGGTCGGCCGCTATTGCTATGAAGTGTCACATGGCATTGACGTTCCCTGTGATCGCGCTGGCGAATCCTGCCCGCTCAGGGGCAGTATGCAATCCGGCAGGCCGCACCGGGTGCTGCATCTGCACCACACGCCGCGAGGCGAGGAGCACGTCGATGTCGAGACCACGCCGTTGCCGGGTCATGGCGGTCGGTCGGCACTGTTCGTTGAGACGATGCGGGTGGTGCGTCATGCCAGTGGGCGGCCTGCGGCGCAGGGTTTGGTCGGACGTTCGCCGGCCTTTCTCGCCATGCTGCACCAGATCACCCGCGTCGCACCNNGTCGATTGTTCCGGCCTGACCGAGACATTGTTCGAGAGCGAACTCTTCGGCTATGAGAAGGGATCGTTTACCGGCGCCACGCATCGCAAGACGGGTCTTGTCGAGGCGGCGCGTGGCGGGACCCTATTTCTCGACGAGATCGGTGAATTGCCTTTGTCGCTGCAGGTCAAGCTGTTGCGTCTACTGGAAACAGGGAGTTACCGACGCGTGGGAGGCGTCGAGGCCTTGGCTGCGGATTTCCGACTTGTCTCGGCCACCCACCGGGACCTGTCTGCCATGGTTCACGAAGGCAGTTTCCGCCGCGATCTGTACTATCGGGTCAATACCTTCCCGATTCATACGCCGTCACTGGCGGAGCGTGGCGAAGACATGCCGCTGCTGACGCAATCGCTGCTCGAGCGCGTGGCCGGGCCGCGCAAGAGCGTGTCGGCAGCAGCGCTGGCTGCCCTGCAGACGCGGCTGTTCGAGGGCAATATCCGCGAGCTGCGCAACTTGCTTGAGCGTGCGAGCCTCTTGGCCGACGGTGACCAAATCCTGCCGGAACACTTGGTCAGTGATCTTGGCCTGCCGAGGCCTCCATCGCCGCCGATCGACCGCCGCGCCAGCTTCTCACTCGACGAGGCGGTGCCACTCGATGAGCTCGAGAGCCGCTACGTCGCCTGGGCGGCCGCACATTCTG
Source organism: Rhodocyclaceae bacterium (assembly GCA_003157035.1). GTDB lineage: Bacteria > Pseudomonadota > Gammaproteobacteria > Burkholderiales > Rhodocyclaceae > Fen-999. The sequence goes on from PMIF01000142.1 coordinate 3,995, forward strand.
CCGACCGCAAGTCGCTCGCCAGAGTGCTGGGTGTCTCTGAGCGAACGCTTTATCGGCTGCTGCGGCGCCAAGGGGAAGCATAGAATCCCGATCCGGCACAGATGCTGGAAGGAAATATGAGAGTCAGCGGTTTCACGTTCATCCGTAACGGTTCACTCCTCGGCTATCCGTATATTGAGAGCATCCGTTCCGTTCTGCCGATTTGCGACGAGTTCGTGGTTGCCGTGGGCGAAGGCGACGACGACACTCTGGAGCGGATTCAAGCAATCGACACCGACAAGCTGGTCGTGATGC
>PMIF01000191.1:0-9363 GCA_003157035.1 Rhodocyclaceae bacterium
GAGCTTGCCAGTGATCAGGGCAGCGATGGCAAAAGCGAACGCCACGGAAAAACCAACGTAACCCATGTAGAGCATCGGTGGGTGAAATACCAGGCCCGGATCCTGAAGCAGCGGATTCAGATCGCGACCATCCTGAGCAGCGGGCAACAGGCGCTCGAAGGGATTGGAGGTGATCAGGATGAAGAGCAGGAAACCACAGCCGACGAGGCCGAGTACACCGATCACACGTGCCACCATGACGTCCGGCAACTGGCGTGAGAGCAGAGACACCGCCGCAGCCCAACCGGCGAGGAAAAGCACCCAGAGCAGCAGCGACCCTTCATGGCCGCCCCAGACCGCGGCGAACCGGTAGATCGCCGGCAACTGCGAATTGGACTGCGCCGCGACATACTGCACGGAAAAGTCGTTGACATTGAACGCCCAGGCCAGGCAGCCGAATGCCACCAGAAGCAACAAGAACTGGGTCTGTACCGCCGGACGGGCGATGGCCAGCCAGTCGGCACGGCCGCGATGTGCGCCGATGAGCGGCAGCGTGCCCTGCACCGCGGCCACCAGCAAGGCGAGGATCAGGGCGAAATGACCAAGTTCAGGAATCATTGCAGTGTCTTTCGCGCCTTCTGCGCCTGATCCAGCGCGTGTTGCGCTTCCGGCGGCATGTAGTTCTCGTCATGCTTGGCGAGGACTTCTGTCGCCACGAACACACCGTCTTCGCCGAGCTTGCCCTGAATAACGGCGCCCTTGCCCTCCTTGAACAGGTCGGGAAGGATACCCGTATAGGCAACCGGGATATCGCGCGCCGTATCGGTCACGACGAAGTGCACGGTCAGGTTGTCGCGCTTGACAGAGCCGTCGCGCACCATGCCGCCGATGCGAAATGCCTTGTTCTTGGGTGCCTTGCCGGCGGCAACTTCGCTCGGAGTCACATAGAGCGCAATATTGCTATCGAGCGCATTGAGCACCAGCACGGCGGCGATGCCGACCGCGACCATACCGCCCGCAATCAGGGCAATTCGTTTATGGCGGGGTTTCATTGTCTGTCCAGATCCTCGGCGATTCGTTCACGGCGCAATGCCTGCAAAATGTTCTTCTGACGCTTGCTGGCCATGATCGGTTCCATGACCATGATCAGAATGCAGACAATGACACTGCCCCAAACGTAGAGGCCGTAGCCGCCCATGGCAAAAAACTCGGCCGGTGATCCCCAATTCATGATTTCACCTCCGGCAATTCGCGCACCCACTCGGTCTGCGTCTCGCGCTCCAGGATGATCGCCCGTACCCGCATCAGCGCCACCGCAATCGAATACATCCAGAAACACAGCGCCATCACGAGCATGCCCCACAACATGGTCTGGGCCATGCTCGGCGATTTCATCAGCGAGACCGANNTCCGAGGTCAGCCGCGCATCCCAGACCCACCAGGTGCCCCACATCGGTTTGCCCCAAAACGCCCCGGTCCACAAGCTGATGAAAGCCATCAAGGCACCGGTTGGTGCCAGCGCCTGGGCCATCATGCCCGACAAGCGCGTATTCAGCGCCAGACCCAGACCCGCCCAGCCGGCCATCACCAGATAGATGAACATCGACATCCACGACGCCGGCACGTGCAGGAAGATGATGCGATAGCCCTCGCCCTGGACGGCATCGGTGGGCGCGACGAAGAAGCTGATCCACAGGCCGGCGACGCCGAACACGGCCGCCAGCGCCCAGAACCACGGGATCATCCGGCCGGCGAGCGGATAGAAGCTCTGCGGCGACGCGTACTTGAACCATTTGATCAATCGGTTGTTCATTCCAGGGCAATTCTGAGTGCCGCCGTGGTCGCCCACGGCGCAAAAAATATTGCCAGCGCCAATAACGCCGCCAGCAACGACAGGTGTCCCGCGAAAGCCAGTCCGGCCACGTGGGCCTCCACAGCCCCGGCGCCGAAAATCAACGCCGGGATGTACAGCGGTAGCACCAGAAGCGACAGCAGCACGCCTCCGCCACGCACCCCCAGGGTCAGCGCCGCGCCGATGGCACCGATCAGGGAGAGCAAGGGCGTTCCCAGCAACAGCGCCGCCACCAGCACTGCCAACGCTTCGCCACCAAGATCGAACTGCAGCCCTAGAACCGGTGCCAGCAAGACCAATGGCAGGCCGGAAGTCAGCCAGTGAGCGGCTATTTTACCGGCAACCAGCAGGCCAAGGGGGCTGGCCGAAAGAGTCAATTGTTCGAGCGTGCCATCGGCGTAGTCGGTGGCGAACATCCGATTAAGGGAGAGCATGCTGGCCAGCAGTGCCGCCACCCAAAGAACCCCCGGCGCCACCTTCTTCAGCAACTGCGGCTCGGGGCCAATGCCGAGCGGGAACAGGCTGACCACAATGACGAAAAAAAACAACGCCGTCAACATCTCGTTCTTGCGCCGCATAGCCAGCAGGAGGTCGCGGCGAATGACGGTCAGGAATGCACTCATAGTTTGACGGCCTTGCCGCCGGCGATAGGCATCGCCTGGTGGCTGGTCAATATCACCATGCCGCCGCCAGTGACGTGCTCGGCAATCAGCGCCGACAACATATCGACAGCCTTGACGTCGAGTGCGGTGAATGGCTCATCGAGCACCCACAGCACAGCCTTACGCGTTACCAGCCGCGCCAGGAGGACGCGACGTTTCTGCCCGGCCGAAAGAAAGCGCACGGGCAGTTCTTCGCGTCCCTTGAGGCCGAAGCGATGCAGCGCCGCGAGGGCCTCGCGATCATCGAGGCTGCGCCCGTCGAGCGACGCCGCCAGCGACAGATTCTCCAGCGGCGTCAATTCTTCCTTGACCGCGCCGTAGTGGCCAAGGTAGAGCAACTCGCGCCGATAGTCTTCCGCCAAGTCGCTGATCGGCTGGTCGTGCCAGCGAATCTCGCCCTGGTCCGGATGGGAAAGGCCGACCAGCGCCCGCAACAATGTGGTCTTGCCCGCACCATTCTCGCCCTGGACGTGCAGCCACTCGCCGGCCGCCAACTCGAAAGCTAGGCCGGAAAACAGGCGGCGCTCGCCACGAACGCAGGAAAGGTTGGCAACCGAAAGCATGGGAGGGCGCATTGTGCCCGAATTGGGCTGCAATCGTAACTCTGGCTCGCTCGGCAGGAAAAAAGCGGGGCCGACGCATCGGCCCCTGAAGCAGAATCGCCGCGCGTCTATCTGAAGCTGTATATGTAGGAAATCCCCGCCGCAGTCACCGAATGATTGGGCGCCAATTGATTGGTCGGCAAGACCGTGACGTCTGTATAGCCGAGCTGATAGGCACTGTAGTAGTAGTCGTCGCTCTTGAGCTTCTGATACAGCCCGCTCAACGCCACCTTGCTGGCCTTGTCGACATGATAGACGCCGGTGAATTTCAACCTCAGGACCTCATTCTTGATCACTGGCAAATCGCCGCAGTTGATATCGGTACACTGGGTGGGATCCTGCAACTGTGTCGAGTACGTCGTCTTGCTCAAGGAGTAAGACAGATCGCCGGTAAGGTCCAGGCGGCCGCCCATCAAGCCCCTATGCTTGGCCGTGATGCCCAAGGTGTTGCTGTCTTCGTCCAAATGGTTGCTCCAGAGATTACCCGGTGCCACCAACGGCGATTTATCGGCTGACGACAAGAGATCCCGCTGTCGCCGCTGCCCGCTCAGGTAAGCCGAAACGACGCCGCCGGCAGCATAGTTGTAGGCGGCATCGAGATTCAACGCCAAGCCATGGCCCTTCTGCACGCCCAGAGTCGAATCGTACTTGGTATCGATGAAACGCCCGGTAAGGCCAAGGTTGAAGCGGTCGTTCGCTTGCCAATTGAGCCCGGACTTGACAATCTGGTCGCGCCGGCTGGCGTCGAAATACGGCACAAAACCGAAGTTCTGCAAGCCCTCGGCGCTGGTCTGCATCGGGTTGTAGTACGAGGTATTGAAGTCGGCCCGACGCTTGGCGTAGCTGTAACCGGCGGTAAAGTTGACGCCCTGCCCGGCTTTCAAACGGTAGTTGGCCGCGAGCTTGTTCTCGCGACTCTGCGGACTTTGCACGCACGCCGTCGTCGTGTAGTAGTTCGGCACGTTGGTGAGCACATCGGACGACTGGAAGTTATTGGCCAGCGCGTTATTGCACCAGCGCTTGACATCGTCATAGGCGTAGGAGAGGCGCAGCGTCTGCTTCTTGTCGATGCGGTAACTTCCATCGAGCTCCACCTGGAGCTTCTTGTTGCTGACCGGCGCATTGGCGACGGGGCCCCATGGATCGCCGGCGATTGAGGCAAATGAATCGAACACATTCGACGGCGTCTGATTGTCGCGTTCGTTGTATTTCACCCCGGCAGAGAGCAGCAAGTCCTTGCTGGTCTGGTTGGTCAGCTTGAGATCGGCATGCTTGGTGATCACCAGGCCGTTCAGCGAACCGCTTGGCAAAGCCGAGGTCAGCAGGGGATCATCGATGAAGCTGATGTTCTGCGTATTGCGCGAATACGACAAGCCGCCGACGAGTCTGGTCGCCGAGGTGAATTCGTAGCCGCCGCTCAGGTTGAGCTGATGCACGCTGTTGTCGGGCGTGGTAGCGAAGACATTGAGCGGAAAGTTGCCGGTAATGGTACCGGTCGGCGTCGCGCCCCCCGAATCGATGTACGGATTCGACCAGGATAGGCTGTGATAGCCGTCCTTGAACAGCGAAGCATAGTAGCTCGCCCGCAGGTGCGCCCGCTCGCCGATCCAGTTGGCCGCCAGTTCAAAGGTGTCGGTGCGGTAATTGGTGGGATTCATCAACGTCGCGGTCTTCTCGCCGGCGCCGTTGCCGAGGGCGTCGGGAGACATCGAGACACTGATCAACTTGGCGCCCGATTGATCGAGGTGGTTGAAGGCGAACTCGAAATTCCATTGCCGGTCGAGCCTGTAACCGGCGTTGAAGCTGGTGTTCTTGCGCTCGGTATACACGTCAACAGCGTGGAAAGCGGCAATCTGGCCCGCCGTCAAACCCTGTGTTCCCGATCCGACGGGACCGTCGTCAGTGGCATCGATAACGCCAAACGAGGCCGGCAGCGTCAGGCTGTTGCCGCCCAGCGAACCCTGGAACGGCGTCTGATAGGAGTCCGTGATGTTGTGACGCAACTGGTCGTAGCTGACGCCCAGATCCCAGCGACCCTGACTGGAGACTGTGCCGCCGATCTCCCGCGAGGTGGTGCCCAGATCCGTTCCCCTGACCTGCCATCGCGTCGTACCCATGCCGCCTTGAAAAGATTGATAGGCATCGCCGCCGCGCAGATCGATGTTGCCGATGAACGCTGCGCCTGACTTGTTCAGGCCGTTGTATTCGCCAAACTTCGCCGATTTGCTGGAGACATTTTCTGCACCAACTTCGATTGAACTGGTCGGTTGGGTCAAGCTTGCGACATCCGCGTCTTCATCGGCGGCGGTCGCAACAAGAGGTGCGGCAGCCATGGCCAGCAGTGCGTAACGCACCGCATGAGCAATTGTCGAGAAGGTGAAACGGTCGATATTTGTTGTCATGACGCTTCCCCTTTCCAATTAGCGGTGCAGGAACGCGCCGGATGGCGAGTTCGAGCCGTGAATCATGCTGTGGCAATTCATGCAGGCGCGACCGGCGGCACTGCGATCGCCGTAGCCGCCACCCGAGCCCTGCCGTCCCACCGCAGCGCCGGGGCCATAGGCATTCGGGCTGTCGTGCGGGCCGTCGTGGCACTCGTCACAGAGGAAGGGAGCACGCGACTTCAACAGCGGCGTGATATTGGAACCGTGCGGCGTATGGCAGTTGGTGCAGTCCTCCGTCACAGGCTGATGTTCCCAGAGGAAGGGGCCGCGCTTCTCCGCGTGACAGGTGAAGCAGGTCTCCATCACCGTATTCATCTTCAGCAACTTGGGACCGGCCGAACCATGCGTGTTGTGACAGTCGGAGCAGACCATCTTGCCGGCATCGATCGGGTGCGCAGAGACCTTTTGGACGTCGGCCCGTTGTTCCTGGTGGCACGTGAAGCAGACCTCGGCCTGGGTCTTCTTGTACGTCACCTTGTCGGTCGGCGCATGCACGACGTGGCAGGACGTGCAAGCAACGTCGTTGGCCTGGTGTTGCCCTCCGTCCCAGCGCGTGCGCTTGCCGCCCTTGTGGCATTTCAGGCAGGCGTCATCCTGAGCCCTGGTCTCCGACTTGCGGTCACCGAAAACCACGTCGACGGGAAGCGCCTTGTCGCGCAAGTGATTTTCGCTGGCGCCGTGGCAGGACTGGCATCCCGGTGTGCGCGAGTCGCCGCGGACACCATGCTTGGTTTGATAGATCGCCAGGATCGGCTTTGATTCCGACTCGTCATGGCAGCGAGTGCAGACCGCGTCACCGCTCGATTGCACCGGAGCCTTGGCGCCAGATTGTGGCTCGACCGCGAAGGCTGTGGTAGCCAACGCCAAGCCGCAGGCCAACGCAGCGGCCTGCACTACCCTTGTGAATGACTCCATTAGCTGCCCCCTTCGGGTCAATTGTTCCGATTGCTTGAACCCAGCCGGGTAATTTTGCAGTCGTCTTGACCGGCCCCTTTCGGGGTCCGGTCGCGACTGTCTTATGACAGCGGCAGTAACTACACCGCTATTCCTCTTCGTCGGGGTCTCTGTACTCCTTCGGCAAGTGGTGGGCGATGCCCTTATGGCAATCGATGCAGGTCTGGTCTTCGGCCTTCGCCTTCATGTGCTTGTTGTACACGGACTGCTTCTGGATGTTGCCACTCATGGCATCGAAGTCATGGCAGTTGCGACACTCCCGCGAACCAGACGCCTTCATCCGTTCCCATTCGTGGGTCGCCAGCTCCATACGATGGCTCTCGAATTTCTCCGGCGTATCGACAAAACCGGTCAGCTTGCCCCAAATCTCTTTGCTGGCCTGGATCTTCCTGATTATCTTGTGCGTCCAGTCCTTCGGCACGTGGCAGTCGGAGCAGATCGCCCGCACGCCGGTGCGATTGCTGAAGTGGATGGTCTTCTGGTATTCCTGGTACACGGTATCGCGCATCTCGTGACAACCGATGCAGAATTCCAGGCGATTGGTGGCTTCCATGCCGGTATTGAAGCCGCCCCAGAAAATGATGCCGACGAAGAAGAATACGACGGCGATCGACAACACCGAGTACTTGGCGCTTGGGGTTCTGAGCACCGACCAGAACTTTCTCAGCGCACCAGGATTTGTCATGCTGGCTTACTCCGTAAGACTATTGAAAGAAAAGAAACGGGGCCGAAGACATCCGGCCCCCAAGTCCAGCATGCAATGCACGTTGCAGAAGTCACTTGAAAGTAAATTGATACGTCACGTAAGCCAGGCTAACGCCGTAATTCGGCGCCTGCTGATTAGTCGGCAACCCACTGGTGAAGCCGGATGGGTACTGGTAAGCGTTGTAGTAGTAGTCGCCGGAGGTGAGGTGCTGGTACAAATAGCCCACCATCACCGATGAGGCCTTGTCGACGTGATAATTGCCCGACACGTTGAGCCGCCACATGGAACTCTTGATCGTCGGCGGGCTGCCACAAGCCTGGTTGCTGGTGGCCGTGCTGATCGTACCGACGCAGCCGGTGGAGCCGTAATTGACGATCGTCGTGTAATCCGTCTTGGCCAGCGAGTAGGTAAGGTCTTCCGACAGTTCAAGGCGATTGGCAAGCAGCCCCTTCTGCTTGGCGCTGATACCAAGCGTTGCATCGTCGTCAGTCAGCTTGTTGGACCATTGACCCGCAGTCGCGGTCAGCGCGACCGGGATGCGCCCCGACTCGGTATTCAGGTCCCGAGCACGCCACTGCCACGAGGCAAAGGCCGACACCGAATTGTTCTCCGTATAGGCATAGTTGGCATCGAGGTTGAAGCTGTAAGCCTTGCCGCTACTGACACCATAGGTGGCATCGTAGTAGTTGTCCTTGCGGTACTTGGCGGAGGCACCAAAGTCCAGGCTTTCCCGGGCTTGCCAATTGACCCCGGCTTTCAGCATGCCTTCCCGCCGAGAACCATCAAAGAAGGCCACGAATCCAGGGTTCTCAAAACCTTCGGTCACGGACTGCATCGGGTTGTAGAAGCTACGGTTAACGGTAGCCTTGCGGTCACCATAGGCAGCGCCGGCATTCAGGCTGACCGTGTCAGAGGCAGTAAGTCGGTAATTGCCCACCACCCTGCTTTCGGTACTCTCGGGAACCTGGACGCAAGACGTGCCGTTGGCATAATATGCGTCGGCCGCGGCAATATTCGCCGTGGCAAAGCCTTCGCTGGCGCGCAGGGCAGAATCGATCTGACTCAAGGACGGCGAGTTGTTGCACCAGCGCTCGATCTTTTCGTATTCGTAACCAGCGTGCAATTTCTGCGCCGAACTCAGACGATAGTCGCCGGACAAGTCGAACTGCGTCTTCTTGTTGCTCATCGGCGTCGACCATGCTTCGCGAAGCGCGTTGCCCAGATCGTAGTAGGAGTAGAGGTTGGACGAAGTCTGGTTGTCGCGTTCGTTGTACTTGAGGCCCGCGCTGAGGGTCAGGTCCTTGGTGGTCTGGTTCGTCAGCCTGGCGTCAGCGTGAGTCAGAACCACCCTGCCGTTCAGCGAGTTACCAGGCAGATTGGTGGCATAGCCTGGCGTGTAGGTACCGTCAAAGCTCGCATCCTGCGTGTTCCGCGCGTAGGAATAGCCGCCGACCAGGCGCGTGGTTGGGCTAAACGAATAGCCGCCCGTGAGGTTCAATTGATGGAACTGATTGCTCGGCGGCGTCGACATCGTGCTGGTCGGCAGGCCTTGAGCCAGAACGGTTCCGGTAGGGTTTGTGGTCTGGAATGGGTTCGACCACGTAATGCCGTTGTTGTTGTCGTGGAACAGCGAGCCGAAGTAGGCGGCCGTCGCATATCCGCGATCGCCGGTCCAGTTGAACGCCGCGTTGATCGTATCGGTGCGGTAATTGGTCGGATTCATTAGAACGACCGGAACTTCTCCCTTCCAGGTTTTGACCCCGCCGAAGGAGCTAGTGACAGCCGTCGCCGGATCGGTGCCGGAGCCTATCAGCTTCGCGCCCGTTTGCTCAAGGTGACCGATATCGAACTTGAAGCTCAATGTTGGGCTGAAGTTGTAACCAGCCGAGAACTTGCTGTTCTGGCGCTCGGTGTAGACATCCTGAGTGTTGAAGTCGCCGAGTTGGGTATCGGTGAGCGAGCGTCCGCCAAGCAATGTTGCGCCGCCGGAAGTGCCGGTGTTGCTCTTTGAAGTGTTGACGACGCCGAAATTGGCCGGCAAGATGAAACTGTTGCCGCCCATCGAGCCGACATAAGGCGTCTGGTAATTGGTGGTCGTGTAATGACGCAGCTGGTCGAAGCCGACACCCAGACTCCACTGGCCTTGGCTGCCGTAGGTGGCATC
>PMIF01000191.1:9380-21612 GCA_003157035.1 Rhodocyclaceae bacterium
AGCGTAGCGACATCGTCCTCCTCGGCCATTGCGGCCAACGGCGTAGCGGCCAACGCAGCCAAGGCCCCTTGCACCGCCAAGGCAGTCAGTTTGACGGACAGATTTCTCTTGCTCGCATTCATTTGACGATCTCCCCTCATTAGCGATGCAGCAGTGCACCGGCCGGGCTGTTGGAACCGTGCACCATGACGTGGCAATTCATACAAGCACGTCCGGCGGCCGAGGAACTAGCGTTGTTGGCGTTCGTCAGAGGATTGGTCACCGTCGTACCCTGATTGCCGGCCATGCCCGCGCCATAGGGTGCTTGACTGTTGTGGGGGCCATCGTGGCAATCGTCGCAAAGCATCGGCGGGCGATTCTTCAGCAGGGGCTTGATGTTGGAGCCATGGGGCGTATGGCAGTTGGTGCAGTCTTCGCTGACCGGCTGGTGTTCCCACAGGAATGGCCCGCGTTTCTCCGCGTGGCAGGACCAGCAGGTCTCATTCACCGAGTTCTTCTTCATCAGCTTCGGACCGGTCGAACCGTGCGGGTTGTGACAGTCGGAGCAGGCCATCTTGCTGGTGTCGAGCGGGTGGGTCGAAGCCTTGTGGGTGTCGGCACGCTGTTCCTTGTGGCAAGTAAAGCAGACGTCGCGTTGCGTCTTCTTGTCCCTCGCCTTGTCCACTGGCTGGTGAACCTTGTGGCAATCGTTGCAGGCCAAACCATTGGCCTGATGCTGGCTGCCCTCCCAATGGCTGCGCGCGCTTCCCTTGTGGCAGGTGAGGCAAACACCTGCACGCTCGGTGGCTTCCGACATCGGGAAGGTATGCTTGTTGAATATCACGTCAGGTTTTGCCCGGCCCTTGACATTGGGATCACCATGCAGGTGCTTCTCGCTCTCGCCGTGGCAGGACTGGCAGGTCGGTGTCCGTCCATCGCCGCGGACGCCGTGCTCGGTCTGATAGATCGACAGAATCGGCATCGCTTCGGATTCGTCGTGGCAGCGGGTGCAGACGGCATCCTTCTTCAGCGCCGCGTCCGGCGACGCCGGCCTGACGGTGCCCGCGCTGAGATCCGGGAGGTAATTACCGTCGGCAGCGAAAGCCGAGGCCACCATACCTGCAAGCACGGCACAGACTATCAACACATTTCCAATGAGCTTCATGTTCCTCCCCCAAACCAATAACTGCTGTGATCGCGAACGGTTCCGCTGGGCGACTACCGGCTAAGAATCCACTCGATCAAGTTCCTGATCTGCCCCGGATCCTTGGTCTTGACGATCTCGTGATTTTCCTCATGACCATCTGATAGCTTGACCTTCTCGCCGGAAGTGATGTGGTCGATCAATTTGTCGACAGCTTCCGGGTGGCCTTTGTATTTGTAGGCGATCGACTCGTAAGCCGGCCCTTCCTTCTTCTTGTTCACGGCATGGCAACGCAAGCAGCTCTCCTTGCGGGCGAGCCTTTTGGCCGCAGACGCATCCACGTCGGCGGCCGCTACACTCGTCGAAAGCAGAATCGCCGCAATACCAGTGGCGATAAATAGTTGCCCTCGGATGGTCATGGCAAATCTCCCTGAAAGACAGTCGATGACGAACTGCGGTTATTGCGCCAAAATCCACTCCACCAAATTCTTGATCTGTGCCATATCCTTGGGCGGATCGGTCTTGACGATCTTGTGGTCCTCTTCGTGTCCGTCGGGGAATTTCGCCTTCTCGCCAGACGTGATGTGCTCGATCAAGCGAGCTTCGGCGGTCGGCTTGCCGCGATATTTTTCGGCAACCTTCTTGTAGGCGGGACCGTCCTTTTCCTTCTCGACGGCATGGCACTTGAAGCAGTTGTTCTGCCTGGCCAGCGCCTTGGCGGCATCCACATCCACCGCCAGCGCACTACAGGAAAAAGACGCAGCAAAAACCGCGACGGCTACGCTTAGCGTCGCGATGTTGGAACGGCCTGAAGTCATTTGAATCTCCGAAACGATTTGCAGCTTGTTATAACGGCGTGGGCGTGTTTTTTTGCTTTCCTTGCGGCTTGCGACCGAGGCCACCTGCGCGCAGTTGCAGCTACTTCCGCAAGAGGCGTGCCCGGATCGGCAAACTGTCGAAGTTCTCTGCCGGCAACCGCCGCCGCGTCCCCCGACAGCCTGTTAACCCTGATTGGAACGAGACTTAAGCATGATTGGGCTACCGCAACAGAATCCGATCAAGGCGCCGCCGGACGGCGTAGGCCGCGGAAGTTCTCGCCAAAGGCGCTCGACGTTGTTACTGTTAGGTAACATGCCCCATGTTCTTACCCGCGCCAGCGTTCGGGAATTGGCCAAATCTCTCGAAATCCAGTACTTGCAGCACCGCCAAGGGCATCAATTGCGGGGCACAGGACTTGCATTGAGGGGTTTTGTCCGGTGCAGTGGGGGCAGGGTTGTCATACCCGGAGGGCAAATCGGCCCCGTTCGAATTGGATCTACGAGACATGGTTACCAATAAGTAACAGATATGGCTACCCGCTCACCAGCACGTTACCGACACGTAACATTCGCAGCGCAGATCCAACGAGCGGTTCGGCAGCTGTTGACCATTCTCTTCTGCCTGGTCGCGTCGCTGGCAGCGGCGGAAGAAACAGGTCGCCCGATTCGCTTCGGCCTGACCCCGGTGATCGTCGCTGACCAAGCCAAGCTGCTGGAGGCGTGGCGGAGCTACCTGCAAAAGAGACTCGGCCGCCCGGTGACTTTCGTTGTTCGCGAGAACTACAGCGATACCATGGAGCTCATCAAGCACGATCTGCTCGACTTCGCTTGGGTATCCGACTATCCCTACGTCACTCTGGAGCAGACGCATCGCGCCCGTCTCCTGGTGACGCCGATCCATCGCAACAGTGCCACCTATCACGCGCTGCTCATCGTCCCTGTCGCTGACCAGGTCACGACTTCAATCTTCGATCTGGAAGGAAAGATCTTCGCTTACGCCGATGCCAATTCCTTCACTGGCTACTTGGTACCGCGGAGCGAATTGCAGACGGGCGGCAAGAATCCGGCGAAGTTCTTTCGCAAGACCTTTTTCACTCATGGCCATCAGCGCGTCGTCGAAGCCGTAGCGATCGGCCTTGCCAACGGCGGCATGGTCGACGGATTCATTTGGGAGTCGCTGGCCCGCCTGCGGCCCTCGCTGACCGAAAAGACGCGGATCGTCGCCCAGTCGGGTGAATACGGCTTCCCGCCAATCGTTGCCCGACAATCGATGTCGCCGACCGAAGCGGCAGCGATGCGGAAGGTGCTCATCGACATGGCCGACGATCGCGAGGGTGCCGCGTTGTTGGCCGATCTGAACATCGACGGCTTCGTCGACGGCGACCGGCATCTCTACGACGGAGTCCTGGAGATGATGAAGGTGATGGGCGAACTGTGAACTTCTTCAATCTCAGTTTCCGCTACAAGATTCCCCTCTGGGGCAGCATGCTGATTCTGCTGTCCACCCTGGCAGTTTCGGCCACTTTGATCATCGACGCGTTCAATGAACTGCGCGACGATCTGGTCATCGACGCCCAGACGCTGGGCATTGCCCTGGAACCGGCGCTCTCTGCGGCAATGAGCCGTGACGACGTCTGGTCTGTCTATACATCGATTGCCGCCGCACTCAGTCGAACAGGAGAGGCTGAGCGGGCCAAGTTTTCCTCGGCCGTCGTTGCCGACACCGCGGCGCGGGTCTACGTCGCCGCACCACCGACCGTTGCCCCCATGCTGACCGAACTGCGCAACGTCAACAGCGATTACGCGAGCATCGCCGAACGCCTGCAATCGGATACCACGGAGAGTGGCTTTGCCATCACGCCAGCCAACTCGGATCGCCAGTATTTCGTCCTGCCAATCACGGATCACGAAGTTCGCTATGGCACCCTCATCCTGTCGCTGAACAGGCAGAGCGTGCTGCCGCGCTTCTCGGAAATTGCCCTGCGCGGACTGTTGGTCGGAACTGTCATCCTCTGCATTCTGCTGCCCTTCAACTGGTACTGGGGGCGGCGTATGGCCGAGCCGCTGGTAGAGCTTATCGAGCGGATGCGCAACGTCGGCAAGCAGTTGCCGGAAACGCTCGATCCGGCGGTCTATTCCCATCGCGACGAGTTGGGCAGCCTGTTCAAGACGTACAACAAGATGCTGACGGATCTGAAGGCGCGCGAGGAACTGGAGCGGCAAGTGGTCCAGTCCGATCGCCTGGCTGCCCTGGGCCAACTCGCCGCCGGCGTCGCCCACGAAATCAACAATCCGCTGGGCGGCATGCTGATGGCGATCGATACACTGAAGAGCCACACCGTGATCGACAGCCGCACTGCCAAGACGATTGCTTTGATCGAGCGTGGCCTGGGCCAGATCAAGGAGACTGTCGGCGCACTGCTGGTCGAAGCCAAGACCAAGAGTCGCAACCTCACTACCAGCGACATCGAGGATGTCCTGGTCCTGATCCTGCCGCAAGCGCATGGCAAACGCCTGAAGATCGACTGGCATAACCAGATTGCCGGCGCGGTAGCCCTGCCGGCGACCTTGGTTCGTCAGGTGTTGATCAACCTGTTGCTCAATGCAGTGAGGGCAGCAAACACCGACGGCGTCGTTGCCTGCCATCTGGCGCAAACTGGCAACAAGTTTTCCGTTTCGATCGCCAACGATGGTCGCCTGCTGACAGCAGAAGAAATGACCCACTTGTTCGAACCCTTCTCGCCACTCAGCGAGGACGGTCACGGACTCGGCCTCTGGGTCTGCTACCAGATCGTTCATCAACTCGGCGGCTCGATCACCGCCCAGTGCAAGGATCAGCGCATGTGCTTCGACGTGGAGTTGCCGACCGCGGAGCCGGCGCCATGAAATCGCAACTGGGATCGATCTGCCTCATCGAGGACGATGAGGTCATGGGCGAGGCACTCTCCGATCGCCTGTCGCTCGAAGATTACGACTGCCAGTGGTTCCGCACCGGCGAGCGCGCATTGCAAGCCTTGACGTCAGGATCCTTCGCCGCCGCCATCTGCGACATCCAATTGCCGGATATCAATGGCGAGGATCTATTCCAGCAAGCCACGGCCAGCAACCAAACGGTGCCACCGTTCATCTTCATCACCGGCTACGGCAAGATCGACTCGGCTGTCCGCCTGCTCAAGCTCGGCGCCGTGGACTACCTGACCAAACCGCTCGATATCCGAGCCCTGCTAGGCGTTCTGCAACGCCTGCGCGGCACGGCCAACGCGCCGCCCGCCGACAGGCATGGGGATTACACGCTCGGCATATCCAGCGCCATGCGCCGAATTGAAGCCATGCTGCCGCAACTGGCCGGGACGGCAAGTTCGGTCTTGATCACCGGCGATTCCGGGGTCGGCAAGGAAGAAGTCGCCCGCGCCCTGCACCGACGCCGCGACCCCGATGGCAAGCTGCCGTTCGTGGCGGTCAATTGCGGTGCCCTCACCGAAACCCTGCTCGAGGCAGAGCTGTTCGGCCACGTCAAGGGCGCCTTCACCGGCGCCGTGCGTGACAAGAAGGGCGTTTTCGAGTTGGCGCACGGCGGCACCTTGTTTCTCGATGAAATCGGCGAGATGTCGCCGCTCATGCAGGTCAAGCTATTGCGGGCGATTCAGGAGCGTCAGGTCGTCCGCCTCGGCGATGAAAAACCGATTTCGGTGACCATCAACCTCGTCTGCGCCACGCATCGCGATCTGAAGCAAATGGTCGAGGCAGGTAGCTTCCGCGAAGACCTGTACTACCGCATTCATGTTGTCCATCTGCATGTGCCGCCGTTACGCGAGCGTCGCGACGACATTCCCTGGCTGGCGCACCGCCTCCTTGAATCAGCGGCAAACGGCAAGCCAGCGCGCACCTTGCACACGTCGGCAGAACGTGCGCTGCTCGAACATCCATGGCCCGGCAATGTCCGCGAACTCAAGCATTGCCTCGAGCGCGCCAGCGTTCTCTATCCCGAGGGCGCGTTGACTGCCCGCATGCTGTTCGGCGAACTGCCGACGCTCGCCGAAAGCGGCAATCTGGAGCCGAATGTCACTTTGACCGGCTATCTGGCAGGCAAGGAGCGCGAGTACATCGAGCAGGCTTTGCGCGGCAGCGCCGGGCGGATCGCCGACACGGCGGCAAAGCTCGGCATCAGCCGCAAGAATCTCTGGGAAAAGATGAAGAAGCTCGGCATTGCCGACAAGGTAGGCGATTAGATTTCATATTGCGAAAGGCGCAGCCGTATCTCGCAATACGAAGGCGTTTTTGGCCGGAAATCGGCCTAATTGTTGCAACGCCGCGATAATTGCATATACTCGAAACTGTCACGAACATGGCGGCGGCCCAACCGCTTCCATGCCCGCTGGAGAAACGCCAACCCGCTTCTCCGTCCAGCAGGTCGGACCTGATCTCCGACCGCATCGTGAGGGGTTTCTGCACCGGCGCCCGCAAGGTACCGGTGTGGGGATCCGGACCAATAACCATGTCGTTTGAACGTTTCGCCCATGCTGGCGAGGCACTTCGTGTGCCCTCGGCATTGGGCGCTGAAGCAGCGGGAACAGCTAGATAGAGGGCAGCAATTGCGGTCCCCGGCAGAGATAGCAGGCGCGTGACACGGACAAGGTGGAGCGCAGAGCAAAACCAACACATAGGGACGCGGCACGATGAAAGCGAAATATCCAGGTATCTCTACCGTCATTCACGGCAACGGCGCAGTCGCCAATGTCATGGGCCATGTCTGCGGCGGTGTCATCGGCTACCCGATCACCCCATCGACGGAGATTTCGGAGATCTACGAGGCATTGCGCGCCGACGGTGGTCTCAACGTCTGGGGCAAGCATCCCTTCTTCTTCAGTCCCGAGGGTGAACACTCGGCCCAAAGCGGCGCCCTCGGCGCTGCGCTCACCGGCGGCCAGTACATCTCCAACGCGTCGTCGAGCCAGGGCATCCTCTATGGCCTCGAGTCGCATTACGTCACTGTCGGCAAGAAGGTCGGCGGCTTCGTGCTGCAAGTCGCGGCGCGTGTCGTCTCCAAGCACTCGCTCAACGTCATGGCCGGCCATGACGATGCCTACGCCCTGCTCTCCTCCGGCTATACGGTCCTGTTCGGCGCCAATCCCCAGGAAGCCGCCGATCTGGCCGCCATCTCCTACCGCGTCGCCTCCCTGTCGCTGATACCGGTCGCCAACTGCATGGACGGCTTCGCTACCAGCCACATGCTTTCCGAAGCCCTGGTACCCGAACCCGAACTGCTGAAGGAATATCTCGGTGATCCCGCCGGCCGCATCCCGTGCCCGACCGTGGCCCAGGAACTGTTGCACGGCGCCAAAGGCCGCGTCTTCCAGTTGAAGAACCAGTATCTGGCGCGCAACCGTGACAACATCAGCGCCGAGAACCTGAAGCAGCTCGAACGCTATCTCGACAGCCACGCCGCGGCGGTCGAGAAGGACAACAAGGGCGCACGCATCAAGGATACGCTGGGCTGGATTCCGGAAGAAATGCACGCCCAGTGGCAGCGCCAGTGGCTCAATGCCCACGAAAAGGGCACGCGCCAGCGGGTGCCGGCCATGGTCGACGTCAACAACCCCAGCCTCACCGGTGGCGTGCAGAACCAGCCTGACTTTCAGGCCGGCGCCGCCGACCATCGCACCCATTTCGCCGTCGACGTGCCGCGCTTCGTACGCCAGGCCATGGCCGAGTACGCGCAGCTCACCGGCCGCGACTACGCCCCGGTCAAGACCTTTATGTGCGACGACGCCGAGACCGTGATGGTGGGTCTCGGTTCGGTCACCGACGACGTCGAAGCCGTGGTCACCTATCTGCGCGGCCAGGGCAAGAAGGTCGGCTGCGTCGCCATCAAGCTGCTGCAGCCCTTCCCCGAAGCCGAACTGGTCGCCGCGCTGAACGGCAAGAAGGCAGTCACCGTGCTCGAGCGCTCGGATCAGACCGCGCTGACCAGCTTCGTCACCCAGGCCCTGTTCAAGGGCGCTGAGAACGCCTCCGGCGAGCGCCACACCGGCATCCCGGCGATCACGCACATGCCGCGCGTCACCACCGCGATCTTCGGACTCGGCGGTCACGACCTGCAGCCGCGCCACCTCATCGCCGGCTTCGACAACATGGACAAGGGCGGCCTGGCGCCGCTGGTGTACCTGGGTTCGCAGTTCTTTGCCAAGAACCCCAGCCCGCGCGTCGCCGAATTGCAGGCCCGCCTGAAGGCCGCCTATCCCGAAACCGAACTGATGGCGCTCGAGACGGGCGACAATCCAAACCTGCTGCCGAAGAAGGCATTCCGCATCCGCTTCCACTCGGTGGGCGGCTACGGCACCATTGCTTCGGGCAAGCTGTTGACCGACATTCTCGCCGGCGTGCTCGGCATGCACTCGAAATCAGCGCCGAAGTACGGCTCCGAGAAGAGCGGCGCACCGACCAACTACTACATCACGCTTTCCCCCGAGCCGATCAAGATCACCAACGCCGAGCTCGAAGACGTCGAGATCGTCATCTCGCCCGACCACAAGGTGTTCAGCCACACCAATCCCCTGCGCGGGCTGGTCGCCGGCGGCACGTTCATGATGCAGACCAACCTCTCGGCCACCGCGGTCTGGATGCAAATGCCCGAGCAGGCGCGCAAGACCATCCGCGACAAGAAGATCCGCTTCTACATCGTCGACGCCTTCGCCGTGGCCAAGAAGCACGCACCGACGCCGGAGCTGGAAACACGCATGATGGGCATCGCCTTCATCGGCGCCGTCGCCGGCCATGTGGACCGTGTTTCGGCCGATGCGCCGGCCGACGTCATCCTGGAAAAGATCCGCAACCAGATTGCCAAGAAGTTCGGCAGCAAGGGCGGCGCCGTCGTGGACGGCAACATGGCCGTCATTCGCGAGGGCATCGAGGCGACGCACAAAGTTGATTACAGCAGCGCCGCGTTCACCAAGGCCGAAGCGCAACCCGTCACCGTCAGTAACCGCGGCGTGGCGATATCGGCGCGCATGTGCCGCGCCAGCGGCTCTCCGGGAAGCGCCGGTTTCGGCGACCGCGGCTACTATGACGATATCGTCGCCAGCCACTTCCGCGAAGGCACGATCTCCGAGGCCCCCATATTGCCGGGCACGGGCATGTTCATGCCGGCAGGCACCTCGGCCTGGAAGGACAAGGGCCTGTTCCGCCGCACCGTCCCCGAATTCAATGCCAACCTCTGTACCGGTTGCATGGAATGCGCGCTGGTCTGCCCGGACGCCGCCATTCCGAACAACGTGCACGACATTCACGAGCTGCTGACGACGGCCATCCATCAACTCGACATCGCCGAGGCTCAGAAGGAGGCCATGCGCGAGCACGTCTACGCCCTAGCCGAGGCGATGCGCGAGATGTATCGGCAGACCAAAGAGCCGCGCCCGTTGCACGAGATGGTCGCCGAGGCAGCGAGCACGCTGGACACCGACAAGGTCACGGTACTGAGAAACTTCGGCAAGGTTGCCGAGATCCTCGCCGCCTATCCGGTTGCCAAGACCCGGCCCTTCTTCGATGCCGTGGAGAAGACCAACCCCGGCAGCGGCGGCCTCTATGCCGTCAACGTGGACCCATGGAAGTGTACCGGCTGCCTCGAATGCGTTGATGTCTGCGGCCCGGGCGCCCTGGTGGCGCGCGAACAGGACACGGCAGTCCTGGAGAGTCTCCAGGCCCGCTTCGAGTTCGGCGCCAAGATGCCGAATACGCCGGCGCGCTTCGTCGACGGTGCCATCAAGGGCGGCGGCGACACCAAGCGTCTGATGCTCGATCGCGCCAACTATTACGCCACCAACGGCGGCCACGGTGCTTGCCGCGGCTGCGGCGAGGTGACCGCGATCCGCCTGGTCATGGCGACCAATCGCGCCATCTTCGACCGCCGCCGGCGCGATCACATCCGCGAGCTCGAAGGCCTGATCGAGCGGCTCAATTTCAAGCAGTCGACGCTGATCACCAAGAGCGACAACGAACGGCGCGAGCGCATTGTCACCGTGCTCGAGACGCTGGAAAAGCGGCTCTACCTGTTCGAGAGCGGCCCCGGCGGCAACGGCCCAGCCGGCGCCGTGATCGCCAATTCGACCGGTTGCAGCAGCGTCTATGCCTCGACCTTCCCGTTCAACTGCTACAACGACCCCTGGGTGAACAGCCTGTTCCAGGACGCCCAGCCGTTGGCCAAGGGCATCTTCGAGGGTCTCAGCGCTGCTGCAGTCGAGGACATGCGCGCCCTGCGCATGGCGCGCCTCGAACTCGACGACGCCTTCGATGCGGAAATCCACGTCAAGGAGTTCAACAAGCTGTCGTGGAACCAATTCACGGTCGACGAACTGAATCTCCTGCCGACAGTGATGACCGTGGGCGGCGACGGCGCCACTTACGACATCGGTTTCGGCGCCCTGTCGCGCATCCTGTGTACCGACACACCGCTGAAGATCCTGGTGCTCAATACCGGCGCCTATTCGAACACCGGTGGCCAGGCCTCGACCGCCAGCTTCCTCGGTCAGGATTCCGACCTGGCGCGCATCGGCACCATGCACAGCGGCAAGCACGAGCACCGCAAGGAACTCGGCCTGATCGCTTCCTTCCATCCCAATGTCTTCGTCTGCTCGACCAGCACCGCGCTGCAGGGGCACTTCCTCAAGAATACGCTGGAGTTCCTCACCTACACCGATGCACCGGCAGTGTTCGACGTCTACACGCCCTGCCAGCCCGAGCACGGCATCGCCGACGACGCCTCCAATCGCCATGCCCGGCTGGCGGTGGAGTCGCGCATGAATCCGGTGTTCGTGCACGATCCGCGCCGCGGCGTCTCGCTCAACGAATGGTTCTCCCTCGAGGGCAACCCCGATCCCGACCAGACCTGGAGCACGACGACGCTGGAGTACGCAGACGACGACGGCAAGGTGGCCTTGAAGGCAATGCCGCTGACCCCGGCCCACTTCGCACTCGGCGAGAATCGCTTCAAGAAGCACTTCCGCAAAATCTCCGGCGACGATCCCAACGCGGTACAGGTCGACGCCTACGTCGAACTGAACCTGGCCGACCGCGAAGGCAAGACGCCCTACATCTGGTCGGTCGATGCCGGCAAGCGCCTCATCAAGCTGTCGGTCTCGGGCATCGTCGTCCAGTTGGTCGAGGAACGGCGCCGCTACTGGCACATGCTGCAATACCTCGGCGGCTATCACGTCACCAAGCTCGACGCCAGCCACCGTGCCGGCATCGAGAGCTTGCAGGCGCAGTACCAGGAGGCGATGAAGCAGCGCGAAGCCTCGCTCGACACCATCGCCCGTTCGATGTCCGAACTGGCGGCATCCAGCAAGGCACCGCCTGCCGGCTTCGTGCCGATGGCTGGGTTCGCGCTGGCCGCNNTTTGCCCAGGAAGACCAGGCAAACTGCACCAACTGCAAGACCTGCTACCAGGACCTCTCCGAGCTGTTCGAGAAGACCCGGATCGTGGTCAACGGTGAAACCAAAGAGGTTGCCCAGATGATCCCGGGCGCCCTCGACCGTGTGACCGTGACGCCGGAGCTCAAGAACCGNNATTCGATGAGCGCACCCATCCCCAATGCGGCCAACGCGGGTCCCGAGGACCTGCAACGCTACCTGCACGCAAGAACTGCACTGGAGAGCACGCGTTCCGAGGTCGAATCCCTTGAGCAAAGCGAGGCCGTCGGCGTCTACCAGAAGCAGCTGGCGCTGTTGCAGCGCCGGCTGCTGACCGAGCCGCAGGCTTTCCGCGACATGTTCATGAGTGACGGCATGCAGGCCGTGGTCTGGGAGTTCCAACAGGAAGAGCTCGGCGCGGAATTCACCCGCACACTGTGGAAACTGCTGCTGAAGAACGACGACATGAGCGCGGTGCTGATGCGCTTCATCTGGAACGTGCCGTTGAAGCTGAAGCGCAGATTCGTCAAGGCCATCGACTGCCATCTTGCCGACCGCTACCCGATGTTCAAGGGCCTCTCCGAGGATTGGCCGGCCAACAACAGCATTCCGCCCTTCATGCGCGATGCCGACGAGCGCTCNNCGCGATTTCGGCCTGGTCAACGAGGGCTACCTGGGCTACATCAGCCAGGGCTTCAGCGCTCGCGAGGTCGATCTCTTCGTCTGGCTGGAAGCGCTGCGCGACAAGCAGTGCGAGGAACGCCCGTGCGAGATCGGCGTGCACGCGCCCGGCAAGCCCGAGAACAAGGGTGGCTGCCCGGTCAAGATCCACATCCCGGAAATGCTTGAACTACTCGGCACCGGCCGTTTCCGCCAGGCGATGGAA
>PMIF01000211.1 GCA_003157035.1 Rhodocyclaceae bacterium
CTCGGGCATGGGCGGCGACGAGGTCGTGACCCATTCGGGGAAACATCTCCGCCGCGAATTGCTGGCGGCGCGGCAATATCGAGCCCTGTGGGGCATCACCCCGGGCAACGCGCTGAGTCGGCCGTTGCGCTTCCTGAAGTGGCTCTTGCGACCAAATGCCGGTGGGGCGCAAACGACGCTGGCCCTGAAGTCGCAATGGTCTGCCCACTTTCTGCAGGCGGCGGTCGTCGACCAATACGATCTGCAAGGTGCCTACATGACCCTGGCCGCGGTCGATGCCCCCTATCGCAGCAACAACGATTCGATATTGCAGTTTTATCTTGGGCCGCATATTCCGTCGCGCCTCGAGGCCTGTTCGTTGATGGCCCTATCCTACGGCGTCGACTATCGCTGGCCCTTGCTCGACCACCGGCTGATGCAGCAATACCTGTCGACGCCTTCGATCGAAAAGGCCGGGCGCGGAGTCAGCCGCCTGCTGCATCGTACCGCCCTGAAAGGAATCGTGCCGGCTAAGGTGTTGGAGAACCCGAGCAAGAACATGGGTGAGGAACAGGCGCAGAGTCTTGCCAGCGGTGTGCAGCGGACGCGTTCCAGGAGCCATGAATTGCTGGACGACCCGCACCCGCTGATGGCTGAATTTGTCGACCTGGACGAACTGCGCCGCAGGTCCGCGAATTTTCCGGAGGGTGGGGGACGGATGGCTCGTTACCAGTTCGAGGAGTCAGTTCGCCAGGCCTATTGGCTGAATCGTTGGCTGCGCAGATTCTTCCCTTGATGAGCGGGATGTACCAGCGCCTGGCATGCATTCGCGATCATCGCCTCTGGCGGCAGCGCCGACTTGCTGCCCACTTGCTCAAAGGCAATAGTGGCTGGGAGCCCTATCCGGTGCAGTCGCTGGGTGGCGGCTTGTTGGCGTCGTCGCCGCCGAAGCTGCCCACGACGGTGAACGCGGCATAGCCGTCGCCGCCGGTGACGAACACCGGACCGACGCATACCCAGGCATGGGCATGAAGCTCGCCCTCCTGGTTTCGCCTCAGCCCGTAATTCAAGACATAGGGGATACCGAACAGCCCCAGCCAGTAGCGGGCGACGATGGCCTGGACCTGGCAGAGCGAATCCCACGGCGTATAGCGGGCTGCCAGGCGTACCGCCCGGCCGACTTGCTCCGCACGGGCGGCTTGCGCCGGTGTCGGCAGGGTGTTGCGCGTCTGGCTACCCAGAGGAGCGCCGAGGTGAGCCACCAGGCGACGAAACGGCACCATGGCGATCGCCAGCCGCGCGAGGCCGAGCAGGGCCCAGGTGGGCAGAAACAGGCGACGCTCAAGACTGGACAGCTGCCGCCAGGACCGCCACTTGGCGAGCAGGCGGCTCAAGGTTTCGGGCACCGCCTGACAATGCCCAAGCTCAGCAATTCGCCGACAAAGGCATCCACGTCCTGCCGACATTCGGCTGCGTCTACCTGATACTCCGCCATCAACTGGCTGCGCAGTTGCCCGAGACTGGTCGGGGTCTCGAGCAGAGCCCAGATGCGCGAACCGACTTCGTTGAGTCCGAAGTAGTGCCCATGCTGGATGCTCATCATCACGGTTTCGCCGTCGACGCCGGCATGCACCAGGTCGGGGTCGCGTTCGATCGGGTCGCTATCGGCTATCGGCAATGCGGGCATGGGGGACGGGATTCCACAAATCGACGGTAGGGCGTATGATAAATGTTATAATGACTCTTGTACCATGGCCGACGGGCGTGCCGAGAGCCGATTCGGATTGAAGGAGAACCACCATGAGCAAGCAAGACAAACAATCGACGGTATTGCCAGCGGTGCCCCAAGCGGTCCGCAAATCGTGGCTGCGGCCCCAGGTCTCGTCTTTGGCGGTGGCCAAGACTGCGGCCAAGCCCTTTAAGGGCAGCGAAACTGGCACTGCGATTAAGGGGCACTCCTGATCGTTTTGTCGGCTCGGCAAGGTTTGCTGCCGCGTCCGGCCACCTATTGAGTCGAATTGGCGTGGCTTGCCACCAGTGTGGCGATTGCCACCGGTGAGTATGCTTCTGGCCGTCTGAGTATGGCCATGCGGGCTTGCGCCAGCAGGTCCGCGCATTGCCTGAAGTGCCCTTGCAGGTGCGACATTCCAGCAAGGAAGTGCAGGCGGTAGCTGTTGTCGCGCAGTAGCGGCAAGCGATCGAAGCCTTCGACCGCTTCCACGGTCGGCTCGGCGCCCTCAGCGGGTGCAATGACACAAATCCAGCGGATCGGTAGGGCCTGCCGGCAGAAGCGATCCGCCAGCGGCCAATCGAATTTTTCCAGTTCCGGCCGTATCCGCCTCAGTTCGGCGGTCGAAATCCCCAGTTGATCGGCGGCATCCTGCCAGAGCTTGACTCGTGGCAGACCGGGCAGCGCCCGGCCTTGGGAGTCCACGGCGACGACGTCGTCGGCCAGCACTTCATGACCCTGAAGGGCGAATGCGGCGGCCAGTGTCGATTTGCCGGCACCGGAATCGCCGACACAGACCAGGCAGGCATCGCCGATGCGAATGGCGTTGCCGTGCAG
>PMIF01000048.1 GCA_003157035.1 Rhodocyclaceae bacterium
TTCTACTTTCTCGAGATGAACACGCGGCTCCAGGTCGAGCATCCGGTCACCGAGTGCATCACCGGCCTCGACCTGGTCGAGCTGATGATCCGCGTTGCGGCCGGGGAAAAGTTGCCCTTCGCCCAGAAGGATATCAAGCTCAACGGCTGGGCGATGGAATGTCGCATCAATGCCGAAGATCCGTTCCGCAATTTCCTGCCCTCGACCGGCCGACTGGTGAAATTCGGCCCGCCCGCCACAACCATGGAGGCGGCGGCGCCGATGGCCGGGGCCGGCGGCGTGCGCGTCGATACCGGCGTCTACGAAGGCGGTGAGATCTCGATGTACTACGACTCGATGATCGCCAAGCTGATCGTCCACGGCGCCACCCGCGCCCAGGCCATCGCCCGCATGCGCGACGCGCTCAATGCTTTTGTCATTCGCGGTGTCGCCAGCAACATCGCCTTCCAGTCGGCGTTGATGAAAAATCCGCGCTTTGTTGCCGGCAACTTCAACACCGGCCTGATCGGCGACGAGTACCCGAAGGGCTTCAATGCCAGCGACGTGGTGCATGACGTACCGGCCATGCTCATTTGCGTCGCCGCTTCAGTCCATCGTCAGTACCTCAAGCGCAATGCGACCATCGGCGGCCAGATGCCCGGTCATGAATATCAGCCGGGAGAAGATTTCGTCGTGCTGCTCGGCGCCGGCCAACATCCGGTCAAGGTCATCGAGTCCCAGGATGGTGAGGTGAGCGGCTGGGACGTGGTTTTCGCCGGCAAGAAGTATGAAATTCGCTCCGACTGGCAGTTCGGTCAATACCTCTACCAGGGCACGGTCGACGGTAAACCCTTCTGCATGCAGGTGGAGCGCCATGGCCTGCGCTACCGCCTCTTCCACTGGGGTACCCAGGCCGACGTTCTGGTCGAGACCGCGCGCGTCGCCGAGTTGCACGCCCTCATGCCTTACAAGGCGCCGCCCGACACTTCGAAGTTCCTGCTTTCGCCGATGCCCGGCCTGTTGACGCAGATCGCCGTGCAGCCAGGCCAGGAGGTAAAGGCCGGCGAGATCCTGGCCAAGATCGAAGCCATGAAAATGGAGAACGTGCTCAAGGCGGAACGTGACTGTGTTGTCGCCGAACTGCTGGCCACGCCAGGGGAGAGTCTGGCCGTCGATCAGGCAATCATCGGCTTTCGTTGATCGGGCCTTCGTTTGCCGGGCCAAATTGACCGCTTTCATGACAAAGAGGATAATTTGCCCCCGGGCCAAGAATCTTCGATGCAAACTCTCCAATTGTCCAAATGCCGCCACTGTGGCGCCCTCCAGCCTGAGGGCGCCGGTGCCTGCTCCTCCTGCGGAGCCAAGCTGGGCGCCCCGCATGCTGTAAGCAAGTCGGGCGGAGCCCGGTTGCGCGCCGTCCCCAACCAGCAAGGCCTCGATCCCAAGGCCTTGCTGGCCAAGATCGATTCCTTGGACTGGGACCCGACGACAACGATGGATGGCCCCCTCCCGGCGGCGACTGCGGGCCCTCCTCCCAGTTGGCGTTTGCTGTTGTTGCCGATGCTGTCGGGGCTCGGCATTCTGCTGATCGGTGGCGCCATATTGTTTTTCTGGTCGAACCGTCACGAACCGACGGCAGAGGAACGCCCAACGGTAGCGCCAAGCGAGCCGATGGTGCCGGTGGTGTCCATCCCGGCGCCGACCGCGGTCGAAGTCGAGACACCAGTACCGGCGCCCGCTCCCGAGACGGCGCACGAGGAAGAACGCGCCAAGGTTTTGCAAGTTGCCGAAAGCGCTGCCAAGCGCCGCGCCGACAAGAAGCGCAAGGCCGCCGCTGAGCAGCAGGCACGCGAAGAACAGGAGCGCCAGCGCAAGGCTGAAGAAGAACGTCTGCGCGCCGAGCGCGAGGCCGCCGAAGCCAGGGCACGGGCCGCGGCTGTAGTGCCACCACCAGCAAAACCAGCTTCAGTGCGGGCGCTGTGCGCCAAGGAAGACGGCTTGTTCGCGCGCAGCAACTGCGAAGCGCGCGCCTGCGCCCAGGTGGAATGGCGCAGTACCGAGTACTGCATCCAGCGCTGGCAGGAACAAATGCGCAAGCTCAACAACGCGCTGTAAGCCCCACACCAGCAACCGCGACGCTAATCCAGGTACCCCCTGTCGGCAGGAAGTTTAAGCCGCGGTATCATGCTCGCTCCACACTTTCACCCGGGATCTGGCCATGAGACTGGACGACGAGCAGGAAAGCAGCAATGTCGAAGATCGCCGCGGCATGGGCATGCCGATGCGCGCCGGCGGCGTCGGCATTGGCACCGTGCTGGTTGCCCTGGCTGCCAGCTATTTCTTCGGCGTCGATCCGGGAACCGTCATCAACGTCGCCTCGCACCTGCAGGGCAACGCCCCGGTCCAGGAAGTTCAGAGCCGGAAGCCGCCGGCCGATGACTCGATGGCGCATTTCGTCGGCAAGGTGCTCGGTTCCACGGAGCGTGTCTGGCAGCAACAGTTCAGCCAGAGCGGCAAACAATACGTTCAACCGCACTTGGTGCTGTTCTCCGGCGCCACGCCGACGGCCTGCGGCACCGGCCAGTCGGCCATGGGTCCGTTCTATTGCCCGCTCGATCGCAAGGTCTATATCGACCTGGAGTTCTATCAAGAACTGAAGAATCGCTTTCATGCACCGGGGGATTTCGCTCAGGCCTATGTGATTGCCCACGAAGTCGGCCATCACGTGCAGAACCTGCTGGGCATTTCCGACAAGGTGCACAGTGCGCAGCAGCACGCCGGCAGCAAGGCGCAAGCCAATGCCTTGTCGGTACGGCTCGAACTGCAGGCGGACTGTCTGGCCGGTGTCTGGGCCGCACAGGCTAATGAAGCCCGCCACATTCTCGAGGCCGGCGACGTCGAGCAGGCGCTGGCTGCCGCTTCGGCGATCGGCGACGACAGGTTGCAAAAGCAGGCCCGCGGCACGATCGTTCCCGACGCGTTCACGCACGGCACTTCCGACCAGCGCGTACGCTGGTTCAAGCGCGGCATCGACAGTGGCGACATGAAGCAGTGCAACACCTTCCAGGCCGCATCGCTCTGAGTTCTTCGCCAGCTCCGGTAAACCCAGGTCAAGACCGCAGCCCGCTTCCCGGCTGGTTGTGGTTGCTGGTGCTCTGCGCGGCTTATCTGCTGCCCGGAATCATCGGCCACGATCCCTGGAAACCTGACGAGGGCTACGTCTTCGGCAGCATCGAAGAGATGATGCGCAACGGCGACTGGGTGGTGCCGCATGTCGGTGGCGAGCCCTTCATGGAAAAGCCACCGCTGTTCCATTTCGTCGCCGTGCTGACGGCGAGTCTGGCCTCGCCGTGGCTGCCGATCCATGACGGCGCGCGCCTGGCCGCAGTTGTCTTCATGGCGTTGACGCTGGTCGGAGTCGCTGCGGCTTCCCGCCTGGCCTGGGGGGCCGGGCACGGCCGCATGGCCATCCTGTTGTGCCTGTCTTGCATCGGCCTGCTCGATCCGGCGCACATGATCCTGCCCGACTTGCCACAGATGGCCGGCGCCGCCCTCGCCCTCGCCGGGCTGTGCGCACAGGCCAGAGATCGTCGCTGGTCCGGCCTGCTGTTCGGCACCGGCGCCGGCATCAGCTTTCTCGGCAAGGGCCTGCTGGTGCCGGGGATCCTCGGCGCGACGGTCGTCGCCTTGGCGCTCGGCTTCAAGTCGTGGCGGAACGCGAGCATGCCGCGCTTTCTCCTCCACGGCCTCATAGGCAGCGCACCTTGGCTGCTGATCTGGCCGGCCGCGCTCTATCTGCGGTCGCCCGAGTTGTTCGGACAGTGGTTCTGGGACAACAACATCGGTCGCTTTCTCGGTTACTCGGTATCCTATCTCGGCGCCGCCAACGAACCGGGACTCTTCTGGCGCAGCATTCCCTGGTTCCTCTTTCCGGCCTGGCTGTTCGCTACCATGGCGCTCAAGGCAGTCGGCAGGGATAGCCTGAATCAGCCGGCCGTACAAATCGGCGGCGTCTTTCTGCTCGTCGCGGCGCTGGTGTTGAGCCAGTCGGCAACCCTGCGCACGGTCTACCTGTTGCCGCTGATCCCCGCCGTGGCCCTGATCGGGTCTCGAGTCGCGTCCAGCGCGTCGCCGTGGCTCGATCGCAGCCTGACCGCGTTCGGCATCGTCATCGCCATCGCGGCGCTGATTTTCTTCTGGTCGGTCTGGGCGGCTTTGCTCGTGGACGCAACAGCGCCGGCATGGGCTTCGCGACTGCAAAAGTGGTTACCGCTGACCTATCCGCTACCGGTGCAGCCCTGGGCAATTGTCGCCGCTTCACTCCTGTCACTGTTCGCCGTTGCGACCATCACCACAACTGCCAGGCAGAGCGGCGCCGGCCTGCGCATCTGGGTCACCGCGCTAGCGCTCACCTGGGGCTTGCTGGCAACTCTGTGGCTGCCCTGGATCGACGCCGCGAAGAGTTACCGTCAGGTTTTCCATTCGCTCGCCGCAGCGATGCCTGGCGACGACACCTGTGTCGCCAGCCGCAGCCTGGGCGAATCGGAACGGGCGATGCTCGACTATTTCAACGGCCTGCAAACCCGGCGCGAAGAAGTTGCCGACGTTCATCAATGCTTGGCATTGCTGGTGCAAAGCCGGGGCGGCTTGGTCGCTGCGCCGGGCGAGCCATGGACACTGGCCTGGTCGGGCGCCCGCCCGGGCGATACTCAGGAGAGCTTCCAGCTCTACGTTCGTCCGCTCAGTCCGGCGACGAATCTGCTGCCTGCGGAAACTCGACACTGACCAACCTTGGTCATCGCTTGGTCTGGAGCACAAACTTGTAATGAATCTCGGTTACGATTGAGCGGCGCGCGTGTTGAGTGTTGCGCGGACCTGCGTCGCGCATCAGCGCCAACTTCGGAGATTCACCATGCGTCTGGACGGCGCCCGTCTGCGTAACCACTTTCTCGGTCTGCTACTGATAGTCTTGACCGCCGGCCGGGCGCTCGCCGATGGTAACGAGCCGACACAGGCGGAGGGGACAGACCCGGTTGAATTCCAGCCGTACGATTTCCGCTTTCAATCGACCTACATCTGGCAGCGTCACTCTGCCTTCGGCGCCGCCTACTCAGGGCCGAACAGCCTGCGCACGGAGAGCGAGACACGCAGTTACACGCTGACGGGTACTGCTTTCATGGGTATCCGAGCCTGGCAGGGTGGCGAGATCTATTTCAACCCCGAAGTGACGTCCAGCGAGTCGATGTCCGACCTTCATGGCCTCGGCGGTTTGACCAACGGCGAGAATCAGAAGGGTGGTGGTCGCGACCCGCGCTTCTATCGCGCCCGACTGTTTGCCCGGCAGACCTGGAATCTCGGCGGCGGCAGCGAAACTGTGGAGTCGGCGCCGAATCAGCTCGCCGGCATGATCGACAAGGAGCGCCTGGTGCTCACCATCGGCACGCTGTCGCTGATCGACATCTTCGATACCAACGCCTACGCACACGATCCGCGCAGCCAGTTCCTCAACTGGGCGATCATGGCCGCCGGCGCGTTCGACTTCGCAGCCGACACCCGCGGCTATACCAGCGGCGCGGCACTGGAGTACTACCTCGACGACTGGGCGTTACGCGTCGGCCGCTTCATCCAGCCGACGGAATCGAATGGGCAGCAGATGGACGTGCACATCCTCAGGCACTACGGCGACCAGGTCGAAATCGAGCATGGCCACCAGCTTGCCGGCCAGCCCGGAAAGTTGCGCCTCCTGGCCTTTCGCAACCGCGTCCAGATGGGCGGCTTCCAAGATGCGCTCGATGCCTGGGCTGCCGGCGGCAAGATNNCGACATCGTCGGTCTCGGCTTGGTCCAGAACGGCTTGGCCGACGTCCACCGCCAGTACCTGGCCAACGGCGGCCTGGGCGCTTTCATCGGCGACGGCGTGCCACCGCCGGGAACGAGTTACCACTACGCGCCAGAGCGTGTGCTTGAAATGTTCTACAACATCGCCGTCGGCCATGGCGCGACGGCCGCAATCGATTTCCAGCGCATCTGGAATCCTGCCTACAACGCGGATCGCGGGCCGTTGGGCGTTCTCGGCGCCCGCCTTCACCTCGAGTTCTAAGGGCTAGGCGAGCCGCGAGAATGCGGCAACGACGTCCGGCGGCGCCTGCACCAGCTCGATCAGCACACCCTCACCGCCGATCGGAAACTCGTCGCTGGCCTTGGGGTGCACAAAGGTGATGTCGTAGCCGGCGGCGCCCTTGCGAATGCCACCCGGCGCAAAACGCACGCCCTGCGCCGTCAGCCATTCAACCGCCTTGGGCAGGTCGTCGACCCAGAGGCCGACATGATTGAGTGGCGTTGCGTGCACAGCCGGCTTCTTCGCCGCGTCGAGCGGTTGCATCAGGTCCACCTCGACCTTGAACGAGCCGCTGCCCACGGCGCAGATGTCTTCGTCGACATTCTCCCGCTCGGAAACGAAATTGCCCGTCACATCGAGGCCGAACATGTCGACCCACAGCGTCTTCAAACGCTGCTTCGACGAACCGCCGATGGCGATTTGCTGGATACCCAATATCTTGAATGGCCGGTTCTGGCTCATG
>PMIF01000052.1 GCA_003157035.1 Rhodocyclaceae bacterium
CACGACCACGACGACCAGTTGCTTCGGCCCATGGGCGCCGTAGGCGAGGGTCTGCTGGATATCGGCAGTCTTCGACGGCCCCGAGACCATGATCAGATTGGTTGGCATCGCTTGCGCCCAAGCCTCACCCACGGCGGCCGAATGCATGTCGGNNCGGCCTTCCACTGCTCGATAGGACGGTCGAACTCGATCATCCTGATGCCGGCCGGCAGCGCCCGCGCCAACGCGCGCCCGGCCTCGCCCTGCCAATCCGCCAGCAGGCGGCGTATTGCCTTGACCATGATTATCTCGGCCAGGCGATGCATCCAACTCGCCTCATCGGCGACGACAACCTCGGCATGGGCGGCAGTCAGCTGCGCCTTGAATTCGGCGACTCGACCGGCAAGGGGTGGCAGCGGATGGGCGCCGTAGTAGCCGGCTACATCGGGCGACGGCGATGTCTGCACCGGTGCCGCGGCGCGCAGCTTGGCGAGGATGCGATCGCGGGCGGTCATGGCTTGCTCCCACCCAGGCGAGCGCGGACGAAGCTCGCCAAGTGTTCGACATGCAGCGGCAGGCGGCGATGTTCGGCGGCGTGGCCGATGTTGAGCAGGCAGCCGAGGTCTGCCGAGACGACGCGCTGGCAATCGGCGGCGGCAAGGCTGTCGGTCTTGTCGCGGACCATGGCGCCGGAAATGTCCGGATGCTTGAGCGAGAAGACGCCGCCGAAGCCACAGCATTCCGACTCGTTGTCGTGCTCGACCCGCTCGACGCCGGGCAGGGCCGCCAGCAGNNAACTCGGCGAACTCGAAGACGCGCTCGGCAATTTCCCGGGCCCGTTCGGCGTACGCGGAATCGTCGGCGAACAGCGCCGGCCAGTGATGGCGCATCATGCCGGCGCAGGAGCCGGAGGCGACGACGATGGGCCAGGGTTCGGTGAACAGGTCGATCTGCGCCCGCGCCACAGCCCGTGCCGCATCCGGATTGCCACTGGTGTAGGCGGGCTGGCCGCAACAGCTCTGTTGCTGCGGAAAATGCACTTGCAGACCTTCGCGCTCGAGCAGGTGCACCGCGTCGAGGCCGGCTTCGGGGACGAACAGATCAACCAGGCAGGTACCGAACAGGTACACCGCGTCCGGCCGCANNCGCTACGATTGACGCGCATGATTGCGGATCCTAGACTGGGGCTCAAATTGGTCGGACCAATTTTCTTTCGGCCGCGCGGGCCGCGGAAGATGCGCTGAAGGATTCGACGGAGGAAGACGAGTTGAACATGATGGCCGGGCACAACCTGGTCGAGCAGGCCATGCGGGAGCTGGAGGCGCGGCTACTCGACGGTTCATGGATGGCCGGCACGCGACTGCCGGCAGAGCGCGCGCTGGCCGATGAATTCCGCGTCTCGCGCGGCACCGTGCGCGAGGCCATCCAACGCCTGACGGCCCGCGGCCTGCTCGCCAGCCGGCGTGGCAGCGGCGTCTTCGTTACCGACCGCCTGCAGACTGGTTTCGTCTCACCCTGGCGGCAGTTGGTCTCGGATCATCCGGAGATCCGCGGCGACATGCTCGAATTTCGCCGCGTCATCGAGGTCGCCGCAGTGCAACTGGCGGCGCAGCGCGCCAATCGCGCCGACCTCGAACGCCTGGCCGCCATTGTCAAGCGCTTGCGATCCGCGCACGGCGACGGCGACCGTATCGCCGAGGCCAAGGCCGACGCCGATTTCCACCAGGCCATCGCCGAGGCCTCCCACAACACCATGTTCCGCCACCTGCACGCGGGAGTGATCCGCATGCTGCGCGAGCACATCGCCCTCAATATCGACCAGATGAAGATGGACAGTGCCACGGTTTCGGCCACCCTGCTCGACCAGCATCTGGCGCTCTACGACGCCATCCGCCACCGCAACGCCGACCAGGCCGGCATGGTCATGTGCGGCCATATCGACTTCGTCCGTGTCCGGCTGGATATGGAGCACTCGACAGAGAAGCATTGAAATGGGCCGACACCCGCCATGCGGCAATCGCCATCTTTTGGCCACATTTGTTCGCCAGGTCGCCATAGGCCGATCCTGCCTGCGCCCGAGTCCGGGCCTCAAATAGCACCGTCGGCGGCCACATCCGCCCGCTTACGGAGGCTCGAATGAACGCACAATTGAACGCCGGCCCTGCCCGCCCGGCCGAACGCGGCCGCTTGGTTTTCGTCGACCTGCTGGCCATGATCACACTGGCCATCGGCGTCGGCATCGCTTCTGCAATCGTCCTCGGCGGCACCGTGCTGCTGCTCTCCGGCGGCGACAGCCCGGCCATCACTGCCGGCGCATCGCTGCACAGCCAGGCAATCAGCCGCCCGGGAGCGCCGTCATGATCGTCGATCAGGATCTGCTCGACATTCCGCTCGGCGTCGAATGTGCCTGGCCCTCGACACCGATGCCGTCCCTCCAGCGTCCATCGCCGCGCTGGCTGCGGCTCAATGATGCCTGGCGGCGCTTGAAGTCCGCGCTGTGCAGTCAACGGCGCTGCCACTGGGCGGGATAAACTCCACGCCCATGAGCAACCGCCGTTTCATGGCCAGCGGCCGACAGATCGCGACCATGGCCGTTCTGCTTGCCGCCGTCTCGGCCGCAGTGCCGGCCGCCGCGGCCGAGCCGACTACCGGTGCCGGCGAGACCCATGGCGATCTGGTGGTGTTCCCGGGCAATTTCGAACCCCTGGTCGCCGCCAACGACACGCGTCCCGAGCCGGGTGGCCCGGGCAATCCGACGGGCTGGCACATTCCGGGCCGCAGTTATCTTGGCGGTGACGGTTGGTGGGCCCTGGTCTGCGGCAGCGAAGCGTCGGAGACCCTGGCACAGGGTTGCACCCTCCACAGCACGCACCTCTCGGTGACTCGGGCGATGCATTCCGTCTACGACGGCGAGCCGATCGCCAGTCAATTGCTCCATTGGTCGCCGTTGCCGGCCAACCTCGACACGCTGGCACGGGAAGGTGAAAAGCGGCCAACGCTGGTTGCCGTCTTCAAACCCATCCGCAGCCTCGCCGGCATGAAGCTGATGGCGGGTCCCGTCGCCACTTATGTCCATCCAGGCATGGGCCACTATCCCGCCACGGGCCGCCCAGGCACGCTGGAAGTGCGCCTGACCACGGCTGACGGCAAGCATTTCGACATCGTGCCGCGGGTTGCCAAGTCGCCGACAGGCGAACCGTCGCCTCTGGTGAACATCGCCACTTTCGAACTTCGCCAGGGCACGCTCCGACAACGCTTGCCCGGCTACGAATTCTCGGAAATCGGCGACGACGGCAGCCTGAGCCCGCAGCAATACCTGCTCTGGGCCGGCGACCTCGACGGCGACGGCAAGCCCGACCTGATCATCAACCACGGCGGCTATGGCAGCAACGTCGTCGTTTATCTGTCCTCGCTGGCCAGGGAAGGCGAGCTGGTAGGCTTCGCCGGCAGCTTTCAATACTCGGATCCGAGCGCTGCCGGATGCTGACCGCGATGACCTCACAACGACCCCGTCTGCTCATCGCCCTGCTGGCCATGGGCGTCGTCGGCATCAGTAGCGCCTGGGCAGAAGTCGACCTGAAGCAGGCGCTTGGCGCCGGCCGGCCGCAAAAGGAACTGCCGGGACAATCCTGGCGCACCTTTGCCAAGCCGCTTGCCATCGGCACGAACAGCCTGCTGTTGTTTCAGCGCGATGGTGGCAATGCGGTCGTCTGGCGTCTCGACTGGAAAACGCAAGAGATCACCACATTCGCCTTGCCCGAGCTGAACGTCGCCAGCGACGGCCGCTACACGGCGCTGGTGAACCGCGAGGGTTTGTGGTTGCTCGGCGACAAGACGCTGCTGATTCGGCCAAATGGCGAACGCTTGCAGCTGTCGACCCAATACAACGAACCGGTGGCGGTCTCGCTCGACGATGGTTCCGTCCTGGTACTCGGACCGGCGGCGCACGGCGCGGCAAGAGGAACAACCGAGCGCATGCAGCAGTTGCGCCGGCCAGCGTGGACCGGTGCACTGAAGCTTGTCGATCGGGGGCCACTTTCCTACACCGGCCAAGCCAACGAAAAGGGCAAGACCTACCGCGAGCCGCGCTACGGTCACAGCGCCGTCAAGCTACCAAGCGGCCAGGTACTGATGTTCGGCGGCGACACGACAGTGCGCTTGATGAGCCTGATCGAGCCGTCGAACCAGGACGGCCCGTGGCCGATTCGTCCGCTCGCGGCCATGCCTGCCGATCGGACCTTCGCCGCCGCGCTCGTGTTGCCCGACGGCCGCGTCGCCATCACCGGCGCACCGCACCTGCGTTGCTACGGTGAGGACGCCAAGACGCGCAGCGTCGACATCTACGATGCCAAGCTCAACGTCTGGTCGAGCTTGCCGCCGCTGCCCTTCGTCGCATGCGCCGACGCCTACGGTGCCGACACTCCAAACATGATTGCGACGCCCAACGGGACGCTGGTTGTCGCCGGCCATTTGGAGCCGTTTGTCATGGTGCTGCCGCGCGATGCGAGATCGGCATCCGGCTATGCCCACGACTGGCAACTTCACGGCAACTTGCGCTATCGGCGCATCAGCGGCATCGCTCAGGCCTTGAGCGACAGGGAAGTGGTTGTCGCTGGCGGCGTCGACAACGCCGACGGCCAGTTTGGCGGTTGTTGCAAAGCCACCGCTGGAATCGATCGCATCATCATCGATAGCGGCGCCAGCGAAGCTTCGCTAACGATGCGTCTGACCGGTGTCGGCGTCGCCCGCCGCGGCAACAAGGTGTTCGCTGCCGGCGGGCGCACATTCGGCTTCACCAGTACCGGCCAGATGCGCTACAGCGCCCACGCCGAAATGATCGACTTGACCAGCGGCGCGGTGCAACAGCTGCCGAACGTCCCCTTCGCCAGCGGCGGCGCCAAAGCCGTCTGGCTCGACGAGGAGCGCATTCTGGTCAAGGGCAGCCGCGGGGCCGACGGCGGCCGTGGCTTCGAGCCAGGCGAGGACTTGGCCAGCTACATGCCGCCCAGCAGCGGCGCCATGGCCATCTATCACGTCGGTCAGCGGCGCTGGAGCGAAGCCATCGCGATGCCCGAACTCGAACATGCCGAGTTGATCTCGGCAGATGCGGATTCGGCGTTGCTGTTTTCCGCGCGCGGCCAGGTCCTGAAGTTCGACTTCGCGTCGAGCAAGATTCGTGAAGTGGTGCAAGCGCAACGCCGCCGTACCGGAGACGTCAGCCGTTTGATTGCCCCCGGTCAGTTGGTGTTCGCCGGCGGCCTGGTCCAGCGCGATACGGTGTCCGTGGTGGACGAGGAATGCGAGACTCAACGAGGTGGCAATGCCTGCCCCGAGCGCTTCGTCGGCTTCGGTCCGCAGGCGGCACTGGCCGTTGTCGAATCGATCTCGCTCACCGGCGGCGGCCCGGGCAAGGCTTCGACCCTGAGCAGTGCCGGCCCGGAGGGCGTGGTCTCGACAGTAATCACTGCCAACGGGCGCGCGATCGTCCTGGCGCGAACGCCAAGCAGCCATTGGACGCTGGCCCAAGGCAGCGCCGGCGAGGACGACTGGCTCGAACTGCCGTTGCCCATCGCCGCAGACGATGCCAACCGACCATGCCGGCTGTCATTGGCGGCTGATCCACGTCGACCGGGCAAGGAGCTGCTGTTCTTTCAGCGTGGCAACACCGACGATGTTCTGGAAGTCTGGTGGCTCGACGAGCGCGACCGGCGCTGGCAGCACGTCTTGAAGACCGGCGGCATCTATTCGCGCGCAAAACCCCAGCCACTGGACGCACCACTCAACGCTGCCTCCGGCAAACGCATGCTGAGCATGGGCTGGAATCTGCCGGCACCCCTGCTCTGGCTCGAACCGTAGTCTCTGCCGGCAGGCCACGTCCCCGCCGTACTCACGATGCTGCGGCAAATTGCTCCATCAGCTGGGCCAGATAACTTGCTGCCTGCACGCTGCCCTCGACCGGTGCCCAAGGCGCTTTCTCGGCTTCGGTCAGCGGCCGATAGGGGCCGGCCTTGGCCTCGAAGAACACCGTTCCCGACACCAGGGCAAAGACGCTGTGCCAGGTGCCATGAGCGATGTCGACACCCAGCGCACTCTCTGCCGGGCCGAGACGCGATGCCTGCACCACCTCGCCGGCATCATCGAACACGACCATACCCAGACAACCGCGCAGCACGATAATGGTCTCATCCTTGGTCGGTTCCGCATGCCGGTGCGGCATGACATAGGAACCCGGTTCGATGGCATTGAGCAGTCGATTGGCCGGATAATCGTCGTGCGGATGAAAATTGCGGTTGCGCCGCCGGCGCTCTGCCGCCTGCGCCTCGGTACTCAGTTCGTCGAGCAGCGTCTTGTCAATCATCCGTATCATGCGTAGACCACTTTCACGTTATCGACCTT
This sequence comes from Rhodocyclaceae bacterium, assembly GCA_003157035.1. GTDB lineage: Bacteria > Pseudomonadota > Gammaproteobacteria > Burkholderiales > Rhodocyclaceae > Fen-999. The sequence continues at coordinate 6,376 of PMIF01000052.1, forward strand.
CAACCAGGCGTTAAGCGCTGCCAGCAGACCGTCTTCGAGGCGCACGCGCCACGACTCCGGCAAGGGAATCTCGGCCTGTGCTGCGCCGTTGCGATAGATCAGGCGCACCGGACAGCCACCATTACCGCTGCCCCGATAAGGCGCCAGCAGCGCCTGCAGCTTGCGGGCGTCATCGGTGGCGGTAGTGCCGTTCATCGACAGGCGCAGGACACGGGCGAAGCGGCT
>PMIF01000298.1:0-2468 GCA_003157035.1 Rhodocyclaceae bacterium
GCGGTGAGCTTGTGATAGAGCTTGCCTGGGTCGCCGTGGCGAATCGACTCCAGTATCACGTCGCTCAACAGTTGTCCTTCGCAGTATTCGGTGACCAGCAGCGCGTTCATCGAATAGTGGCGCCCCAGCGGCCTGACGACGTGGTGCTGATAGCCGGCCAAGCCGTAGTCGCGCATCATGCACAAGTTGTCGAATTCTCGCGTCAGACGCGAGACGGCCTTGAAGACATCCCTCTTTCGCGAGGAGAGGAAGAATTTGCCGATGAATTTGGTACCGGTGTTGCGGTCCTCGTACAAATAGACGTCGTTCGACCCATTGAGGCCGAAAACTCGGTACTTGCAACTGCCGACAGCACCGGTAATCTGCGGCTGAATGTCGTGCTGAAAATACCCATGGAGCGGATCGTTTTCGGACAGCCGGCCGAGATAGGTCCCGGTCATTGCTGCCTAGCCAATGAGCCAGTGGCAGTTGCGCTCGTCAAGGCGAGTTGATGGCGCAGCTCCAGGCATGGCGAGATCGACGGCAGAGCCGAAGTCCCTTCATTTGCCGGTGATGGGCTTCTCGGTGAATAGGTAAGTCTTGAGTTCCGTGGCAAAGCTGCCATCGGCACGGCGAATCCATTCCAGCAGCATCGATGCGTGCTCCTTCTCGTCATCGCGATTGTGCTTGAGTATGACCTTAAGTTGCTCGTCTTTGCAGACGTCAGCACGTTGGTTGTAGCGATCAATGGCTTCGAGTTCTTCTTGCAGCGAAACAAGTGCTCTATGCATCTCGCGGATTTCGACGGATAGTTCCTCAACTGGTTCTTGATAGCCGACGTCGGACATTTCGTTCTCCTAACAGTGGTTGCTACGCAGTGTGCGAGGTCGCCACCACGCCATTCAATGCTGTGCGGTGACGCGCCAGACCACATTGCCGACATCGTCCGCAACGAGTAGCGCGCCTTGCTTGTCGAGCGCAACGCCGACCGGCCGGCCATAGGCATTGCCTTCGGCGCTGAGAAAACCTGTCAGTACATCCACGGGCGGGCCGGACGGTTTGCCAGCCGTGAACGGAACAAAGATCACTTTGTAGCCGCTGTGCGGCCGTCGATTCCATGAGCCGTGCTGGCCGACGAACATACCGTGGGCAAAGGAGTCCGGCAGCGTCGTGCCAGCGGCAGATGCCAGGCCCAGCGAGGCGGTGTGCGGCCCCAGGGCGTAATCCGGCGCGATCGCCCTGGCCACCAGATCGGGGCGTTGCGGCGTCACACGCTCGTCGACATGCTGGCCGTAGTAGCTGTAGGGCCAGCCATAAAACGCACCATCCTTCACCGCGGTCATGTAGTCGGGAACCAAGTCGCTGCCGAGTTCGTCGCGCTCGTTTACAGTCGTCCACAGCGCGCCGCTGTCAGGCTCCCAGGCCAGACCGTTGGGATTGCGCAGGCCGGAGGCGAAGATTCGGTGCGCACCGCTCGTGATATCCACCTCCCAGATGGAGGCACGCTCAGCCTCCACGNNTCTTGGTCCAGTGGTGGTTGATCGGCCCGGCCGGAAGATCGACCACTTTGACACCGGGCGCGCTGATGCGCGTATCGCCGGTGGTGTAAGGAAAGCGCAGCACAGCGTCCGAGTTCGCGATGTAGAGACTGCTGCCGACAAGCGCCATGCCGAATGGCGAGTTCAGGCCATCGAGCAACACCGAGCGTTGGTCGACAACGCCGTCGCCCTTGCTGTCGCGTAGCAGGGTAATGCGGTTGGCGCTGGCCACGCCCGCACCGGCCTTCTTCATCACCAGGCCCATCAGCCAGCCTTTGACGCCTTTGGCGTCCTCCGGCTTGGCCGGAGCATTGGTTTCTGCCACCAGGACGTCGCCGTTGGGCAAGACATAGAGCCAGCGCGGATGATCGAGATCACGGGCGAATTGGGCGACGCGCATGCCCGCTGCCGGAAGCGGGGTGACACCGGTGGGCCAGCCCACGGCCGGCGCGATGTTCACCGTCGGCACTGCGGTTTGGTGCGGCGGCGGCAGTGTCGGCTGCGGTCCCGTGCCGGCGGAGACCGGCAGCGTCGCCATTTCGCCGCAGGCAGCGAGCGCCAGACAGACACCGCCGATCAAGGCAACTACCAGGTGCAGTCGTGCGAGTCGGCCCGAATGGCTGATTGATTGGGATTTGGCCATGATCTGTTTGACGGATTGGGACGCTATACGGTGCGCCGAAGGGATTCAGCGTTCTGTGCGGTAAGGCACGTAAGGACGCCGGTCAGTGTCTTATGTGCGCCAACGCACAGCACAGGGCTGCGACTGCTGACATTCTCCGCAACACCGTGGGCAGGGGTTTGAGGCTCCGTGTTGCGGTGCTGATGTTTGGCAATGGCTCCGGCGAGCGACGACGCCGGCCGGCGAAGGTCATCTAAAGGAGAACGAACGATGAAAGACGAAATCCTGTCACGCAGAACCGTGCTGCAAGGTGCATTGGTACTGGGTTG
>PMIF01000298.1:2574-2761 GCA_003157035.1 Rhodocyclaceae bacterium
TGGATGAAGAAGGGCTGAGTCGACACGACATGCCAGAAACTGGAAGCAACGCCGGCCTTGCCGACGAGGTCGGCAAGGCGGCGGGCATCACCGAAGTGCGGCGCCAGGAAGCACTGCTGAAGACGGGCGCCTTGCAGAACGCGATCCTCACCAGTGCCAATTTCTCGATCATCGCCACCGACGAAAA
>PMIF01000231.1 GCA_003157035.1 Rhodocyclaceae bacterium
TCCCTGGTGGTCTGGGCAATTCGTGAAGGGCGCCAGTGCGCTCGGGCAGTGGATGAGTTCCTGATGGGAAGCTCGCTGTTGCCCAGATAATGGCCCCCCACGCTCACCTTCGTTCGCTGCCCCCCACCGGGGGGCGCATCCCCTCTAGGGGCGGCCCGGCGAGGGGATGATGAATATCGTCATTCTTGCGGCCGGGCAGGGCAAGCGGATGTACTCCGACTTGCCGAAGGTATTGCACCCGATTGCCGGCAAGCCGATGTTGCAGCATGTCCTGGCCACCGCGAGGGAATTGGCTAGCGGCCGTATCTGCGTCGTGTACGGGCATGGTGGCGAGAAGGTGCCGGAAGCATTCACGGCCACGGATGTCACCTGGGTTCGCCAGCAACCACAACTTGGCACTGGCCATGCCGTGCTGCAGGCATTGCCCTATCTCGACCAGGCGAGGCCGACGCTGGTTCTGTACGGCGACGTACCGCTGGTGCGTGCCGAGACTCTCCACCGATTGGCGACCCTGGCCAGCGATGCAGCGTTGGCTTTGCTGACCGTCAGGCTCGACAATCCTCACGGCTACGGGCGCATCGTTCGTGACAATGGCCGTGTCGCCCGCATTGTCGAGGAGAAGGACGCCGACGATGCGGAGCGGGCGATCGACGAGGTGAATACAGGCATCCTGGTTGCTCCGACTGCGGCGCTGGCGCGCTGGCTGCCGGGCCTTGGCAACAGCAACGCGCAGGGCGAGTACTACCTGACCGACATCGTCGGCTTGGCCGTTGCCGAGGGCCTGACGGTCGACACTGGACATCCCGATCATGCCTGGGAGGTCGAGGGGGTGAACAGCAAGGTGCAACTGGCCGCGTTGGAACGCATTTACCAGCGCAACGTTGCCGAATGCTTGCTCGTCCAGGGTGTGACGCTCGCCGATCCCGACCGTATCGATGTGCGCGGTGAACTGGTGTGCGGCCGGGATGTGTTCATCGATGTGAACTGCGTCTTCGAGGGCAAGGTAACGCTTGGCGACGGCGTCCGCGTCGCGCCGAACTGCGTCATCCAGGACGCGACAGTAGGCGCGAATAGCGTGGTCGGCCCCTTCGCCCGTCTTCGCCCCGGCACGGTTCTCGGCGCCGAGGTGCATGTCGGCAATTTTGTCGAGGTGAAGAACAGCACCATCGGCGACCACTCGAAAGCGAATCATCTGTCCTACGTCGGCGACGCCACGGTTGGCGCCCGCGTTAACATTGGCGCGGGCACCATCACCTGCAACTACGATGGCGCCAACAAGTTTCGCACCGTTATCGAAGACGACGCCTTCATCGGCTCGGACAGCCAGCTGGTGGCGCCGGTCACGGTCGGTCGTGGCGCCACGCTCGGCGCCGGTACGACGCTGACCAGGGATGCGCCGGCCGGCGAATTGACCGTGTCGCGTGCCCGGCAAAGCACCATTCCGGGTTGGCGGCGACCCGTCAAGATGCCGAAGCAGTCTTAGGCAGCGGCAGCCTGGGCTCGAACTTCGCTCGCTTCACCGAAAAGAACACGCGCAGGTTACGGACATTCGCTGCCGCCGTGAATAGTCGATGGACGAGCGCATGGTACGCAGCCATGTCGGCGACGCGCACTACCAGCACGAAATCCACGCCAGAGGCGACCCGGTAGCACTGTTGGACCGCAGGCTCGTCGGCGACCCGGGCCTCGAATTCGCCCAGCCGTTCCGCGCCCTGTTGGTCCAGCGTCAACTCGACGATCGCCGTCAGGCCGGGCAAGCGATCAGGCGACACGATGGCGATTTGCCGCTCTATCCATCCGCCAGCGACCAGACGCCTGACCCGACGCAGACAGGTCGGCGGCGAGACGTGAACCCTGTCGGCAAGCGCCTGATTCGTCAGCGCGCTGTCGCCCTGAAGGATGTCCAGCAGGCGTTGGTCGATTGCGTCGAGGCCAGAATTCCGCATGGCATCCATTGAAATAATCTTTCATCACCTCAACAAGATGGAAGAATATTGCATATCAGACGAAAACACGCAAGCCCATTTCACGAATCGGCGCTTAGTATGCGGCCATTCGTCATTGGGGAGCTTGGCCATGTGTGGCATCGTCGGCGCGGTTGCGCAACGCAACATTATCCCGGTTCTGGTGGAAGGGCTGCGCCGGCTCGAATATCGTGGCTATGATTCCTGCGGCCTTGCTCTGCACGTCGATGGCAATTTGCGTCGCGTGCGCAGCGTTTCGCGGGTGGCCGACCTCGACAGCCAGGCGGCGCAAATGGCGGCCTATACCGGCATTGCGCATACGCGCTGGGCCACGCACGGGGCGCCGACCACGGCCAACGCCCACCCGCACTTCTCCGGCGGTCCCCATAGTGGGTCCGAACTCGGTCGAATCGCCCTAGTGCATAACGGCATCATCGAGAACTACGACACCCTACGCGATCAACTCATCGCGCGCGGCTACCGTTTCGAGAGTCAGACCGACACCGAAGTCATCGCCCACCTGATCGACGCCACGTACTCGGGAGATCTGCTCGAAGCCGTGCGCAAGGCGGTTGCCGAATTGCGCGGCGCGTACGCGATCGCCGTCTTTTGTCGCGACGAGCCGCACCGCATCATCGGCGCCCGTCAAGGATCGCCGCTGGTGGTTGGCGTTGGCAAGAACGAAAACTTTCTCGCCTCCGACGCGCTGGCCCTGGCTGGCACCACCGACCAGATCGCCTATCTGGAAGACGGCGACATCGCCGATCTGCAAATCGGCAAGGTGTGGATTACCGATCGCGAAGGCCGACCGGCCGATCGCCCGGTACGTACAGTCGTCGCCCATTCCAGCGCGGTCGATCTCGGCCCGTACCGCCACTTCATGCAGAAGGAAATTTTCGAGCAGCCGCGCGCCATCGCCGACACACTCGAAAGCGTAGACTCGTTCAACGCTGAACTCTTTGGTCCGGGGGCAGCTGCCGCATTGTCCCAGATCGACAGCGTGCTGATTCTGGCCTGCGGTACCAGCTACTATGCCGGCGTCACCGCCAAGTACTGGCTCGAGGCCATCGCCGGCGTGCCGACCGCCGTCGAGATCGCCAGCGAGTACCGCTATCGTCAGTCGGTACCGAATCCACGCGCATTGATCGTGGTCGTCTCGCAGTCGGGCGAAACCGCCGACACGCTGGCGGCGCTCAAGCATGCCAAGTCGTTGGGCCATGGCCACACGTTGGCCATCGTCAACGTGCCGACCAGCGCGATGGTGCGCGAGACGGCCATGCAGTTCTTCACCCGTGCCGGCGTTGAGATCGGTGTCGCCTCGACCAAGGCCTTTTCGACCCAACTGGTTGCGCTGTATCTCCTCGCCAACGTCATCGCCAGGATTCGTGGTCGCCTTAGCGAAGAAAGCGAGACGAGCGCGTTGACGGCGTTACGCCACCTGCCCGCCGCGGTGCAGATGGTGCTGGCCCTGGAGCCGCAGATCATTGCCTGGGCGGAGCAGTTCGCCAGCAAGGAAAACGCGCTCTTCCTTGGTCGTGGCCTGCACTATCCGATCGCGCTTGAAGGCGCGCTCAAGCTCAAGGAGATCAGCTACATCCATGCCGAGGCCTACCCGGCTGGCGAGCTCAAGCACGGGCCGCTAGCCTTGGTCACCGCAGCGATGCCAGTCGTTACCGTCGCCCCCAACGACGCCCTGCTGGAAAAGTTGAAGAGCAACATGATGGAAGTGCGTGCTCGCGGNNTATCACACAGCCACGGCACGCGGCACCGACGTCGATAAACCCCGCAACCTCGCCAAGTCGGTTACCGTCGAGTGAGCCAGCCGCACCACTACTCGGCGTCGCTAACGGAGGCTGGCGAAGCCCCCCAGCGCGCCATCAGGGTGTGCTTGATGGCCAACTGATCGAGGATGCGAGCGACGACGAAATCCACCAGCGCCGCAACGCTGGTCGGACGGTGATAGAAGCCGGGACTCGGCGGAAGAATGACGCCACCGGCGCGTGAGACGCGCAGCATGTTCTCGATGTGGATCGCCGACAGCGGCGTCTCGCGCGGTACGACGATCAACTTGCGCCCTTCCTTGAGGGCCACGTCGGCGGCGCGTGCGATCAGGTCATCGGCGAGGCCAGAGGCGATCCTGGCCAGTGTGGTCATGCTGCAGGGACAGACGACGAGCGCATCAGGCGGATTCGATCCGGAGGCCATCGGGGCGGTCCAGTCCATTACTCCGAAGACCTCAAGCTGTCCGTCCCGGGCGCCATAGCGCTCGGCCAGAAGGCGTTTGCCTTCGGCCGGGATAGCCGGCAGATCGACGCCGTCCTCCAATAGGGCGACGGTGCGCGCGGCCGCCGAATAGGTCAGCCAGACCCGAGCGCCGGAAGCCAGCAAACAGTCGAGCAAACGCAGCCCATAGGGCAGTCCGGAGGCGCCGGTAAAGGCCACTGCGATCGTTCCGTTCATGCACTCTCCTCCGCCAGCAGCCGCGCTGCAACCAGACCGTTGATCACGCCAAAGACGAGAGCGAAGGTCGCGAATATAGGCACCAGGTAATAGACGCCATCATGAGGCACCAGCCATACGCGGGCCAGCAAGACCTGGCCGCCGATGTGCGCAAATGCGGCCAGAATACTCCGCGTTACGGTGCCAAACCACTTCCAGGGTAGAGCTTCGGCCAGGGCGAGCACGATCAGCGCCGCTGTCGCGCCGGTCAGGCCGAGGAAGAACCCCGGTGCCAGGAACTGGCCCACCAGGAGTGATCCGGCGAGCACCCTGAGTACCGAGACCCAGGCCGCTTCCCGCCAGCCGTGTTTCGCCAAGACGACCAAGACAATGATGTTCGCCAATCCGGGCTTGACGCCCGGAAGCGGTGTGGGGATAGCGGCCTCGGCAATCGTCAGGGCGATGGCGGCCGCTGAATATCTTGCGATGCGCCGGTCGGCGGCAGTGACTTTGAGCTCGATCAAGGAAAATTGTGATCCTAAAAAATTATGCAAACGGGAATTCGACTTGATCTATAATCGTTCAACCTGATTTGCTGATGCCGTACCTTGCTGCAGTTCGCTCTGGCCTTCTTGGGGGGATGCCTGGGCGCGGGTGCTGTGTTGGCAAACAACAAATTATGAAGCCATTTCGCTGTTTCGTGCCCCCCCTCCAGCCGCAATCGAGGCTGGCCCTTGCCAGACCGTGGTGTCGGCAGGCTACTGTTGCGGCCATCGCCGCCGCCCTGGTGGGTGTACCTTTCACCGCGCATGCCCTGGGTTTGGGCAAGGTGGTGGGCGAACCCGTCCTGGGGCAGGCGCTGCGACTGGAGATTCCACTTATAGGTTCGGTGGAGCGCGCCGTCGATGGCGAGTGTGTCAGCGTTCGTCGCACAGCGGACGCCCTCGAGGAAGACTATCTCCCACGTGATCTGGTCGTCCGGGTAGAAAGGCAGGCAGGCGCCGCTGCGCGCCTGCTTCTGACTACCCGTTCACCCCTGCGCCAGCCACTGGTCGAATTCCGCTTGGTGGTTACCTGTGGCTACAACCTTTCAAATGACTACTTGCTTGCGGTATCGCCGCCGGCAAGCGCGCCGCCCGCCGCAGTCGCCAATTCTGTCCCGGCAACTGCTGCTGCGGCTGCCTCGGTCGATGCCCCCGCTCTTTTCGCGCAGGCGGAGACCGGCCAGAGCATGCCTGATGGACTGCCCGCCAGCCGCTACACGCTCGATCGGGCAATGACCCTTCATCAGTTGGCGCGCAAGCATTTTCCTGGCCCACTGCGCCAGGAGCGGTTCATGCGCTGGGTAGCCGAGGCCAATCCTGAGCTATCGGCGGGCGTCACCAACCTGAGCCAACTCAAGCTGTCGGCCGGGGTGTCGCTACTGCTGCCCGTTGGCGTTCCGCCGCGACGTCCTGGGGATCACAGCCAACCGGCGGTTGTTGGTGTAGCCAGTGACGATGCGCCCGCCGCTGGCAGCCTGATGCCAGTCGGCATGGTCGCGACCAAGGGTATTGGCTCGCGCGCCGACAAGCTGATTGTCGGTGCCGGCGGCCGACGAGATCTGCGTGAGACCATGGCGATGGTGGATCGATTGACCGCCATGGCTGAGCAACAAATGGCGGCGCAGACCACTGCCAATGAGAAGATCCAGGCGCTCGAGACAGCGCTTGCCGACCTGAACAAATACGTAACGCAGCTGGAGACAAGTTCGCGTCAGCAGGAGTCTGCACTCAGACTCGAAACGGATACTGTCAAGAAGACCCTGGAGGACCAGACGGAGCAGGCCTGGTGGCAACTGCTCCTGGCGGTCATTGCCGGTGGCCTGGTCGGTGCCGCGCTGATGTACGCATTTCGCCTCTCCTCAGCTCGCGCAACGGCTGCGCGTGCGGATGCTCTAGTGGTCGCTTCGCTGGGTGCAAGTGAGCAAGGGGAAGGTGACGTTCAACAAGCAATCATTGCCTCGTTCGATGGCCCGGCGGCCAGCGAAACCGTCACCACCGGCAGGCCAGGACCGATGCCTGCCGTCAAGGAAGCAACGGTTGCGGCTGCGCAATCACCAGCGCCGACCGTGACGGCGAATGAGCTTACTCTGGAGCCGCCGCCGGCCAGGGAATTGCCGACCAGCGAAGTGAAGAGCGTGCCGGCCGCCAGCGATCCGGCAACCGCAGCGATTGAGCTGGCCAACATCATGACCGCCATGGGCTTGTCGGAGTCAGCAGCCCAGACGCTGGTTGAACACATTCGCGAGAACCCTCGCCAGTCGCTGCATCACTGGCTGAAGCTGCTCGATCTGCATCGGCTCAATGGCAATCGCGAAGAGTTCGAGCGCTCAACCGAAGAAATGCGGCAACACTTCAATGTCCGCTCCGATGACTGGGAGCGGGGCACGCTGGTCTCGCCGCGCAATTCACTTGAGAGCTATGGGCACATCCGGGCAAGACTCATCGAACTCTGGAGGCACTCAGAGTGTGTACAATTCCTGCAATCCTTGCTGATGGATAACAGGGACGGTACGCGCGGAGGATTCCCTCTGTCGGTCGCCGAAGAAATACTTCTGCTGATTGCGATTCAGAGCAATACTTGATGAACCCGGCAGTATTCGAACTGGCGGTATCTCCGGACGGAGTGGCCGCGCCTGGCTTTGGCGTGCTGGCTGCTTTCGTGCCTGCATCCGAAGGCTTCGCGCCGCTCGTCGTAGCTGGCTGCGACCCCCGACACGATCCAGGCAAGCCGATCGAAGGACTGGCGGGCCCCGCTTTCGCCCACATCAACCGGGCGCTCAGCCGCACACCGGGATTGCGCTGGGTTGTTGTCGATAACTGGGGCCGCTTCTTCGAGGCCGTACCCCATTGGCCAGACGATCCGGCCGCGCCACCGCTGCTCGATTTCAAGCGTTTCCCGGGTGGCGTCGGTGTCGATGCTTTCACGAAGGAGATGGGCCCCGCTGGAGAAGCGGGCCTGGAAATGCTATCGGCGATCATCGAGGGCACTAGCCATGCCGCGATCCCGACGTCGGTGCGCCAGTTTCTTGATGCTATCGAAGGGCATGGCAACCTGCCTGCGCCAGGCGCCCTGTTTCAGGCGGTGAGTTCTGCTGCCGTCACTGGCGACATCAAGGCGGCGGCGAAGGCGATACAACTCGATCCGGTCATTTCTGCGACGTTGATCAACTATGCCAACGCAGCCGCATTTGCGCACGCTGGCAAGACGGCATCAATCAGCGAGGCGGTACAGCGTCTGGGCATGATTCAGGTCCGCCGTGTCGTATTCATCGCCGAAATGATGGCGCGCTACCAGAAGGGGGCTTGTGCCGAGTTCGATTATCGGGCGTACTGGCACAATGCCATTGCCACTGGCGCTGCCATGCGGGCACTGATGCCGGAGTTCGGCATTCCCGAGAGACTTGCCGACGATGGCTTTACCGCCGGCCTGTTGTCCGGCATAGGCTGGTTGGCCATCGCCGAGACGTTTCCGCTGTTGATCACCGATTACGTCACGCGTTCGCGTGGTGTTGATGCGGTGACCAAGACGCGCTTGCAAAAGGAAGTCTTCCCGGCGCCGATAGCGCAGGTAACTGAGACTTACCTTTCACGATTCGATTTCCCGGAAACCGTTCACGCGGCGATTACCGGCGCCCAGACCAAGGACGGCTGGGCGTGGTACGACTGTCTGGCGGGCGCCGTTCGCGCCGGCCAGGCGCTGGCCCCGTTCAACTGCCTGGGCATCCCGGAAAATATTCCCGTCAGCGATCCATGTCGGCAGGAATGGCAGCGCTGGCAGGCGTTGCTTACGGCAATCAAAAGGTAATCGAGTCGTAGCCCGGCGTTCTGCCGACCAGGGCGACGCTGACGTGATTCGGTGCGCAGATCGCCACGGCATTGGCCCTGCTCAGCCAACCCTGCTTGACGCAGTACTGGCGAGGCCCCGGATCAGACAGCACGCGCGCCCTGCCTGGTTCCACTTCGACAACTGTTGTTCCAAGGGGGCCGGCCACATCGACTCGACGCTTGGCCGTCAGTGGATATTCGCCGACGATATGGCCGTCCAGGCGAACCACTACGCGCTCGGCGGGGCCACCGCGCCAAAGGAACGGAAACGAGGCGACGACGACCACGACCGCGAGCGCGATAACCACCCAGTCGCCGGCGCGAACCAGCGCCAACCATGACCTCACGGCATCAAGGCGCGATGACGCACCAGCACGCGGACCGTGCCGCGAAAGTATTCCGCCAGCCGCTCGGCGATGAATACGGAACGGTGCTGGCCACCGGTGCAGCCGAGGGCGATCGTCAGGTACGACCGATCATCGCTGATATAGGCAGGGAGCCAGTCTTCGATGAATCGGCGGATGTCCGCCAGCATCTTGCCAACTTCCACCTGTGCCTCCAGGTAGGCGATTACTGGTTGGTCCCGCCCGGTCAGCGGCCGCAACTGCGGGTCGTAGTGGGGATTGGGCAGGCAGCGAACGTCGAACACCAAGTCGGCGTCCAGCGGCAGGCCGTTTTTGAAACCGAAGGACTCGAATAGCAGGGTTAAGCCGTCGCGGCCTTCGATAGCAGAGAATTCCTTGACGAATCCCCGCAGAGCATTCGGCTTCAGGTTGCTGGTGTCGATCCGGTGACCGAACCCCGCTATCGCCTGCAAGGCTTCCCGTTCCTTGGCGATGGCTTCGCCCAGCGTGAAGTCGCCGATAGCGAGAGGATGGCGGCGGCGCGTTTCCGAAAAACGCTGAATCAGCACATCGTCGCGGGCGTCGAGAAACAGGAAGCTCAACTCGACGGTTGCGTTGGCCTGCAACTCTCTGAGCTCCTCCGGCAGAGCGGCAATGCCGCCGCCGCTGCGCATGTCGATGGCGACAGCGGCTTGGCGGTGACCATCACAGCCCAGGGCTGCGACCAATTGCGGCAGCAGCCGCGCAGGCAAATTGTCCACGCAGTAATAGCCCGCATCCTCGAGCACGTTGAGGGCGATCGATTTTCCGGAGCCTGATACGCCGCTGATCAGGACGAGCTTCATGGGCCGCATGTTCTGCCGCAATCAGCCATTCAGCCGGCAAGCCATTGGGGCCTTCGTTCTTCCATGAAGGCGGCTATGCCTTCGCGGCCTTCGTCCGAAACTCGAACGCGAGCGATGCGGCGCGACGTATCGTCCATGAGCTCGGCGTCCAGCGGCCGGTGAACCACGGCGCGTAGCAGATCCTTGCATTCGGATAGCGCATGCGGCCCGTTTTGCAGCAAGGCCTCGACGATCTGGCCGACCGCCTCGTCGAGCGCGGCTTCATCGGCGACCATTTCGTGAATCAGGCCGATCCGATACGCCTCGGCCGCTGAGAAGCGTTCGCCGGTAAGCATGTAGCGCCGAGCATGGCGTTCGCTGATGGCGCCGATAACGTGTGGTGCAATCACTGCCGGAATCAGGCCCAGTTTGACTTCGGAAAGTGCGAATTGGGCGTCGAAGGTGGCAATTGCGATATCGCACGCAGCCAGCAGGCCGACACCACCGCCGAAAGCAGAACCCTGCACGCGTGCGACAGTCGGCTTGGGCATGGTTGCGATGCGCTTCAGCATCTCGGCCATCACCCGCGCATCGCGCTGGTTCTCCTCCGCGCTCAATGACGCAGCATTGCGCATCCAGCCAAGATCGGCACCGGCACAGAAGTCGCGGCCTGAACTCGACAGGACGACAACGCGGACACCCTCGTCGCGGCCCATGACGCCGATGGCGCGAACCAGTTCCTGGATGGTGACATCGTCGAAGGCATTTCGCCTGTCCTCGCGGTTGAGCGTGATGATGCCAACGCCGGCATCAACTTCAGTGACGATGTTCTTGTACATGCATTTCCCCTTTTTGCTTGGGTCACGGCGTCCATGCTGCGCCAGGACGCAAGTATGCCACTGCCGGAACGCGATAGACGCGTTAGTCACGCTCGATAACGACGGCCGATCGCTGGGTCATGGCGACACCGGAAAGAACCAGCAGGCCACCCACCACGACTGAGGTGCTCAGTTGTTCGCCGAGCAGCCAGGCACCTTGCAGCACGGCAGCGACTGGAACGAGGTTGATGAAGACCGAGGCGCGGGCGGCGCCGATTTGCTTGACGGCCTGATTGAACCAGGTAAACCCCAGTGTCGTGCCAAACAGACCGAGAAAGCCGATTGCCACCCAGGCACGCAGCGAATAGTGGGGAACCAGCACGCCAGGGTCTGTGACCAACGTCGTCGCCAGCAACATCAGCCATCCGGCGATGCTGGCGTAGGCGGTGGCGACCAGCGGCGACAGGTGGCGCATGGCGCTGCGGCCGATCAAGGTATACGCTGCCCAAAGCACGGCGCAGCCAAGGATCAGCCATTCGCCGCTGCCGATATCGCCGCTCAATGGAGCCAACGGCGAGCCATGGCCGATCACGGTCAGGCAGCCCAACAGGGCGACAGCGCTGCCCATCGCCTTGCTGAAAGTCATGGCTTCGCCGAGCAACCACCAGGCGCCGATGGTCACCGCAACAGGATTCAGCGCAACCACCAGCGCGCCGCGACCAGCGGTCATGTGTTGCATGCCCACCAGAAAGCAGATGTTGTAGAGATAGATGCCACAGACTGCCAACGCCAGCACCTGGAACACCTGGCGGCGGCTGATGGTCGGTAGTCCGCCGCAATGCCATGCCACCAGCGCCAACAGGCTGACAGAGGCGAACAGGAATCGCCAGCACGCTGCCGCCAGCGGCGCCACGTCCTGGACGACAACGCGGGCGGCAACCCAGGTTCCGCCCCAAAAGAACATGGTCAAAATGAGCTTAAGGTATGTCGAGGCCGAATTCACGCGATGCTGGCAGTCGAAGGAGGTGATGGCCAAGGCGGCGACATTCCAATGGTGCACTGCACCAATTACTTCCAGGTCAGGTAGAATGTACTTAACGGCCGACTTAGCAAAGTCCAGTAAACCAGAACTACGCCATGGACGCAACTTCCCCAACATGACTGCGAATCCAATTCAATATCCCGTCTCAGTGCCGCCTGCTATCGGTGCCACGACCGTGGTCGCGCCGGCAGTCGCGTGGGTGAGAATGCCGCTGCCGTTTGCCCTTGACCATATCAACTTGTGGTTGATTGCCGATGGCGATCGTTGGGCCGCGGTCGACGCCGGCTACGCGCTGGACGTCGTTCGTGATGCCTGGCGGCAGATCCTGTCGGATCGCCAGTTGTCGCGCCTGATCGTGACGCATTTCCATCCAGATCACCTCGGGCTAGCCGCCTGGCTGCAGGAATTGACGGGCGTAACCCTGACGATGACGCAGGGGGAGTACCTGACGGCCCAGCTCGTGTGGGCGCAGCTGGGAGGTTTCGGTGTGCCGGCAATGCTGGCTTTCTACCGCGCCCACGGCCTGGACGAACAAATGCTGGCAGGCTTGGCCGCTCGTGGTAATGCCTATGCCCGCGGTGTGCCGGCAATCCCGGCGACTTTCACGACCATTGCCGACGGAGATGAATTGGCCATCGGCGGCCGTCGTTGGCAAGTCATGATCGGCCATGGCCATGCTCCGGAGCACGCCAGCCTGTATTGCGAGGAATCGCATACCCTGATCTCTGGCGACATGTTGCTGCCACGTATTTCGACCAACGTCAGCGTCTGGGCGGTCACGCCGGATGCGGATCCTCTGGGGGCATTTCTCGCCTCCATCGAAAGGTTGCGCTTCCTGCCGAACGATACTTTGGTCCTGCCATCACACGGATTGCCATTCCGGGGATTGCACGCCCGCGTCGATCAACTGCAAGCCCACCATGCTGCACGTTGCGACGAACTCCTGGCGGCCACTGATGCTCCGCGTTCCGCCGCCGAACTCATGCCGGTGCTGTTTCCACGCGATATCAGCGATCCGCATCAAGCCATGTTTGCCATGGGCGAAGCCGTCGCCCATCTCAATTACCTCAAGAAGGCGCGCCGCCTAGAGCGCATTGTCGAGAACGGCAATTTTCGCTACGTCCGAACCTAAACAGGAGAGTCTCATGTCCGCGCCAACAGAATCCGATCGGCCGCCCTTGCCGGATCCGCAGGAAATCGCTGTGACCTACGCCGAAGTTGCCAGCCGCGCGTCCAAGCTACTGACCGATCACGTGCATCGACAACTCGAGAAGGGGATTGCCGCACCTGTCGATGAACTGGGCATCGCGCAGGCTTTCATGGACATGATGTCCAAGATGCTGGCCAATCCATACAAACTTGCCCAGACGCAGATGAACCTGGTCTGGGACTACTTTTCCCTCTGGCAGCATTCGATGCTGCGTTTCACCGGCATGGACATCCAGCCGATCGCGACGCCGGCCAAGGACGACAAGCGCTTCAAGGACGAGCAGTGGGAGCAGCACTTCCTCTTCGATTTCATGAAGCAGTCCTACCTCATCACGGCGCGGCACATTCACGATGCCGTCAGCGGCGTGGTAGGACTGGACGACCATACGCAGCAGAAGGTCAACTTCTTTACGCGCCAGTTTATCAATGCGCTGTCGCCGTCGAACTTCGCCATGACCAATCCGGAGGTATTCCGCGAGACGGTCAAATCGAACGGCCAGAACCTGATCAAGGGCTTCAACAACCTATTGCGCGACATCGAGGATGGCGACGGCAACCTGCGCATCCGGATGACCGACACGACGGCTTTCGAGCTGGGCAGGAATGTTGCCACCACACCCGGCAAGGTGGTCTTCCAGAACGACCTTTTCCAGCTATTGCAGTTCAATCCCACGACCAAGGAACAGTTCAAGCGTCCGCTCTTGATCTTCCCGCCCTGGATCAACAAGTACTACATCCTTGATTTGCGCGAGAAGAACTCCTTCATAAAATGGGCCACCGATCAGGGCCACAGCGTGTTCGTCATGTCCTGGGTCAATCCGGATGCGCACCTGGCCCAGAAGACCTTCGAGGACTATCTGACCGACGCCGCGCTGGTGGCGATCGACAAGGTCTGCGAGCAAACCGGCGAAAAGGAGATCAACGCCGCCGCCTACTGCCTTGGCGGCACCCTGCTCGGTTCGACGCTCGCCTACATGGCGGCCAAGAAGGACAAGCGCATCGCCTCGGCGACATTCTTCACCAGCATGCTTGATTTCTCGATCCCCGGCGAACTCGGCGTATTCATCGACGAGCAACAAGTTGCCAGCCTGGAAAAGAAGATGCTGGAGCGCGGCTACCTCGAAGGCAGCGAAATGGCTGGCACCTTCAATATGCTGCGTTCCAACGATCTGATCTGGTCCTTCGTGGTGAACAATTACCTGATGGGCAAGGATCCGTTCCCGTTCGACCTGCTGTTCTGGAATTCCGATTCGACACGCATGCCCTACGCCATGCACAGCTTCTATCTGCGCAACATGTACATGAAGAATCTGCTCAAGGAACCGGGCGGCATCGTTCTCGATGGTGTTGCCATCGACCTTGGCAAGATCAAGACGCCGAGCTATTTCATTTCGGCGATTGAGGATCACATCGCGCCGTGGCGCAGTACCTATCTCGGCGCCCAGAGATTCGCCGGTCCGGTGCGCTTCGTCCTGGGCGGCTCCGGTCACATTGCCGGCATCGTCAATCCGCCGGCGGCGAACAAGTATGGTTTCTGGACCAACGATGAACTGGCTGACACCGCCGACCAATGGTTGGCAGACGCTGCCCAACAACCTGGCTCCTGGTGGACCGACTGGCAGCAATGGGCGGTCGCAATCGATGATCGCAAGGTGGCCGCGCGCGATCCCGCCAAGGGCAAGTTGAAAGTCCTGGAAGATGCCCCGGGCTCGTACGCCAAGTTTCGCCTCGATACCCAGAAATGACCGCCAGAGCAGTGCGGGTCGTGCTGGACACGAACGTGCTGCTCTCGGTGTTCGTCTTTCGCGATAGCCGCTTGGCGGCGATTGGCGATTTGCTGGCGCAGCATGAATGGCAGGCGCTGACCAATGCGCCCTGCCTGACGGAGTTCGAGCGTGTCAGTGCGCGGCCGCAATTCGGCCTCGACGAATCGAAACACAGGCAGATCATGGCGGAATACTCGGCGCTGGCGACCGCCGTCACGGCGGCGCCGCCAGCGGACTACCAGCTGCCGCGTTGCAAGGATGGTGAGGACCAGAAGTTCCTCGAACTGGCACGCGATGGCGATGCCGACTGGCTGATCACATCTGACAAGGCGCTACTGGTGCTCAATCGACGCCAGCGCCTCGGCGGGCGGTTTCGTATCTTGACGCCAGCCCAGGCCTTGTCAGATGAGTCGGCGTGGCTTGCGACCGGCACGCGCGAACACAGCGTCGAATAACGGGTTGGGCAACAGGCGCAGCAGCTTGGCGACGATCGCCATCTGCCATGGAATGACCGCGTAGCTGCGGCCGCTGTCAATTGCGCGAACAATGCGGCGTGCCGCTTCGTCGACCGGCAAAATGAACGGCATCGGATATTCGTTGATCGCCGTCATCGGTGTCGCAATGTAGCCGGGGGCAATCGTGACCACCCGGATGCCGCTGCCGCGCAGCTCGACACGCAAACTTTCCAGATAAGAGATTACGGCCGACTTGGACGCCGAATAGGCGCCGGCACCGGGCAGGCCGCGGATGCCGGCAACGGAGGCGATGCCAACAAGAGTGCCGCGTCGCGCCGCCAGCATTGGTGCGACGAACGGCTGTAGCGTGTTGATCATGCCGAAAACATTGACCTGGAAGACCCGCTCGATTGCCGTGCGATCTTCCGCTGCCTGGGTCAGCGTGCCAACGGAAATGCCAGCGTTGGCGATCACCAGGTTGGGAACACCGACCTCGCCCAGGTAATTTGCCGCTGCGGCAGCCATGGCGCTGGCATCGCTGACATCGACCGGGTATATCCGATGCCCGCCACCAAGGTCGTCGGCCAAGCGTCGCAACTCATCACCGCGGCGCGCGATCAAGCCAAGTTGGGCGCTCTGGCTGGCGTAGCAGCGAGCCAGTTCGGCGCCGATGCCCGACGACGCACCGGTAATGACGACGCGCACTACTTCCTGCCCGCGCGTTCCTTGCGTGTCTTGTCGATCAGTTGATCAACCAGCACCAGCGCATCTTCGCTGTCGCCGGGAGCACGATAGTGGCCATCAACAATCAGTACGGGTACACCGTCGAGCCCGTGCGATTCGCTCAATTGCATGGCGCGAGAAACCTTTGCCTGGACGGCAAAAGAGTTGTACACCTCCATGAACTTGGTGGTGTCGACGCCCTTCTTGGCCAGCCACTCGACCATCAGCTTTTCATTGCTGAGATTGATGCGATCCCTGTGAATGGCGCTGAAAACCTCGCCGTGCAGCTTGTCGAGCAGCCCCAGGGCTTCCATCGCGTAGTAGAGCTTCGCGCCGGGCGCCCAACCGCCCGGCGCTCCGTCGCGGCCGGGAAAGACCGCCGGGATGCGGCGGAAGACGACGTCCTTGGGCAATTTCTTCAGCCAGGACTGAATGAAGGGGTCGAGGCGATAGCAGTGGCCACAGCCGTACCAAAAGAACTCGGTCACTTCGATTCGGTCGCGATTTTCGGTCGCGCGCGGCGGGTTGTAGGTGAAATACGGCTGACTGTCGGCGTCCGCAGCGGCGCCGATGCCCGAAGTCACGGCCAAGATCGCCCCGAGAAGCAAAATACGTCGATACATGAACTATTTCCTCCGTTAGTTGCCCTTGACCGGACTGGCGGCCACCCCGTCCTGGGACAACTGTGCCCGCACCCGGTTCATTTCGTCGGCACTCGAAAACGGTCCGACCCGGACACGAAACATCTTGCCCTTCTCGGGAATGTCGGCTTCCTGGACGCCAGCTTCAATACCCATCAACGCCAGCTTTGCCTTCAGGTTGTCAGCATCGGTTGGTCTCTGGAAGGCGCCCACTTGCAGATAGATTGGCTCGGCGCCAGCCTTCATATCGGCCTTGGCGGCCGTCGCCGGGGTGGCTTCCTGGTTGCCAGGCAAAATCTTGTAGAACTCGAAGCGCGGCTTGTCTGCGCTCTTGTCGCCGCCTTTGTCGCCACTGGCCTTGTCCGCAGGCTTTTCGCCAACCTTATTGCCGGGCTTGCCCGGCAGCGCTACAGGCGGATTACCGCCGCTATCGCCGCTGGTTGTGCGCTCGGCGTGATTGGTCTTGTCCTGAAAAGGTATCGGCATCTTATTCAGGTACCAGACGACCCCGAGCGACATGAGGACGCCGAAAACCAGACCGATCAAGACACCCAGCAGCGTACCGCCAGCATTGCTTCGATAACTCATTACATTGCCTCCGGCGCCGAAACGCCCAGAACGTGCAGACCGTTTCGCAGTACTTGCCGGACGGCCAAAGCCAAAGCCAGGCGGGCGATCTTTACGGCCTCGTCGTCGACCAGCAGGCGCTCGGCGTTGTACCAGCCATGGAACTCTGCCGCCAAGTCTCTCAAGTAAAAGGCCAGCGAATGGGGTGCGCAATCGACCGCCGCCTGGCGCACGGTGTCCGGGAAAGTCTGCAGCGCTGCGCAGAGGCGAAGTTCGCGCTCGCCAACCAAGGGCCTCAGTTCTGCCGTCGCCAGATCAGCCACCTTGCCGGCCCATTGGCTGAGCACCGAACTGATGCGGGCGTGGGCATACTGGACGTAATACACCGGGTTGTCGCTCGATTCGGAGGTGGCCAGCGTCAGGTCGAAGTCGAGCGCCTGGTCTTGCTTGCGCAACAGGTAGAAGAAGCGGCAAGCGTCGTTGCCGACTTCCTGGCGCAATTCGCGCAGGGTTACATATTGACCGGCGCGGGTCGACATGGACACTTTGGCGCCATCGCGAAACAGGCTGACGAACTGCACCAGCGCCACGTCGAGCCGGTCGGGATCGAATCCCAGCGCCTTCAAGGCGCCCTTGACGCGCGCTATGTAGCCGTGGTGGTCGGCGCCCCAGATGTCGATCACCCGGGCGAAGCCGCGCTCGAACTTGTTGACGTGGTAGGCGATGTCCGATGCAAAATAGGTGAACAGACCGTTATCACGCTGAACGACGCGATCCTTCTCGTCGCCGAATTCTGTCGAGCGGAACCACTTGGCGCCGTTCTGTTGGTAGATGTAGCCACGCTGCTCCAGCTCGGCGACAACCTTGGCGACCATGCCCGTATCGTAGAGCGAGCGTTCTGAGAACCAGCAGTCGAAATGTACGCCGAAGGCCTCGAGATCTTCGCGGCAGTCGGCCAATTGCTCGGTCAACGCATGCTGGTGAATGTAGGCCCAGTCTTCACCCAGGAGGTCCTTGGCGGCCGCGATCAAGCCATCGACGTGTTTCTCCAACTGCTCCTTTTCCTCAGTGGAGTAGTTGCCGTCATCCGGCCTGGGCGGAGCGGCGGGGGCACTGCCCAGGACAGCCGCCGCCGGATGCACATAGCGATCGCCGTGCGCTTTTTCAATTTGTGCGGCCATTGTGCGGACGTACTCGCCCTGATAGACATTGGCCGGGAAGGGTACGCATTCCTTGAATAGTTCGAGATAGCGAAGCCAGGTCGACAGCGCCAGAATGTCCATCTGGCGGCCGGCNNGGCCGACGTGCAACGGGCCGGTCGGATTGGCCGAAACGAACTCAACCTGGATTTTGCTGCCGCTGGGGCGGCCGCGGCCGTATTCATTGCCGGCTGCCAGCACTTCCTTGACGATTTGCGTCTTGGCGGCTGCGGCGAGCCGAAAGTTGATGAAGCCGGCCCCGGCCACTTCGGCCGTGTCCACCCAGGGGGAGGTGGGTATCTCCTTAACCAGGCGCTCGGCGACCTTGCGCGGGTTTTCCTTCAGCGCCCCGGCCAGCTGCATCGCCAGATTGCAGGCGAAATCTCCGTGACCGGGATCGCGTGGTCTTTCCAGGCGGATCTCCGCCCGTGCACCCGGAGTCACACTCTCCAGGGCGATGGCCAGCAGCTCGGTCAGATGGGTTTTGGGATCAAAGGCCATTGGCAAAGGGAATTCAGCAAAAAGGCCATTATAGCGATGCAACACGGCCGGCCCTTTCGGCAACGGCGTAAACCGGGCAAAATCGCCGCCTTTGGTGCAACCCCTGGCCACACCGTGCGACTCCTACGTCTTGCCAAGATAATCCGTGTTGGACTGGCCTTCGGTCTTGACCGGCTGATTCTCGATCACGATCCGGAAAACCTGCCAGCCAGGCTGGTCGGCACGATCTTCTTCTGGCGCGATTTGCAACGGCCCCGCGCTGTTCGGTTGCGGCTGGCGCTCGAGGCGCTGGGGCCGATATTCGTCAAGTTCGGTCAGGTGCTGTCGACCCGCCGCGATTTGATGCCGGCAGATCTTGTCGACGAATTGGCCAAGCTGCAGGATCAGGTGCCACCATTCGCATCGGAACTGGCGATAGCGGAACTGGAACGCGCGTTCGAGCGGCCGGTGAACGACGTCTTCGCCAGCTTCGATCGTCAGCCGGTTGCCTCGGCATCGGTGGCGCAAGTGCATTTTGCGACGCTTCCTGATGGCCGCGAGGCCGCCGTGAAAGTGCTGCGCCCCGGCATCGCGCGAGTGATCGACCATGACCTCGCCTTGCTCGACACCTTTGCCGGCCTGCTGGAACGCCTTTGGGCGGACGGCAAGCGACTCAAGCCGCGCGAGGTGGTCGCCGAATTTTCCAAGCACCTGCACGATGAACTCGACCTGATGCGGGAGGCCTCCAACTGCTCCCAACTACGGCGCAATTTTGCCCAATCGAGCTTGCTGTCGATTCCGGAAGTGTTCTGGGACTGGTGCCGTCCATCGGTGATGGTCATGGAACGCATGCACGGCACGCCGATCTCGCAGATTGATCGCTTGCGTGCCGATGGCGTCGACCTGAAGCGCTTGTCGCGCGCCGGTGTCGAGATCTTCTTCACCCAGGTTTTCCGCGATGGGTTCTTCCATGCCGACATGCATCCGGGCAACATCCTGGTTACCGCCGACGGTCGCTACATCGCGCTCGATTTCGGCATCATGGGTACGTTGAACGACGTCGACAAGAACTACCTGGCGATCAATTTCCTTGCCTTCTTCCAGCGCGACTACCATCGCGTGGCCAGTGCCCATATCGAATCCGGCTGGGCACCGAAAGATACCCGCGTTGACGAGCTCGAGGCTGCCGTGCGCGCGGTCTGCGAGCCTATCTTCGACCGCCCATTGAGCGAGATATCGTTCGGCAAAGTCCTGCTGCGCTTGTTCCAGACCTCGCGGCGTTTCAATGTCGAAGTGCAACCGCAACTGGTGCTATTGCAGAAGACCCTGCTCAATATCGAAGGCCTTGGCCGTCAACTCGACCCCGATCTGGATCTCTGGCAGACGGCGAAACCTTTCCTTGAGCGCTGGATGTCGGAACAAATCGGCTGGCGGGGACTGCTGAAACACGTTGCCCATGAGGCGCCGCAGTGGGCGGTACTGCTACCGCAGGTGCCCCGCCTGGTGCACCAGGCGCTGACCAATCCCCCGCAGCTGCGACTCGCCGAGGAGTTGGCGGCTTTGCGCCATGAGCAGGCGCGGCAGCGCAAGCGCCTGACCTGGCTCGTCGCGCTGGCGGCCGGTGAGTTTATGATTCTGCTCTTCTTGTTGCTGAGCTGATCGCGCGCGAGGTTTTCCATGTTGCTCTGGTTCGTCATCATCTATTGGATCATCTCGGTGGGCATCGGGCTCTACGCCGCCACCCGAGTACACAACACCAAGGATTTTGCCGTTGCCGGCCGCCACCTGCCCTTCTACATGGTGACGGCGACAGTGTTCGCTACCTGGTTCGGCTCCGAAACGGTATTGGGAATCCCGGCCACATTCCTCAAGGAAGACCTGCACGGAGTGGTGGCCGATCCTTTTGGCTCGTCGCTCTGTCTCATCCTCGTCGGTTTGTTCTTCGCCGCGCCGCTTTACCGCATGAATCTGTTGACCATCGGTGACTTCTACAAGAAGCGCTTCGGCCGCGGCGTCGAAGTGCTGACGACCCTGGCCATCGTGCTCTCATATCTCGGCTGGGTCGGCGCCCAAATCAGCGCCCTGGGCCTGGTCTTCAACGTCGTTTCCGGCGGCGACATCTCGGTCGAGGCCGGCATGTGGATCGGCTCCTCGACCATCCTGATCTATACGATATTCGGTGGTATGTGGGCGGTCGCCATCACTGATCTCTTGCAGATGGTCATCATCTGCATCGGCATGCTCTACATCGGTGGCTCAGTTTCCGGCATGGTCGGCGGCGTCGGTGCGGTTGTGGAACATGCCGCCCAGGCAGGCAAACTTTCCTTCTGGCCGGCCCTGGACGCCAAGGAAATCATCGCCTTCGTCGCAGCCTGGATCACCATGATGTTTGGTTCCATTCCGCAACAAGATGTCTTTCAACGCGTGCAGTCGGCGAAGACCGAGAAGATCGCGGTCTGGGGTTCCGTGCTGGGCGGCAGCCTCTATTTCCTATTTGCCTTTGTGCCGATGTTCCTGGCCTACTCGGCGACGCTGATCGATCCGAACATGGTTGCGGAGTTGATGGGTTCCGACGATGCCAAGGCCAGCCAACTCATTCTGCCGCGCTTGATACTGAGGCCCGAGGTACCTGTGTTCGCCCAGGTGATGTTCTTTGGCGCGCTGCTGTCGGCCATCAAGAGTTGCGCCTCCGCCACCTTGCTGGCCCCCTCGGTCACCTTTACCGAAAACATCATGAAGCCCATGATGCGCCACATGACGGACCGCAAGCTGCTGCTGTCCATGCGTGTCGTCACGCTGACTTTCACGATCCTGGTTACGCTCTACGCGATGTATTCGAAGGCCAGCATTTTCAAAATGGTCGAGAACGCCTACCAGGTGACCCTGGTGAGCGCCTTCATTCCGCTGGCCTGCGGTGTCTATTGGCGGCGGGCCACCAACCAGGGCGCGTTGGTATCCATTTTCCTTGGTATCTCGGTCTGGCTATCCGTGCTGATCGCAGACGACGACCCTTTCATTCCGGCCCAGTTTGCCGGCTTGATCGCCAGCGCCGTCGGCATGGTGGTCGGTTCGCTGGCGCGCCAGTTTGTCCATCACGATCCACACATCCATGACCAACTGCGCCACGGCCACCACGCGGCGGCCGAGACGCACCACATCGCCGAACACCCGCATCACCATGCGGGTTAAGCCGGCGCCGAACGACGGCCAATCGCGGGTACCATATTGCTACCCCGACGAAAGTCAACAACACCATGAATAGCAAACCTATCGAACTTGTCTGCCCGGCCGGCGGCCTGCCGGCGATGAAGGCAGCCGTGGACGCTGGAGCTGACTGCGTTTACGCCGGCTTCAAGGACGACACCAATGCCCGTAACTTTACCGGCCTCAACTTTGACGAGAACAGCCTGAAGGACGGCATACGTTACGCCCACGATCACGGCGTCAAGGTGCTGATCGCGCTCAACACCTACCCACAGACGGAGAACTGGTCGCGCTGGACCGCGGCAGTGGACCGCGCTGCCGACTACGGCGTCGACTCGGTGATACTGGCTGACATTGGTCTTATGGATTACGCGCAGCGTCGCCACCCGCAGCTGCGACTGCATCTCTCTGTCCAAGGGTCGGCGACCAACTACGAGGCGATCAACTTCTACCGGCAGCGTTTCGGTATCCAGCGGGCGGTGTTGCCGCGCGTGCTGTCGTTGGCACAGGTGGAACAAGTTGTTGCCAACACCGACGTCGAGATCGAGATCTTCGGTTTCGGTGGCCTGTGTGTCATGGTGGAAGGGCGCTGTGCCTTGTCTGCCTACGCTACTGGCACCTCGCCGAACTGCAATGGCGCCTGCTCGCCGGGCAAGGCGGTGCGCTGGGAACAGACGCCGCGCGGCATGGAGACGCGCTTGAACGGAATCTTGATCGACCGCTTTGCCGACGGCGAACGCGCGGGCTATCCGACCTTGTGCAAGGGCCGCTTCGAGGTGGAAAACGAAACCTACTACGCCATCGAGGAGCCGGCCAGCCTGAATACCCTGGAGCTGTTGCCCGAGATCATGCGCATGGGCATTCGCGCCATCAAGATCGAAGGCCGGCAACGCAGCCCGGCCTATGTCGGCCAGGTGACCAAGGTCTGGCGCGAAGCCATCGACGCCTGCCGCCGCGACGCCGATCATTTCTTGGCCAAGGGGGCCTGGATGGCGGAACTCAACAAGGTATCCGAGGGCCAGTCCTACACGCTCGGCGCCTACAACAGGCCGTGGAAATGAAGCTTTCGCTTGGTCCGCTTCAGTACTACTGGCCCCGCCAACAGACCCTCGACTTCTACGCCGCAGTCGCGGCGATGCCCGTCGACATCGTGTACCTCGGCGAAACGGTCTGCGCCCGCCGTCACGAACTGCGCCTCGACGACTGGCTGGAGATCGCCGCGCAGCTGGTAGCGGCAGGCAAGGAAGCCGTGCTGTCGACATTGCCGTTGATCGAATCGGAATCCGATCTGAAGGCGATCCGCCGGCTCATCGACGATGGTCGCTTTGGCGTCGAAGCCAATGAGATGGGCGCGGTTCATTTGCTGGCAGAACGGCGGGTCCCGTATGTGGCCGGGCCGACCTTGAATGTCTTCAACGCCCAGACGCTCGGCTTGCTCAACGAGATGGGTGCCCGTCGCTGGGTAATGCCGCCGGAAGCGAGCCGCGACATCCTGGCCGGGCTTCAGGCGAACAGGCCCGAGGGTCTGGAAACGGAGGTCTTTGCCTATGGTAGGGTACCACTGGCCTACTCTGCTCGCTGCTTCACGGCCCGGCGTTTCAACCTGCAAAAGGACACCTGCGAGTTCAAATGTATCGATTTTCCCGACGGCATGATTCTCAAGACCCGCGAAGGTGATGCCTTTCTGACTGTCAACGGCATCCAGACACAGTCGGCGAAAGCCTATAATCTGCTCATGGATTTGCCGGCGCTGGTGGCAAGCGGTGTGGATGTTCTGCGTCTCAGTCCGCAGGCCGACGGAACGCTGGAAATCGCCAATACTTTTCGTGCGGCGATCGACGGCAGTCTGACGCCCGGGGCGGCGTGGCACTCGCTGGCACCCTGGATGCCGTCAGGTGGCTGCAACGGTTTCTGGCACGCCCGGCCGGGTCTCGAATTGGTGGAGAACAGCGCATGAGTACTTATCGCATTCCGGATTTCACGCTACCACAGGCGATTGCCAGCCTTGGCGGTCGCTTGCCGCAGTTGCCGCCAACGCTTGCCTTGCTCACCGGACTCAATCTTGCGCTCGGGCGCATGATTCCTCGTGCGCCGCTCGAGCCTCTGGTTGGTAAACGCTTCTGTATTCGCGTCCTCGATGCCGGACTGACGCTGCGCTTCGCTTATGGCAAGCTTGGCTTTCGCCCCATCTTCGACAGCGCGCCAACGGACCTGACGATCTCGGCGCGCAGCCGCGACTACATCGCCCTGCTGATGCGGGAAGAAGATCCGGACACGCTGTTCTTCAGCCGACGGCTGCTGACCGAAGGCGACACCGACCTGGGCCTGCTGGTCAAGAATACGCTCGACGGCATCGAACTGCCGCGCTTCAATACGGCCTCGTTGTCACCGGCGGAGATCTTCCGCAAACTGCGTGCTCGAGTGGTCGCTGCCTGTAGCGCGCCAATGGCTTGACTGCCTCTTCGGCGTCCCGGTTATCGTTGTACCTCGCCGGCGCTTATACGCTGCTCGCCGTTTACGGCAGTCTCTACCCGTTTTCCGGCTGGACCGATTCCGGCGCTTCGCCGACTGCATTCCTGACCGCCGGGTGGCCACGTTACACGACGGCTTTCGATATTGCGATCAATGTCGCGGCGTATGTACCGGTTGGATTCCTCTGGGTCGTCGCCTTGCGCTCGAAGCTGGGATGGTTCGCGCCGTTGGTCGCACTTGCCATTGGTTCGCTGCTGAGCCTGAGCATGGAAACACTGCAGAATTTCCTGCCCAGTCGCGTGCCCTCTAACCTCGATCTTGGCTGCAATGTCGTTGGCACGCTGCTGGGCAGCGTCATAGGTATCGCTTGGGGCGCCGCGTTGCTTGACGGCGGACGCTTGCATGCGCTGCGGCATCGGCTGTTTCTCAGCGGGGTTACGGCGGATCGCGGTCTGTTGCTGATCTGGTTGTGGCTGTTGACCCAATTCAATCCCGAGACGTTGCTGTTCGGCAATGGCGACCTGCACAGACTGGCTGGACTGGCGGCGCCGCTGCCGTATTCCGCCGAGACGTTCTTTCGCATTGAAACCGCAGTCGTGGCGGTCAATACGGCGGCAATTGGTCTTGTCCTGTCCTTGCTGGCGCGGCGCAGCCAGGGCCGCCTGGTGTTGGCGCTGCTGCTGGTGGCGCTGGCGGCCAAGAGTTTTGCCTTTGTCCTGATCATGAACGGCGACGATGGTTTTGCCTGGGCCACTGACGGCAGTCTGGCCGGGCTCGGCCTTGGTTTGGCCGTATGGTTCGCCGCGTCGTCGCTGGCAATGCCTTGGCGACGAGCGCTGGCGGCGCTGATGCTGCTGCTGGCGACGTCGTTGGTCAATCTGGTGCCGGAGAACCCTTACCTGGCCAACACCTTCCAGACCTGGAACCCCGGGCAGTTCCTGAATTTCCATGGCTTGACGCGCCTGGCCTCGAACCTGTGGCCCTTCCTGGCTTTGCCATGGCTGATGATGCTGAAAGGGGAACAATGACCGCCATCAACGATCTCGTCGGACTCCGCAACGCCTTGCGCGAATTCGCCGAGGAACGCGACTGGCGGCCCTATCACACGCCCAAGAACCTCGCCATGGCGATGATCGTCGAGGCTGCGGAACTGGTCGAGCATTTTCAGTGGCTGACGCCTGAGCAAAGCCAGACGCTGCCTGCGGACAAGCTGCTTGCTGTTCGTGACGAGGTGGCGGATACCTTGATCTATCTGGTTGAACTGGCCGACGTACTCGGCATTGACCTGATTGCGGCCGCCCGCGATAAGATTGCCAAGAATGGCATCAAGTACCCTGCACCAGAGAGATAACCATGACCGCCCACTACCAATATCACGTCTTCTTCTGCACCAACCAGCGCCAGGCGGGTGAGAGTTGCTGCAACAATCACGGCGCCAGCGATCTGCGCAATTACGCCAAGGACCGCATCAAGGCACTGGGCCTCAACAAACCAGGGGCCGTGCGCATCAATTCGGCAGGCTGCATGGACCGATGCGATCTCGGGCCGGTGTTGGTGATCTATCCGCAAGGCATCTGGTACACCTTCGTCGACAAGGAAGACATCGACGAGATTGTCGATCGCTACTTGGTCAAGGGCGAGATCGTCGAACGGTTGCGAGTCTGATGTCGAGACACGAACGCGTATTGCTCGATGGTCCGGAGGGCAAGATCGAGGTGTTCGTCGAACCCCTCGATCAGCCCGTAGGTGCTGTCCTGATCGCCCATCCGCATCCGCTGTTCGGCGGTACCGCCGACAACAAGGTGGTAACGACGTTGGCCAAGGCGTTTCGTGAACTCGGTTACGCGACCATGCGGCCGAGCTTCCGTGGCGTCGGTGGCAGCGAAGGACGGCACGACAAGGGCAACGCGGAAACTGACGATTTCTTGCTGGTGCATGCTTATGGGCGCAGCCGCTTCGGCGAGCTACCCGTGGCTTTGGCCGGCTTTTCGTTCGGCGCCTATGTCATGACACGCCTGGCCAAGCGACTGGCCGAAGCTGGCGATCCGGCGCAGCGACTGGTTCTGGTCGGCACGGCAGCGGGATTCATCGAGGGCGATCGCACCTACGACACGGCTGCCGTGGCAGCGGACACTATTGTCATCCACGGCTCGCTGGACGAGACCGTGCCGCTGACCAATGTCCTCAAATGGGCCGAGGCCTTGGAACTGCCGGTGACTGTCATCCCGGGCGCCGACCATTTCTTTCATCGCCGTCTGCATATCATCCGCCGAATCATTCACGACGCATGGCGCCACTAGAAATTACCGATTTGCACAAGTCCTACGGCGGTCGAGAAGTGGTCGCCGGTATTTCCTTCGCCATCGGCAAGGGGGAATGCTTCGGCTTGCTCGGACCCAACGGCGC